>NZ_JBFBAG010000030.1:0-146324 GCF_040682155.1 Amycolatopsis sp. NPDC051371
ACGAATGGCGCGACCGGCCGTCCTCGACTCGGGACGAGGAGAACACATTGCTGCTGAAACATATCGAACGGATTCATGCCGATTCTCGTGGCACCTACGGCTCGCCGCGGGTGCACGCCGAACTGACCATGGGACTTGGATTACCGGTCAACCTCAAACGGGTCGAGCGGCTCATGCGCGAGGCCGGGATCCAGGGCCTCTACCGGCGCCGACGCCACCACACCACGGTCCGTGACCCAGCCGGGCAACCCAGCGCCGACCTGGTCAACCGCCGGTTCGCCGCCGAAGCCCCGGACCGGCTGTGGATCACCGACATCACCGAACATCCGACCGAGGAAGGCCGCGTCTACTGCGCCGCGGTCATGGATGCCTATTCCCGGCTCATTATCGGCTGGTCCATCGCCGACCACATGCGCACCGAACTGGTCACTGACGCGCTCGGCATGGCCATCCTCCGCCGCCAACCCGAGAACAATGCCACCATTTTACATTCCGATCACGGCTCGCAATACACGTCGTGGGCCTTCGGGCAACGACTCCGCGCCGCCGGAATACTCGCCTCCATGGGCACGGTCGGCGACTGCTACGACAACGCCATGATGGAATCGTTCTGGGGCACTCTTCAGCTCGAACTTCTCGACGCGAAAACCTGGAAAACCCGCGACGAACTTGCCAACGCGATATTCGAATGGATAGAGTGCTGGTACAACCCGAAACGGAGACACTCCAAGATCGGGATGCACAGCCCCGCCACGTTTGAGGCTCTCAACCAGCCACCAGATGCGGCGACCTGACCCCACACCCGCCGTGTCCGGCGAACAGGGGGAAGCTCATCGCTACTTTATGGTCGTGTCGTGAAACCCATAAGATGGGCTATCATGGTTGCCCTATTCTTAGGGGCTTTGCCGCTTTGGATGATTGTGGCCGCCATTAGCGAACAACGCCTCCGAAAGAGCAAAACCGGAGTTGAGGAGGAAGATTCTTAGTCTCGGAATCGGTCGACTTCGTGCTGTCGTCCGTCCGAGGATCGGCCGGTGACCGCTACGTGGACCGGGCGTGAAATCCCGTCCTGCCTAAACCTCAAGCACCTCGCGCCCACCGCGCGTTTCAACCTTCGGCCGGGTTGACCGACCCCGATGGCATGCTTGCCCGGCTCGAGCGCAGCCACGAGCGAGGTCCCGGACCTATAGATTGGGGCGAGTGCACCGCGAACGTAGATCCGTCGACCCAGCGGCCGCTTTGGTCGACGGATCTACGCGTCCGAGCTCAACCGGATGTGTGGTCGCAAGCCAGCTGACTTGTATCCCGACCAGGAGTACGTCGTGCGTCGCTGCCTCAAGGGGACCCGACCAAGTGGCGAAGCGGTGTGTGGCAGCGAAATGACCGCACACTCGTTGGCATGAGCTGACGTTAGTCGGGCCTCTGCGATCCCCGCGCTGACGGTTCAACTTACGAGCCCTGTTGGGCGTGTCCTCGGTCGTCAAAGGAGACTGTGACGTCTTATGCCTTCGCCTTGCAGAGGAGTGAACGGACTCACTCATGCATAAGGACGCTTATGCATGAGCGAAACTAGTTTACGGTGTCTTCGGTTACTTCGACGCTGTTCTGCTCAGCCCAGCTCTGTAGTGCGGCACCGATCTGCGTGGTCCAGTACTTGATCCGTATGTGGCCATCGGCGCTGACTTGCAGAGCCTCGGGGTACCCGAACTGCTGCTTCAGGCCGCTGACGAGGGCGAAGGTGGTGGTTAGCAGCTGTGGCCCGTCGCTGGCCAGGTCATCCAAGTCGGCTAACGTCGTGGCGACCGGTGGCGTGACCAGGCTGATTGTGCCTCCCAGTGTCTGTGTTGAGCCGAAGTTGCGGCTGTGGACCAAGCGGGCTGGGAGTTCTGGAGTGACCGGTACCAGCGTGGCGCGGAGTGAGACGGAGCCGCCGGCTGCGGCACGATCACGGGCGTTCTTCGCGAGGAACTGCAGCCCGCTGATGACTCGTGCTGTGAGGTATTCGTCCTCGATGTCGGAGGAGCTCGAGTCTTCCCGTCGGCGGTCGACGGCTGCGGCGAACGATCCCGCTCCGGTGCGGTGCAAGACGAAGGCGATGAGGTCCATGCGATGATCGCCGTACCCAGCGTCCGTCATCAGCCGGTCTGGTCCGACGAATGCGCGCTTGAAGTCGGTCCCCGGGTAGATCTGCATCGGGTCCCGGTTGAGCATCGCCGTCCGGAACGCGTTGAACGACGAATAGTTGATCTCGACGTGGCCGTCCTGGTCGGGCACGAGAGTAAGGACGACGTAAGTCATCAGGTCGGTATTCAGACGTTCAAGCAGGAATCGTTCGTGGACCTCAGCGACGTCCAGCCTGCTCTGAAGCCCGGCGAACCGCTCCCGGTATGCCTGGGCCACCTCAGGTTCGGACAGGTAGGCCGTTGTACGGCCGTTCCGGCGCGGGAACCGCAGCGAGTCGTTGACTAGGACGGCGTGCGGGGCAGTCAGACTGCGAGGTACGGCAATCAGGTAGAAGCCTGTGCCCGGTTTCTCTTCGTTCTCGACGATGCGGATATCCATCGACGGGAGCGGTCCTACTCCCGCCGCAACGATCTGTGACATGCGGTTGACCTCGGCGTCGGTTACCGCGAAGTCCTCGACCGGCTTCAACGCCCGGGCTTGATCGTCTTCCTCCATCCCAAGGATGATCAACCCGCCGGCGGTGTTGGCCATGGCAGCGACGTCGATCGACAGGTTTCGTTTGCCTTCGTCGCTGGGCTTGTACGTCTTGCTCTTGAAGTCGAGATCAAAGTCTTCCGGAGCCTTGGCTGAAGCCAAGCCGGCTACCTGCCCGTACGAGGCATCGGCAACCAGCGCCCCCAGCAGGGCCTCCAACCGACGAGAACGCAACGGCGCCATCGGCCAAAGTTACTCCATCTGGTGCAGCTCGACGTTGTGCCCTTACCTCAAGCTCCTGGCCACTGTCGTGTTCGCGCGCAACTTCAAACGGCGTGACGACGACGCACCCTTCGGAACCGCCCCCACGCGTGCCTGCAGCGGCTCAATCGATGGGTGGCCGGTGCGGAGGGAGCACGACCTCGGTTTCGGATAGTCGTCGAAGGTGGTCCTGGACTTCGACGACGAAGCGGGGCGCCACGTCGGCGAAGCGAGCGAGGAACTCCTCCAGCACAAGCGGCGGTCGGTGCCGTCCGGCGACGAGGTCGAATAAGCACTGGAGCGTTTCGTCTGGGTAGAGCTCGAGTTGGTCGAGCAGGAAGTCGTCAGGGGGTACCGCGGTGATGTCGTAGGGCGCGAGTGCTTCCGGCGGGAAGTCCTTGAGGTTGAACGTGACGATCACCGCGGCGTCGGCTCGCACCGCCGCGGCCAGAACGTGCCGGTCCTTCTTGTCGTTGGTCATTGTGCTGATCAGCGGTTCGAAGCCGGTGACCATGGCGTCCGGGAAGGCCTCTCGCATCGTCGTCAGCCGCCGCTGCGCTTGCTGCGGGGTCTTGCCGAGCTGGTTGACGAGGTTGCGTTGGACCTCGTCGAGGATTTGCTCGGACCACAACATGCGGAACGTGTCGGCCTCGGCCAGGCGCAGCAGCAGGTCCGCTGTGTTGAGCGGGATGAGGACGTTGGCGTCGAGCAGCGCGGGAAACGGCACGATTAGCGAGTCTGGATGATCCTGTCGACGTTGTCAGCCTCAACGTCGGATTCTTCCTCGCTGGCCCGCGCGGTCATCTCGTCCAGCGCCATGCGGCGCCGGTGGCGCGCTCGCTGCTGGTAGTCGAGCACGTCCTGCAGTCGGACCTTGCGGTGCCGGCCAGGCTGTTCGTAGCGGATCTCGCCCGCCTCCAGCAGCTTCACCAGCGTTGGCCGGGAGATGTTGAGCATGTCCGCGGCCTCCTGGGTGGTCAGCACCGCGTGCCGCGGTACGACGTTGATCGCCAAGCCCTGGGACATGGCGGTCACTACCTGCCGCAGTACCTCATAGACCTCGTCAGGCAGCTCGACGGCGCTGCCATCCGGTCCGATCAGCCGCGCGTGGGCCGCGGCCGCGGTCCGGCTGCCCAGCAGGCCCAGCAGGCTGTGCAGGGCGTGGTGAGAGCCGGTGTCCGCGTCGGCCGGCGGAAACACCGTGTGCTGCTCAAGTGCCGAGGTCATCGCGTCTCCGGTTCATGCTGGTCAGTGGACGTGAGCACTACCCAAAAGGGTAATCGAAAGAAACGAAAAAGGCGACAGGCGGCGACGGGATGCGACTCACGCCACAGCGGACCGCGCTCCCTGCGCCTGTGAATGCAGTGGCGGACGCGACCTCGACTCGGCATGCGCTCGGCGGGCATCACAACGAGCTCGCCGCGCCCCGGTTGCTTCGGGGGCGTAGGGCGGGGGGCTGAACAGGTGGCAGTCTTGATCCGGGCCGGTCAAGAGATCGCTCCTCCCCGGGTGGGGGACACGCGTCGCACTGCGCTAGACGTGACAGAAAATTAAGTGATATAACGTCCTCGTTGCGCGGATCGAAAGCGGTCGGCGCTTGGCCACCTGGAGGTCCGGATGGGGCAGCTGAAGCCATCGGCGTGGGCGTGTGCCCGGTTCGGCACCATGGCTGCCGACTTGCTGGAAGCGATCCCGGTGGCGCTGCGGCGGGCGCATCGACGTGCCCTGGCCAGCCATGTCGAGATGGGCTTCAGCACCAATGAGGCCTATGGCCTGATCTGGAAAGCGCTGCACGAGGAGCTGGTCTCGGCGATCGGTGATCACTCTGGCGTTCGTAGAACGAAGCCGAAGGGCGCGTCCTACGAGCTGGTCGTCATCGGCGAGCACAACGTCATCCTGTACCCATGGCGCTACGGCGACGACGCCCACACTCGGGTCGAGGATAAGCGGATGCGCCTGTCCGAGGTACGCAACAACCTGCTCACCCTGAACCCTGAGTCGCCCGAACCCCAGCTCACGCTCGAACACGCCGAACTGACCGAAGACGACCTTGCCTCGCTGTTCGAGGAAGAGCGCCGCGATGCGCAGTCGATGGCATCAGCTGGTCGTGCAGTCGTGCTGGCCTACGCCAGCAACCCGGACGCCGGCCTCCTGCGCCTGTTCTGGGGCGACGCCGAGAAGGCCGATGAGGACGGGTACCTCCGCTGGACCCACCTCGAAGAGATCTCGTTGCGGGCCGCCGACGACGGCACCGACGCCGGCGGCATCGGTGCACGGCCGCTCGTGCCCGTTGGACCCGACACGGCAGCCGGTCGCTTCGACCAGGCGCCTTTGGAAGAACCCGTCCTGGGCGTGCGACCGCCGCTGACCTCGCCGGACACAGATCCCACAGCAACGCCGCAGCCAGAAACCGGAAGCGATGCCTGACCTGCCTCCACAGCTACGCCTGTTCGGTGACCACGAAGAACCACTAGGCGCCGCCGAGATCGCCGCCGTGTTCGATCCGGCACGCCTGACTCAGGCCCGCTGCTTGGCCGGCATGACCAAGGCTGCGCTGGCCGACCGGGTCGGGGTGTCGGCTCCGGCCGTCACCCAATGGGAGGCCCGCAGCAGCCCACCTCGCCCCGACCATCTGCGCACGCTCTCCGAGGTCCTCGACGTTCCCCTGGGGTTCTTCGCCGCCGGTCGACCGCACGCCCGGCTTGATGCCTCCACGGCGCATTTCCGTAGTCTGCGCTCGACCCGGTCGTTCCAGCGCGCCAAGGCTGTCGTATTCGTCGAACAGGTCTGGGAACTCACCCATGCGCTGGAGAAACGGATCGCCCTGCCGTCAGTGGACCTTCCCGGCTTCGTCGCCGGCGAGGACGACCCAGACCATCCCAATATCGTCGAGTGCCAGGACATTCCGACCGACCCTGTGGCCGCTGCGGGACTGCTACGGCAACGGTGGGGGCTGGGCGTCGGTCCCATCCCGCATCTGATCCGAACCATGGAGACCCGCGGCATCGTCACCACGATGGTGCCCTTTGCCGGTGAGGACACGCCTCGCATCGACGCCTTCTCAACATCCCGGCTCCCTCGACCGCTGGTCATCCTGACACCCGATCGAGCGAACGACGTCTACTGGCACCGCTTCACCGCCGCCCACGAGCTGGGGCACTTGCTCCTGCACCGCGACAGCGTGCCCGGCGACCCAATGCAGGAGCAGGAAGCCAACCAGTTCGCCGCCGAGCTACTCACCCCCGCAGCATCGGTCAAGGAACTGCTCCCATCCCGCATAGATTTTGCCGCGCTGGAACGACTCGGGCGTGAATGGGGCGTATCAGTCAAGTCGCTGATTTATCGCTCCCGAGAGCTTGGTGCGCTATCCGACGCGAGCGCGCGGCGCGCCTATCAGAAACTCAACCAGCTAATCAGCGTGGGCCTACTGCCTGCGCAGCCGGTCGTCAACTATCCCGGCGAAGTACCCAGCCTGCTGGCCAAAGCATTTGCCTTGGCCGAGGAACACCGACTGCTCACCTTGGTTGGACTGGCTCGAGAACTTCAGTGGCGCGTGCCTCGCCTGCGACTTCTGTTGGGACAGGTCGACGAACGTCCCGCTCTCCGGCTCGTGTGAGAGCGCATCTAACAACTTCCCTTCTTGGTCAAGTGTCCCGGCCAGCTCGGTCCGGAGCCGATCGGACCGTCTCCAACGTCATCGCCGCCGACTATCACGGCGCCGCGCCGACCGCGTTCTCGCTGGGAGCCGACGGAGACGTCAACCGCATAGGTTTGCGTGCGCTGCAGTGACTGCGGAGACTGCCGGGCCACGCCGGGGGTAAGTGTTGACTGGGGCGCCAGGCATGCAAGACGTTGAGGCGGCGAGCCCGATCTGCTGCGATTGCATTCGCAGTACTGTTCGAGCAGGTCGCCCGACATCGCGTTGCATGAGTATAACGGTGCAGCGACGCGGACGTTCACTTGTAACAAAGTTGCCCAGCTCGACGAGTGGTAGTTCAACGGGCTGCCGGTAAGGCGGTCGCTTCCGGCACACGAGGAGGTCTGGTCTTGAGCCGGACACGGTCAGCGTGGCTATGGTCCGCTCTCGCCGCGGCGATCGCTGGCGGCGTTGGAATCGCGATCAATTTTGCCACGGACCTGAGGACCAGCGTTCTCGCGTGGAGTCTCGTCGGCGGGTTTGCGGTGGCGGCGGCTGCGGCGGCTGCGGCGGCCGCGGGGGCTGGTCATCTGCCGCGAAGCGCGGAGTCTAAACTCAGGAATGCGGTAGTTGACAGGCAGCTTCGCAAATTAAATGAGTCCACGGGCGACGAAGCGGTAGTGGAGTCGATTGAAATCATCGCCGAATTGCGCCGCCTTTCTCAATTTTCAGGGATGCGGCGTTCATTTTCACGACCAACGGCGATGAGTGTAAGGGCCCATGATTCAGTTGTGAACCTCAATTCACCTGCGACTTCGCCCGTATCGCAACTCGGTTACAGTATCTTCAAATGGCTACTGCTGCTCGCTGGAATTCTCATCGGAATCATTTCGCTGTACGCCTTCCCGACCTATCCGAGTCCGTCGGATGTTGCTGCCCTGATCGGTAGGGGTGGCGGTCAAATTGATGCCGTAGAAGCATCACGTCGACTGCACGCGGACTGGCTGCAGCAAATAAAGGACTTGGGTCAACTATTTCTTCTTACGCCGGTATTTCCGCTTATTGCCGCCGTGATTGGGTACATTTTCGGCGTGCGCAATGGGAAGCATGAGCTAATCGTCTCCGACGCTGATGTCGCTGGCGAAACCCCGAAAAAGGAGGACTAGGAAGTCGGCAATGTGTGCGCGCTTAGTGCATTCAGGTCACGGCAATGGGGCTAGTGTCGCGCGACGTTAAATTAGTTTACGGCTGTGGGTTTGCGATGATGGGTCATGCCTTCGTCGGGTTTGATGGTCAGTGACGAGGATCGGGCCATCCTGGAGCTGATTGTCAGCGTTGAGGTATCGGTACTTAGCGACCGGTGCCGGGCGTGTTGCGGCGGTCAGCCACCCGAAGGCGGAAATTCGAGCGGCTCGGCAATGCGCTCGGCGGCCGGGCCATTTATCGACCTGAGCCGTAAACTGGTCTCGTACAGGACTGAAGCCGGTGTTGGCTTTCCGCGGATCGAGAGGGGCTCGCGATGGCGATCATGCTCTACTACCCGCTGATCGAGCCACCGCGAGACGTGATGTACCAGGGTCTGCTGTATTGGGACATGATCAGCACGATCGTGCCGGATCTCGCAGATCCCGACCGGGAGTCCGGGTGGGTTCGGCCGAGCATGATGTCTCCTGACATGGCCGCCGTCGCGGATGCAGGCCTCTACACCCCGCTGAGCATCGCTTCTCACGTTGAGCCGTCGGTCGGCATCGGCGGAGTCGACCTGACAGCTAAGCTGCGGGCCGCACTCGCGGACCTTTGCTCGGAGATGCCCGAACGCGAGTTGAAACCACGCCCAGCGGTCGAAGACCCCGAACAGGAAATCGTCTACTCGGACAAGTTGCCACCGCATTGTGTTGATCTCCTGTTGGAGAACGGACTGGCCCGGGTCGCCAGACGAGAGCCAATGCTGATCGTCTCCCCGGCCGTGCACTTCACCCTTCTGAGCGTTCTGGCCCGCCAGTTGGCCCACGATCTAACCGCGTGGCAGCGGGTGGCCGACCGCGCGGAGCCGTGCCTTCCCTACACCGACCAACCGTGGGCGTTCCGCTTGGCTCACCTGCCTGCGACGGGGAAGCCGGAAAGGTGCTGGCAGGTGGAACTCGGCGGGCTATTGCCCGTGCCTGATCCGTCTGTGCCAGTGAGCGAGGTCATCGCGTTCCGGTTGAAATACAACGACGAGCGAGTCAGATTGGTGCGTGCGATACGGAACCTTCTGCGCCGGCTGGGTGGTGGTGAAGATCCGGACGAAGTGTTCGCGGAACTCCGGGCTGAACTCGCAGACGCGCTGTCCGACTTAGACCGTGCCAGTCAGCGCAGGCGCGTCCACTGGATGCGCAGATCAGTGTCTGTCCTTGTCGCGCTGGGCAGCGCAGCCGGTGCGAAGGTCAGTCCTGACTACGCCTGGCTGCTCGGGCTGATCGGCGGATACGCAGTGAACGTGGCGACGACCAGCATGCCGTCGTTGCCCGGCGATCAAGGAGTCGACCTCAGCTACCTCCAGCGCATCCGGAAAGCAGTCGAGTGAACTACAACCCGGGAGTTCGGCCGCCGTCGCCGTGGTCGCTTCGCAAGCTGGTGCTGGAGCACGTCCTCGCGGTGGAACACCTGTTGTTTGGTGGGGCCAGCAACCCGGCAATGTGGTGGACAGGTCAACTTGATCGGTTGGCTGTTGGCGTCGGCGAGCGTTGTCGGTCACACCCCACCGCGGCCGCGGAATCCGGACGACGTCGATCTCTGAATCGATCATATCGATGGGATCCGCCAAGGTGGGACCTCCCTCCAGCTCGTTGCTTGATACTCCACCGAGTGGGCCCGCCACGATGAAACTCTGCAAGAAGAGCCGCCAGCTTTCCGAACTGGAGTTGTCCGGTCTCCGTCGTCAGGACTGGCTGGGACGCGTCCGGGTCGGTGTTAGGTGACCCGCACCGGACGCGTCCCGTTGAACCATGATCAGTCCCTCGAAGACTTCGTATGTTCGGGCTGGCGGGCGTGGTGAGCGAGCGTCGCGGGGGCGTCGATCCAGGTTGCGCCGTCCCATGGCGAGAGGGTCGGCATCGTCAGTAGCGCGTCGGTGGCCCGCTCCGCGGCTAGCGCTCGGAGCAGGTCTGCCGTCGCTGTGTCGGATCGGCCAGCGCCGGAGGCTCGTGTGGCGCGGGCCAGGCGGTGCCGGCTCCAGGGGGTGAGTTCCGGTTTGGATGCGAGTCGGGCGGCGCGGGTGAGGGCTCGTTCGCGGCGGATGACGATCCAGGTTTGGTCGCCGGTGCCGGCGCCGACGTAGGACAGCAGGTGCTGACCGACTGACCGTAGGGCTTGGCCGAGTCGGCTGAAGCGTTGGCGGGTGCCTGTGGCTCGTAGTTCGAGTCCGAGGGCCAGGTGCAGCGCGAGTACTGAGGCGACTGGTCCGCCGAGGGCTCGCCATAGGCTGCCGGGCCATTCGGAGACGAGCAGGGCGGCGACGACGCCGAAGCCGGAGAGCAGCCAGACGACCGAGCCGTACATGCCGGGGCGTCCGGTTCGTTTCAGGTTGGAGCGCATGGCGAGGCCGGAGCCGAGCAGGAGTATTTCGACGACGGTGAAGAACGCGGCGGCTTCCCAGAGGTGGACGTGGAGCACGTCGTGCCACACGCGGAACGAGGCGTCCGCGGACGCGGCCAGGGCCCCGGTGAACCCGAAGTAGAACACGCGTGCCTCCACTGACAGCGGCTGCAGGGTCACCTGCCGTCGCGGAGCGTTCCTCCAGGTAATGCCTGCAAGAGCGATAACCAGCGCACCTGCGATTCCCGCGGCTCCGGCGATCCGCCAGTCGACCAGCGGCAGCAGGCGAGTAGCGAGCAGCCGGTCGGCGACCACTCCAGCCCCGCTGGCCAGCACGAGCGCGCACCCGATCAGGGCGAGCACCGGTGCGGCCCAGGTTTGCCAGCCGAAGCGGATCATCAGCTTCACTGGCGGTGTCCGGTCGAGCGCCGGACGGGTGTCCTCCGCCGTCGACTTCGCGGTAGCTGTCGTCCGGTTGAGGACGTCGTCAGCCGAGGTGACCGTATCTGCCTGCTCCGCCAAAGCGGTCGTGACCGCAGGACGCGCAGGGACGAAGCCGGACGCGTCCTCGGCGTGCTGGCCTGCGGGTTCCGGTGTCCGGTCAGCGACGCCCCTGCTCGGAATCGCCTCGGTCGCGGTGGTGTCCGGCCAGGTGGCGGACGCGTCCGGTCCGGTGGCCGGTTGCCTCGGGAAGGCGTCCGCTCCGGGGTCCGAAGGCGCAGCCGGAGGGGACACTTGGGTCGTGGTGGGGCGTCCGGTCGGATGTATCCCTGGTGTCTCGATCGAGGGGAATGGGACGACGACGCCCTCGTCCGGCACGGGCGGGATCGGGGACATCCCGGCCGGCGTCCAGTGCGGCATTCGACTGCTGGTCGTGTCGAGGTTGTGCTGGCGTCGGTAGGCGGCGACCACCGGGGAGACGCGGTTGCGTTTCTGGCCGTGGGGGTCGTTCTCGCCGTAGCCGTAGGCAGCCAGCCACGCCATGACCGCCGCTGTCGACACGCCGGATGGGTTGAGTCGGTGCAGGACCTGGCACGCGTACCGGGTCCGGTCTTGCTTGAACGGGATCTCGTGGAGACGTGCCACGTGGTGAGGATCGAGTTCGGTCCGGTGAACGTCGGTCAATTTTCGAGCCTTGATCACGGCTTGGTCCCCTCGTACAGCGCATGGAACGGTGAGATCGACGCGGCTGTGTTGCCCTGGGACCAGCCAGCGCTGGGCCGCCGTGGGTCGCGCGGTGCGCGGGTCGTGCCGGCGGTGGTGAGTGGGTTCATCGGTCTCCTGCCACGGCGGCGAGCAGGCCGGGGTTGTCGGGTGACGAGGCGAGTTCGTGGGGGTGGCAGCGTGGGCATCGGCGGACTTGGTCGCGGCCGGGCACGGGGATGGTGCGGGCGGCGATCGTGTCGCCGGGGCGGGCGTCGCATTGCCCGCAGGGCGGCGGCACCGGCGCGGCCTCGCCGCCTTGCGCGCGGGCTCGCGCGGGACGGTTCCTGGGTGGTTCAGGGACGGTTCGGGGGCAGGCTCTGCCCCCCGTTGAGGCGTGGTCTGCCCCTCGGACCTGTGCTGCGTGCCCCCCGTCCTGGTCAGCGGGCGGCAGACTGTGCCCCTCGTGACTGACCTCGCCGTAGCGGTTGTCCACAGGCTGGGTGGAGTTGTCCACACTTGTGAGTGACAGGTTGAGGTCGTAGCCGTTGGGGCGCCGGTCGGCGCGGCTGATGTAGGCGGCGACGATGCCGGGGTCGGACGGGTGGATCAGCTCGAGGGTGGCGAGTTCGCGGAGGATGTTGCGGACCGAGCGCTCGGATAGTCGGGTGTAGCGGGTCAAGGTGGCGTTCGAGGGGAACGCGTTGCGGCCGTCGGGGTCGGCGTGGTTGGCCAGTCCGACGAGCACCATCGCCAGCGACGAGGCGTCGCGTCGGTCGGTGGGGATGGGTGCCTCGTTGAGTGCCCAGGAGATCGCTTCGATGCTCATCGCCCACCTCCGGACGAGGCTGCGGTGGGCGCTGGCTCGCGGCGGACGCTGAGCTGATTCACGCGCCCGGGAGCGGCTGCTCGCCGGCTACGTGGCGTGACCAACGAGGCGCCCGTTGCGTAGCCCCGCGGCGTCGTCGGCGGGCCCTGGGGAGACGGCGGCAGACCGTGCCCCGGCGTCTCGATGATCTTGATGTGGGTATGCGGCTGGGTGCCCGGTGATGGGTGGTGGGCGTGGTCGTTCATGGGTCCCTTTCGGCCGCCGCGTCTCACACACGTCTCACGGACGTGGTGGACGGGGCTGGACTCGGGGCCCCTGACCTGGACGTGACCAGCCGAAACGTGCTACCCCGGACCCTCCTGAACTGATCTTGTTTGACTACGGATCAGAAGGTCAGGGGTTCGAATCCCTTCGGGCGCACGTCTGGTTGAGACAGCACTAGAGCCCCCTCGCAAGAGGGGGCTCTTTTGTGTTCGTCTTCCAGTCGGGCGCATCAGGCCCGTTCGACCTCGTAGTCGTCACCGGGAAAGCCCTCGGGGATGACCGAGGCTTCGATCCTCCCGGCGGCGAGGTTCTCCCAGAACTCGCCAAAGCCACCGTCGAACTCCCACCACTGGCCCCAGCATCGACAGGGCCTTCCGAATCCGTTCACCGTGGGCCAGGAGACTCAACAGCTCGTCCGGTGCGTTCGGGTGCAGGACGGTGCCGAGTTCGGCTTCATCGACTGCTTTGCGTAACTGGACTGGACCAGTGAACACGCCAACGTCTCAGCTGGTCAGCTGCCCGTCGGCACTCTCCGTGGTTGTGCTTCCCTAATTGGTCTGGACCACGTAACGTCTTCGCAAACGGCGCATAAGCACCACCCCGGTCCCCGCCTGGTGGTCCCGCCGTCCCCGTACCTGGCTCAAAGGAGAGCGATGTCCAGAAAGAGATGGCACCTCCTCGGTCTGTTCACCGCGGTCGGCGCGATCGCGGTCGGTCTCGTCACCGTGCCGGCGAGCGCCGCCGGCGGCGTGGGCGCCAGCTTCACGAAGGGCTCCGACTGGGGCACCGGCTACGAAGGCAAGTACACGATCAACAACGGCTCCGGCTCGACGCTGGCCGCCTGGACGGTCGAGTTCGACCTCCCGTCCGGCGCGAAGATCGCCTCCCTCTGGGACGGCAGCTACACCGCGGCCGGCCAGCACGTCACCGTCAAGAACAGCTGGAACGGCAACGTCGGCAACGGCTCGACCGCCAGCTTCGGCTTCAACGTCAGCTACTCCGGCACCTACTCGGCGCCCGCGAACTGCAGGCTGAACGGCGGTTCCTGCGACGCCGGCGGTGGCACCCCGACCACCACGCCGACGACCCCGACGCAGCCGACGACCACCCCCACCACCCCGACCACGCCCCCGACGACCACCACGCCGCCCCCGCCGGGCGGCCTGAAGAACGTCGGCTACTTCGTGCAGTGGGGCGTCTACGGCCGCAACTACCACGTCAAGAACATCGAGACGTCGGGCTCGGCCAGCAAGCTGACCCACATCAACTACGCGTTCGGCAACGTGAAGAACGGCCAGTGCACGGCGAACGACGACCCGTACGCCGACTACCAGAAGACCTACGACGCCGCGGGCAGCGTCGACGGCGTCGCCGACACCTGGGACCAGCCGGTGGCCGGCAACTTCAACCAGCTGCGCAAGCTCAAGAAGCTGCACCCCGGGCTCAAGGTGATCTGGTCGTTCGGCGGCTGGACCTACTCCGGCGGCTTCGGCCAGGCGTCGCAGAACGCCGCCGCGTTCGCGCAGTCCTGCTACAACCTGCTCAAGGACCCGCGCTGGGCGGACATCTGGGACGGCATCGACATCGACTGGGAGTACCCCAACTCCTGCGGCCTTTCCTGTGACACCAGCGGTGCCGCGGCCTACAAGAACCTGATGGGCGCGCTGCGGTCGAAGTTCGGCTCCTCGTTCCTGGTCACCTCGGCGATCACGGCCGACGGCAGCAACGGCGGCAAGCTCGACGTCGCCGACTACGGCGGCGCCGCGCAGTACGTCGACTGGTACAACGTCATGACGTACGACTACTTCGGTGCTTGGGCGGCGCAGGGTCCGACGGCTCCGCACTCGCCGCTGACCAACTTCGCCGGTATCCCGACGCCGGGCTTCTACTCCGACGCGGCGATCCAGAAGCTGAAGAGCAAGGGCGTCCCGTCGAGCAAGCTGTTGCTGGGCATCGGTTTCTACGGCCGCGGCTGGACCGGCGTCACGCAGAGCACGCCGGGCGGCACGGCGACCGGCCCCGCGCCGGGCACCTACGAGCAGGGCATCGAGGACTACAAGGTCCTCAAGAACACCTGCCCGTCGACCGGCACGTTCGCCGGCACCGCGTACGCCAAGTGCGGCAGCAACTGGTGGAGCTACGACACCCCGTCGACCATCAACGGGAAGATGTCCTACGCCAAGCAGCAGGGTCTCGGCGGCGCCTTCTTCTGGGAGCTGACCGGCGACACCACCGGCGGCGAGCTCATCACCGCGATGAAGAACGGCCTGTCGTGACGCGCCGGTGGTTGCCCGCACTCGGGCTGGCGGCCGCGGCCGCCACGATCGGCGCGATGTTCGTGATCGCTCCGGCGAACGCGGCGGGCGGCGTGTCCGCGAGCTTCGCGAAGGGCTCCGACTGGGGCACCGGGTACGAGGGCAAGTACACGATCGCCAACGGCTCGGGCTCGACGCTCGCCACCTGGACCGTCGAGTTCGACCTGCCTTCGGGCGCGAAGATCTCTTCGCTGTGGGACGGCAGCTACACGGCGTCCGGCCAGCACGTCACGGTGAAGAACTCGTGGAACGGCAACGTCGGCAACGGCTCGAGCGCGAGCTTCGGCTTCAACGTGGCGTACTCGGGTTCGTACGTCGCGCCGTCGAACTGCAAGCTCAACGGTGGGTCGTGTGCGGCCGGGGGGACACCCCCCACTACGACACCGCCGCCTACGACGACGCCCCCGCCGACCACCACCCCGCCGCCAGGGACAGGTGGCAAGGGCGCGCCGTACCTCTACATGGGCTGGGGCAGCCCGCCCAACCCGCAGACGGTGATGAACGCGACCGGCGTCAAGTGGTTCACCATGGCGTTCATCAACGCCTCCGGTGGCTGCAACCCGGCGTGGGACAGCAGCCGTCCGCTTTCGGGCAGCGCGGACGCGAGCGCGATCGCGCAGATCAAGGCGGCGGGCGGCCAGGTCGTCCCGTCGTTCGGCGGCTGGAGCGGCAACAAGCTGGGCCCGAACTGCTCGACGTCGGCCGCGCTGGCCGGCGCCTACCAGCAGGTGATCAACGCGTACGGGCTGAAGGCGATCGACATCGACATCGAGAACTCCGACGAGTTCGAGAACGAGGCCGTGCAGGACCGGATCCTGGGCGCGCTGAAGATCGTCAAGCAGAACAACCCGGGCGTGCAGACCATCCTGACGTTCGGCACGTCGACGACCGGCCCGAACTACTACGGCAACCGGCTCATCGACCAGTCGAAGGCCCTGGGCGCCGGCGTGGACGTGTACACGATCATGCCGTTCGACTTCGGCGGCGGCTCGAACATGTACCAGAGCACCGTGAACGCGGCGAACGGCTTGCGCGACAAGCTGAAGTCGACGTTCGGCTGGAGCGACGCCACGGCGTACAGCCACGTGGGCATCTCGGGCATGAACGGCCTGTCCGACCAGCAGGAGCTGACCGACCTGTCGACCTGGACCCAGATCACGAACTGGGCCAAGTCGAATCGCCTCGGCAGGCTGGCGTTCTGGTCGGTGAACCGGGATCGTGGGTGTCCTGGCGGTGGCGTGCAGTCGGCCTGCAGCGGCATCGCCCAGAACGATTGGGACTTCACCAAGGTGACGGCGGGTTTCTGACGTCGTCGTGAATGAAGGCCTCCTTGCCGGCTCCCCGGGCCGGCAAGGAGGCTTCTTCGTTTTCAGAGCGTCTTGACGGCGTCCCCGATCGCTTCGTCCAGGATCGACAGGCCGAGCGAAATCTCCTCTTCGGACGCCGTCAGCGGCGGCGCGATCCGGAACACCCCGCCCATTCCGGGCAGCTGCACGATGTTCATGTGCAGCCCGAGCTCGAGGCAGCGCGCCGTGACCCGCGCGCCCAGCTCGTCCGAGCTGCGCTTGGTCTCGCGGTCGACGACCAGTTCCAGCCCCGCCAGCAGGCCGCGGCCGCGGATGTCGCCGACGACCTCGTGCCGGTGGGCGATGCTTTCGAGGCCGTGGCGCAGCAACGAGCCCAGCTGGAGCGCACGCTCGTCGAGGCGGTCGCGCTGCAGCACGTCCAGGACCGTGTTGCCGACGGCCGCCGGCAGCGGGTCCGCGACGTGCGTGGTGAAGAACAGGAACCCGCGCTCGTGCGCCTCCTGCTCGATTTCCGCGCTGGTCAGCACCGCCGCTAGGGGCAGGCCGGCGCCGAGCGTCTTCGACAGCGTCAGGATGTCCGGGACGACGCCGTCGCGCTCGAACGCGTACCAGTTCCCGGTGCGGCAGAGCCCGGTCTGGGCTTCGTCGAGGATCAGCAGCATGCCGCGTTCCCGGCACTTCTCCTTCAGCGCGGCGAAGTAGCCGACCGGCGGTTCGATGATGCCGCCGGAGCTGAGGATCGGCTCGACGATGCACGCGGCGAGGCTCCCGACCGACTGCGCGTCGATCATCTCGAACCCGAAGTCGAGCTGGCGCCGCCAGTCGAGCTTGCCGTCGGCGTCGGTGAAGTCCGGCCGGTACGCGTTGGGCGCCGGGATGGCGAAGTTGCCGGGCGCGGCAGGCCCGTACCCCTTGCGGCCGGCGCTGTAGGTGGCACTCGCCGCGGCCTGCGTCATGCCGTGCCACGACCGGGCGAACGAGACGATCTCGTGCTTGCCGGTGACGAGCTTCGCCATCCGGATGGCCGCCTCATTGGACTCGGCTCCGGTCGTCAGCAGGAGCGCCTTCTCCAGCGGGTCGGGCAGCGACTCGGCCAAGCGCCGCGCGAGGTCGACGACCGGGCGGCTCAGCATGCCGCTGAACAGGTGGTCGAGCTTCGCGGCCTGCCGCTGGACGGTGTCGACGATCTCCGGGTGCGAATGCCCGAGGATCGCGCTCATCTGGCCGGAGGTGAAGTCGAGGATGCGGCGGCCGTCTTCGGTGAAGACGAAGCTGCCTTCGGCGCGGTCGATGATCTCGTGGGTGAAGGCGCCGCCGTAGCGCACCAGGTGCCGGTCGGCGTCGGCCCAGAAGGCTTCGGACGTGGACAGTTCGGAGGTCGGAGCAGCCATGCATCGACGGTAAGTCCGGTCCGAGCGACACGTCCAGCTCACAATTCCGGCTGTCCTGTTCGGATTTTCCGTACAAGAATAGGGCGATGCTGAACCCGTGGCGCCTGCGGCTGCTGAGCCGGCTCGACACGCTGGGGACGGTCCGCGCGGTGGCGCAGGACGCGAACCTGAGCGCGTCGAGCGTGTCGCAGCAGCTGGCCGTGCTCGAGGCGGAAACCCGCACGCAGCTGCTGGAACGCACCGGCCGCCGGGTGCGGTTGACGCCGGCGGGCCTGATGCTGGCGCGGCGCGCGCGGTCGATCCTCGACCACATGGACACGGTCGAGGCGGAGCTGCGCAGCCTCGGCGAGGAGCCGGTCGGCCAGGTCCGGCTGGGCGCGTTCCAGAGCGCGATCCACACGATGGCGGTCCCGGCGGTGACGCGGCTCGCGAGCGCGTACCCGCACCTGGAGGTCGAGCTGCTGGAGCTGGAGCCGCACGAGAGCATCCCGGCCCTGCGCGGCGGCGACGCGGACGTGATCATCACGACGACCGACTTCGTGCAGCTGCCGCTGGGCCCGGACCTGGACATCGTCCCGCTGGCGACGGACCCGATCGTGCTGGTGACCCCTTCGGAGGGCCCTCGCGGCCCGGCGGTCCTGTCGGCGTACGCGGACTCGCCGTGGGCGCTGGACACGCCGCGGTCGTACATGGCGAACCTGACGCTGCGCCTGTGCCGCGAGTCGGGTTTCGAGCCGCGGGTGGCGTGCCGGTTCAGCAACTACTTGATGACGTTGCAGCACGTCGAGGCCGGGTTGTCGATCGCGCTGCTGCCGGAGCTGGCGGTGGACCGCCGGTACCGGGTGTCGACGCGGGAGCTGGCGTCCCCGGTGACGCGCACGATCGCGGCGGTGGTGCGAAGGGGAACGCCGTTGCGCGCGGGGGTGAACGTGGTCTTGGATGCCCTGCGGCAACCCCCGGATCTCCCGGCTCTCACCGAGTGGAGCGCGTAGCGGCTATTTCTTGTCGTCCTCTTCGGGGTCCGGCGGCTCTTCCGGCATCATCGACGGCTCGCCGCCGCGCAGTGATCTGAACGTGTCCGTGAATCCTTTGAGCCCCCGCTCGGACAGCGCGGCGATACCCAACGCGGCGGAGGTGAGGACGCCGATGGTCGGTTCCGGCGGCGGCACCGAATCGATCCTCGCCTCGTGACCGGTCCGGATCTCGGTCTTTTCGTGGCCGGTCCTGGGTTTTTCGTCGCTGGTTTCGGCTTTCTTCTCGTTTTCGGGACGCCCTTCGATGACCGAGTCGACGTACTCCTCCGCTTCCTCGGACTCTTCCAGTTCGTCCTTCTCCGGATCTTCCGGCACGTCGTCTTCGGCGACCCCGACCTCTTCACGGTTCGGCTTGTCGCGCTCGGGAGCCGGCTGACCCGGGGTTTGCCGCTCCTCGAGTTCTCCGCGTTCGTTGACGACCGCCAGGTAGTCGTTCGGCCCCAATTCCGGGATCCTCGACTCCGGCGGGGGCGGGCCTCCGGGGTCGTCGTCCGCTCCGGGGTCGTCGGGCGGGTCGCCGGCCGACGCGTCGGGACCGCGCGGCCGGCCGGAATCCCGCGTTTCCGCGCCGTCGGCGAGCCGGACCTCCGACGAGTCCGCGCCGGTCTGCCGGACGCCCAGGTCCAGCTCCTGCTGATCTTGGCGCGCCGGAATCTCGACGGGCGTCCGCTGCGGGTCCTCGGGTCGCGCTTCGGCTTGTTCCGGTCCGCCGGGGATCTCGGGGATTTCCCGGCTCGGCGCCTGCTGCTCGACCCGTGCCTCGGCGGACGACTCGTTCCCGGCTTGGGCGCGCGGGTTGAGTTCCCGCTCTCGCTCGAAGTCGCCGTGCTCCGGGGGCGCATCGCGTTCGGTGGCCGGCTCCTGCCGCTCATCCCGATTCGGCTCGGCTTCCTGTGGGGATTCCGCCGGCTCCTGGTGCTCTTGCTCGGTGGATTCCGCCTCGGCTGCCGGTTGTTCGGTCTGAGCCTCGGGAGTCGTCGAGTTCCAGGGGCCGTCCCAGCGCGGGTCGTCCGGCTTCAGCTCTCGTTCCCGTTCGACGTCGTCCGGGTCGTCGGCGCCGGTGTCGGACTGGTCGTCTTCGGGCTGGGCCCGGTCTTCGGTGGGCTCGGTGTCCTCGTCGTCGCGGCGGTCGGTCTCGTCCGCGGTGGTGTCGTCTTCGAGGCGCTCCCCTTCGTCGGTGTGGTCTTCCGCGCCCTCGGTGTCTTCGGGAGGGTTGGGGTCTTCGGTTTCTTCGGCGTTGGTGTTTTCGGGAGGGTTCGGGTCCTCGGCCTCTCCGGCGTCGTCGCCGGCGGGCGGAAGCTCCTCAGCGCCATCGGTCTCGTCGGTGGCCTTCTCCTCGGGAACCTCAGCGTTGTCGGGTGCCGGCTCGTCGTCCTCGACCGGGCCCTCCTCGGGCACCGGCGCCTCGGCCGAATCCACCGGCTGGGCGCCGTCCTCCACCGGGCCCTCCTCCGGAGGAGCCTCCGACGACTCCGCAGTGCCCGGCTCCTCGTCCTCCACCGGGCCTTCCGCGCGATCGCCATCCGGCGGGTCCGGGGGCGGCTCCGGTGCCTCCGGCGCGTCGCTCGTCTCGCTCACCTCAGCCCCCTCGCTTCGTGTCCATCCTCAGGACCCGGGCCGCCGGGAACTTCAGATTCAGGAAGCCCGTCGCCGCGTTGAACTGCTCCACCCGGTCTCGCGCGTTGCTCAGGCGGCCGGCGGCCACGCTGATCAACGTCGGCGACGTCGTGCCCAGCACCGTCGCGTCGTCGTTGCGCCACGTGTCCGGGCGTTGTCGCAACGACGAAAGCTGCTCTGCGGGCGTCGAACCCGGAAGCGTCAACCCGCGCGACGTCGTGTCCACCGATTCGTCCCGCTTCAGCGCCACCAAGACGTCGTACCAGCGGTAGCTCCCCGCCTGCCAGCGGACCTCGGGCCCGGAACAGGCCGAAGAACCCGACAACGTCTGCCAGGCGGAAGAAACCAAATGTGAGAGGAACGCGTCCGCCGAGTTGTACTCCGTGATCCCCGCGTACCGGGCGTCCACCGCCGTCTGGAGCCGGTGTGCCACCGCGCATTCCAACGTCCGCGCGTCGTGGGCAGCGTGCAGCGAAGCGATCCAGGAAGCGGACGGCGAAGGGGACGGGCGGCCGGTGATGTGCGCGACCGTCAACAGCTCCAGCCACAGCACCAGTCGCGGGTCCTCGTCCGCGAGGTACACCGCGTCGCCCAGCTCGCGCAGCGAACACGGCCGGGTCGCACAAGCCTGTCCACACGCGACACTTCGCCGGGAGGCCAGAGCCGGAGCCGAAGAAACCAGAGCAGCGTCCTCGCGAGCCGAACCGAGCGGCATCGAGAGGCGCAACGGCCGGTCCATCCCGTCCGTGAACACCGCCGCGCGACCCGGGGGCAGCGTCACGACGTGGCGTGATTGGGCCTCGCTCAGGTTCATCGTCGCGCCGACCGCTGAACGGTCGTCCAGAGCCGGGAGCCGGTGGAGGATCTTGCACGCCGTGTTCTTGATGACGTCGGGGACGATCTTGCCCGGGATCTGCTCGGCGACGACGATCCCCTCGCCGTACGCCCGGATCTCCGCCAGCAGCGACGTGAACAACTCCACCGCGTGCTCCGTCGGGCTCCCCGGCTCGGCCCGCTTCAGCAGCCGGTGCGCCTCCTCCAGCACCAGCACGTGCTTGAGACCCGACGAACCGGCCACGTGGTGGACGCGCAGGTGCTCGAACAGCCGGATCAGCACCGCGCCGATGAAGAACGCCTTGTCCATGTCGGACCCGATGTCCTCGATCTCCAGCACCACGTTGCCGCGCAACAACTCCGCGACGTCCAACGGGTGGCCGCCCTCGAAGAAGCGGCCGGGTGTGCCCAGGCGCAGGGAGCCGATGCGGACGTCGACGAAGCCGCGGACGTTGTCGGCGACCTCCTTGCCGTAGCCGATGCCCTTGACCACCTCGATCGCCGTCGTCTGCAGGTCGCCGAGGCTCGGGTACTTCACCGGCCCGACGCGCCCGCGCACCTCGCCGGTCACCGGGTCCCAGCCCTGCTCCGTGTAACACCGGGTCAGCGCCTGTGCGAGCACCTGCGGGAACGGCTCGTCCGCGTCGAACGCCGCCAGGAACAGCGCGCGCGTGAGGTCGAGGTGCGTCTGCAGCGGGAAGCCCGCCGCCGGTTCCAGCGGGTTGAGCCCGGCCGGGTACGCGTCCGGGTCGCCCGGCCGGATCACCGTGACGCGGCCGCCCGGCCCGAGCCGGCCCGCCATCGCCGCGTACTCGGCCTTCGCCGGTTCGATGACCAGCCACGGGACGTCCGCGTCGTGCAGGCCCTCCAGCAGGTGCCGGACGGTCTGCGACTTGCCCGAACCCGTCGCGCCCGCGACGAACGTGTGCCGGTTGAGCGTGTCGAGCGCGACGCGGAACTCGCCCACCGGCTGGTCGGCGTCGTCGAGGACGGTGCCGAGCGGGATCTCGCCGGTGAACTCCGGCGTGACGTCGAACAGCGGCGGCTCGGTCATCCGGATTCCCGGCAGCTCGCGCCGCGGCGGGCGCGCGACCGCCGCGACGAACTCGCCGGTCGCGGAAAACGGCGAGGTCAGCGTGCCGGAGGTCGGCTTTTCCCACACTTCGGAGAGACCGGCGCAGTCCGCGCCGGGGGTCAGCACGTACGGCAGCGCGTCGAGGTCGCTGGCGCTGCAGAGCAACGCCGCCGCCGCGCGGGTGCTCGCCTCGTCCGGGCCGCCGACCAGGACGTGCACCGTCCACAGCCCCGCGGGCCGCGCCCGCGACAGCTCCCGGTACCGGCCTTCCGCCCGCAGCAGCGCGATCCGGTCCGGCTCGGAGTTTTCGCGCTGGCGCAGCCGCGGAATCGTCGTCTCGAGCCCGAGCAACTGCCGCTCGACGGCCTCGGCGCCCAACGGCTCGGCGACGACGAGCCAGACGAACTCGCCGGGCAGATGGGCGACGTAGTCGTCGAAGCCGCCGCGGCCCGGCGCCGCCGAGCCGGCCTCCGGTGTCCACAGTGGATCGGGACCGCCCGCGCAACGCGTCCACGCGGGCAGCGCCGCCCAGTCCGGCGTGGGCACGGGCGTGCCGAGGCTGCCCGGCGGGTAGAGGATCGGCACCGGACCGGGCGACGCCGGCCGCGCGACCGGCGAGTGCGGGCGTCCGCCGACCAGCACGCGCAGGGGGCGCGCGCCGCCCGAGCGCTCCCAGGCGACGGCGAACGCCGCGTTCGGACCGCGGTAGCGCAGGTCGGCGTGGGCCGCGGTCAACGCGGCGAACAGCTGGGCCGGGGCGCGGCCGCCGGTCTCCTCGGGCCGGTCGACGCCCGTGGCCAGGTCGTCGCCGCGCGGGACGGACAGCAGCCGATGGAAACTGAATTCGGCCGGAAAGGACATCAGCGCGGCAGCGCGTCGCGGGCGACCCGGTCGAGCAGGACGATGCCCGGGTTGCAGTCGCCCATGACCACTCGCCGCCCGCCGGGACCGGCCTCGACCAGCACGAACGCCGTCGGCGCGAGCGACTGCAGCGCGGTCGGTTCCACCTGGAACTCGTAGACGCGGCCCCGGGTCTCGCCTTCGCTGCGCGAGATCGCCTCGGACTGGTTGACGGTGTCCTGCCAGTTGCTCTCGCGCGAGCTCGACGAGCTGGTGTTCCGGCTCCAGTTGGAGCCGGACGACCACGACCCGCCGCTGCCACCACTTCCGCTGTTGAAGCTGCTGCTGCCGCCGACGCTGTAGCCGCGGCTGCTCGACGAGCCCACGGAGCCGCCGGTGCTGGAGGAGTTGCCCTCGGTGAAGGTCTTGCCCATTTCGGCGGTGAGCTGGGAGAGGACGAACTTGAAGCCGCGGCCGATGAACTCCGCCGCGTTCGCCGCCTCGTTTGCGTTGCCCAGCTGCATCAGCAGGCTGACGCTGCCGGAGCCGCCCAGCAGCTTCTGCAGGTCGTCGCGCAGGTGCCGGAGCAGGAAGACGAGCCGGACGCCCGCGCGCCGCGCCTGCTGGGCCATCGCTTCGAGCGCTTCGAGGCCGATCTGGTCGGCGCCCGCGACGACCAGCACCTCACGGCCGGTGGTCTCACGCGAGTGCAGTTCTTGCAGCGCGCGGTGGAAGACGACGTGGTCGAGGAACCGCTTGTGCCGCCCGATCTTCGTCCGGGTCGCGACGACGGAGAGACCGCGCGAGGGCCAGCTCGCGCGGAACCCGGTGGGCGCGCCTTCGGCGGCATCCTCGGCTCGCGCCAGCCCGCGAATCTCGCCTTCGAGCGCGATCAGCTCGTTGCGGACCTGCTCGGTGTTGCCCACGGTGTCCACATAGGAGTTGAGCTTCCGCAGCTCCTCGGCCGACAGCGTCTCGTCGGAGCCCGCGTCGTACACGCGGCGCAGCACCTGCAGCCCGGCGACGAGCTTGGTGAACGTGACCGGCCCGCTCAGCCGCTCGGCGACGGTGGTGAGCAGGTCGGCGTGCAGACCGCGCAGGTCCTGCCCGAGCGCCGTCCGGTTCAGGTTGTGCATCGCCTCGGCGAGGACCTCGGCCAGCTCGTGTGGGTCGAGATCGGCGAGCAGGCCGAACGCGCCGAGGTCGCGCGGCAGCTCGTGCACCGCGACCTCGTAGCCCTTGCCGGCCGCGGCGATCGCCAGGTCGTCGCCGACGGCCATGTCGGTCAGGTCCAGCAGCAGCATCGACGCGCCGCCGGCCAGCTGGGCGGCACCGCTGGTGGCGAGCAGGCTCGCCCAGCCGTCCTCGGTCCCGCCGAAGACGTCGACGCGGTTCGGCCGCGAGCTCAGTTTCACCGGCTGCCACAGCATCGCGGAGCCGACACGGTCGCGCTCGCGGCGGTCGTGCTCGGCGACGCGCTGCTGCCAGGCGAAGTGGGCCTGCGTGTACGACTCGAGCGCGCGGTTGTAGTTGGACTCGTAGCCGCGCTTCATCACGGTGAACCGCCGCCGCGTCCGGAAGAAGTGCACGATGGCGAGCAGGACGCCGACGCCGAGCACGACGCTCGTGGTGATCTCGGCGGCCAGCGGGATCGTCTTCGAGACGGCGTCCATCATGCCGCCGACCAGCACGACGAGGACGACGGTGAGCGCGAGCCAGCCCAGCAGCCCCAGCCACGCGCGCTTGCTGCGCTTCTGCCGGAACTGGTAGTCGTGGGGCGCGTACACCTGCTCGGCGACCGGCGGCGCCGCCGCCTCCGGGCTCACGGTGACCGCCGCCGGCGGGGTGAACTCCCAGCCCCAGTTTTCGCGCGCCCCGAAGAGCCGCTCCCACATTTCGGTCGTGCCGCCGACCGCAACGTCCCGCCCCTGCACTGGCCCCTCCGGAGTCCGCCATTCGCCCGGTTGCCGGATCAGTCTGCCCCAGGACGAGCAGGGAAGTGACATCGTTCCCCCGATCGTCCACATCCGGACACTGTCCGGTGGACGGCGTCCGGCCGCAGGCGGACACTCGGTGCGTGGACCAGCGCGTACGCGTGGCGATCAGGGTCGGCGGGGTCGTTCAGGGCGTCGGTTTCCGGCCCTTCGTCCACGGTCTCGCGCGCCGGCTGGACGTCGGAGGGTTCGTCGGCAACGACGTGCACGGCGTCTTCATCGAGGCCGAAGGCCTTTCGTGGCAAGTCAAGGCCTTCGCCGAGGCACTGCGGGAGCAGGCGCCGCCGCTGGCCGTCGTCGAGGACGTCGAGACCCGCGAAATTCCCCCGATCGGGGACGCCGGCTTCGTCATCGTCACCAGTCCGACGGGCGGAGCCGCCGACACGCTCGTCTCGGCCGACTCCGCCACCTGCGCCGACTGCCTGCGGGAGCTGCGCGACCCCGGCGACCGGCGGTTCCGGTACCCGTTCGTCAACTGCACGAACTGCGGCCCGCGGTTCACCATCGTCCAGGGCGTGCCCTACGACCGGCCGCTCACCACCATGGCCGCCTTCGCGATGTGTGCCGGGTGCAAGCAGGAGTACGAGGACCCGGCCGACCGGCGGTTCCACGCCCAGCCCGTCTGCTGTCCCGCCTGCGGACCCGCGCTCCGGTTCGAGCCGGGTGGCGGGGAGCCGATCGCGAGCACCGCCGAAGCCCTGCGCGCGGGGAAGGTGGTCGCGATCAAGGGGCTCGGCGGCTACCACCTCGCCGTCGGCGCCCGGCACGAAGAAGCCGCGCGACGGCTCCGGCAGCGCAAGCACCGCGAGGACAAGCCGTTCGCCGTCATGGTCGCTGACCTGGCGGAGGCCCGGGAACTGGCCGAAGTCGACGATGTCGCCGCGCGCACCCTCGAAAGCCGGCGACGGCCCATCGTGCTGCTGCCCAGGAAAGGCGATCTCGCCGACGCCGTCGCGCCGGGGAACCGGCGGATCGGGCTGATGCTGCCCTACACCCCGCTGCACCACCTGCTGCTGGAGCAGACCGGTCCGATCGTGCTGACCAGCGCGAACGTCTCCGACGAGCCCATCGTCCACCGCGACGAAGACCTCGGCCGCCTGGCGGGCATCGCCGACGCCTTCCTCACCCACGACCGGCCCATCCACGTCCGGACCGACGACTCCGTCGTCCGGATTTCCCGCGGCGAAGCGCAGCTCCAACGGCGTTCACGGGGTTACGCGCCCGAGCCCGTGACGCTGCGAAGGCCTGCGAAGCGGCACCTCCTGGGCTGCGGCGCCGAACTCAAGAACACCTTCTGCCTCGCGAAAGGCCACCACGCGTTCGTCTCGCACCACATCGGCGACCTCGAGAACTACGAGACGCTCAAGTCCTTCACCGAGGGCATCGCCCACTTCGAACGCCTCTTCGCCGTCGATCCCGTGCTGGTCGCGCACGACCTGCACCCCGACTACCTGTCCACGAAGTACGCCCAGGACCGCGAAGACGTCGAACTGCTGGGCGTCCAGCACCACCACGCCCACATCGCCGCGTGTCTCGCCGACAACGGCGAGGACGGGCCGGTCCTCGGCGTCGCCTTCGACGGCACCGGCTTCGGCCCCGACGGCACCATTTGGGGCGGCGAGTTCCTCCTCGCCGACCTGACGAGCTACCGGCGGCTCAGCCACCTCAGACCGGTCGCGATGCCCGGTGGCGTCCAGGCCATCCGGCAGCCGTGGCGGATGGCGGCGTCTTATGTGGACGAACTGGGGCGGCCGGCGCGCGAAGACATCGTGAAGCTCAAGCGCAGCGGCATCAACTCACCTCTGACGTCCAGCGCCGGGCGCCTCTTCGACGCCGCCGCGGCGCTGCTCGGCGTCCGGGACACCATCACCTACGAGGGCCAGGCCGCCATCGAGCTGGAGCAGCTGGCCGACCCGGCGGAGCAGACCGCCTATCGGGCCCGCGTCGACGACGTCGTGCACGGAGAAGACCTCATCGCCGCCCTCCTGGACGACCCCGATACCAAGCCGAGGAGAGCCGCCCGGTTCCACAACGGGGTGGCCGACGCGATCGCGCGGACCTGCGACCGCTTCCGGGATCACAGCAGCACGGTCGCGCTCTCCGGCGGCGTGTTCCAGAACGTCCTTTTGCTCAATCGAACCCTAGAAGCTCTGGAAGAAATCGGCTTCCGCGTCCTGACCCACCGGAGGGTGCCCACCAACGACGGCGGGATCAGCTTCGGCCAGGTCGCCGTAGCCAGTCGTGCCACTCGGTGACGCCGTCCCCGCGGGTCGCGCTGACCTGGATCAGCGCAGCCGACGGGTTCACGCGGCGGACGTCCCGCTCGAACTCGGCGACGTCGAAGTCGACGTACGGGAGCAGGTCGACCTTGTTCAGCAGCACCAGGTCCGTCGCGGCGAACATGTGCGGGTACTTCAGCGGCTTCCCGGGCCCCTCGGTCACCGACAGGATCACGACCCGCGCCGCCTCGCCGAGGTCGAACAACGCCGGGCAGACCAGGTTGCCGACGTTCTCGATGAACAGCGTCGAACCGTGCGCGGGCGCCAGCGAATGCAGTGCCCGGTGCAGCATCGACGCGTCGAGGTGGCAGCCGGCACCGGTGTTGATCTGCACGACCGGCGCGCCCGTCGCCTTGATGCGCTCGGCGTCGAGCAGCGTCTCCTGGTCGCCCTCGATCACCGCGCAGGGCGTGTCCAGGACACGGATCGTCCGCTCCAGCAGCGTCGTCTTCCCGGCGCCGGGCGAACTCATCAAGTTGATCGCGAAGACATCGGACGAACGCAGGTGCGCGCGGTTGTGCGACGCGAGTTCGTCGTTCTTCGCGAGGATGTCCTGCTCCATGACCACCGTATGGGTGTGGTCGGTGATCCGGACGTCCGAATCCGAGCAGCCGCAGGTGTCACACATGGCTGACCTCCACCGAAGTGATGCGCAGTTCGCGCCCCGCGAGCACCGCGACGTCGGCGCTGCCGCAGGGACACAGCAGGATGAAGTCGTCGAGGGTGAACTCCTCGTCGCAGTCGCGGCACCGAGCGCGGCCCATCGGCTCGGCGATGTCCAGCCGGGCGCCGTCCAGGGACGTGCCGGCGCACAGGACGTCGAAGCAGAAGCGGACGCTGTCCGGCACGACCCCGGACAGCCGCCCGATCTCCAGGCGCACGCACGACACCCGCGCGTCGCCGAGCCGGGTGACGATCGTGTCGACCACCGACTGCGTGATGGACATTTCGTGCACTAGCAGATCCTCGGCAGCGGGTCCCCGACCAGCAGGTCCACGATCCGGGTGCCGCCGAACGCGGTGTTCAGCAACACGATCCCGGGCGGGTCGTCAGCGATCCGCCCGATCACCGCGGCGTCCGCACCGAGCGGGTGCGCGCGCAACGCGGCCAGCGCATCGTTGGCCTGTGAGCCGTCGACGACGACCACGATCCGGCCTTCGCAGGCGACGTACAGCGGGTCGATGCCCAGCAGCTCCGACGCGCCGCGGACCTCATCGCGCACCGGGACGGCCTTCTCGTCGACGACCACGGCGACCTCCGCCGCCTTCGCGATCTCGTTGAGGATCGTCGCGACACCGCCGCGGGTCGCGTCCCGCATCGCGCGCACGCCGGGCACCGCGGCCAGCAGCCCGGCCACCAGGTCGTGCACCGGCGCGGTGTCGGACTCGAGGTCGGCGTCGATGTCGAGCTCGCCGCGGGCCAGCATGATCGTGACGCCGTGGTCGCCGATCGGCCCGGAGACGAGGACGGCGTCTCCGGGCTTCACGGTGGCCACGCCGAGGCCCGTGCGGGTGAGCACCCCGACCCCGGCCGTGTTGACGTACACGCCGTCGGCCTTGCCGCGCTGGACGACCTTCGTGTCGCCGGTGACGATCTGGACGTCGGCCGCGAGAGCCGCGGATTTCATCGAGTCGACGATCTTCAGCAGGTCCTCGACCGGGAAGCCTTCTTCGAGGATGAACCCTGCGGTCAGGTACAGCGGCCGCGCGCCGGACACGGCGAGGTCGTTGACCGTGCCGTTGATCGCCAGGTCGCCGATGTTCCCGCCGGGGAAGAACAGCGGCGAGACGACGTAGGAGTCCGTGGTCAGCGCCAGGCGGGCGTCGCCGATGGTCAGCGACGCCGCGTCTTCGAGGGGTTCCAGCAGCGGGTTGCGGAACGCGTCGAGGAACACGGCCTCGATCAGCGTGTGCGTCGACTTGCCGCCCGCGCCGTGCGACAGCGTGATGCGCTCTTCACGCACCTTCGCGCGCCGGCGCCGCGCCCGCTCGATGCGGTCGAGAACCTGCTGCTCGCGTTCGGTGGTGGTCATGCGCGGCTCGCCTCCCGCACGCGCTTCCGGCTGAACCGGCCGAAGTTGTAGTACGCCGCGCAGGCGCCTTCGGGCGAGACCATGCACGTCCCGATCGGCGTCTCCGGGGTGCACGCCGTGCCGAACACCTTGCACTCCCACGGCTTCAGCACGCCCTTGAGCACCTCGCCGCACTGACAAGCCTTCGGGTCGGCGACGCGCAGGCCGGGGATCTCGAAGATGCGCTCGGCGTCGAAGGCCGCGTACTTCTCGCGGATCGCCATCGCCGAGTGCGTGATGAACCCGAGGCCGCGCCACTCGAAGTACGGCCGCAGCTCCATGACCTCGTTGATGGCCTTCAAAGCCACGATGTTGCCGTTCCAGGGCACGACCCGCGAGTACTGGTTCTCGACCTCCGAGCGTCCCGAAGAGAGCTGAACCATCAGCAGGTAGATCGACTGCAGGATGTCCAGCGGCTCGAACCCGGCGACCACGACGGGCTTGCCGTAGTCGCGCGCGATGAACTCGTACGGCCGGCAGCCGATCACCGTGGAGACGTGCCCCGGGCCGATGAAGCCGTCGAGCCGCAGGTCGGGGGAGTCGAGGATGGCCTTGATCGCCGGGATGATCGTGACGTGGTTGCCGAACACCGAGAAGTTCTCGATGCCTTCGGCGGCCGCGCGCAGCAGGGTCATCGCGGTGGACGGCGTGGTCGTCTCGAACCCGATCGCCATGAACACGACGCGCAGGTCCGGGTTCTGCCGCGCGATCTTCAGCGAGTCGAGCGGCGAGTAGACCATCCGGATGTTCGTGCCCTCGGCGTTGGAGTCGAAGAAGTTCCCGCCGGACCCGGGCACGCGCATCATGTCGCCGAACGACGTCATGAGCACGCCGGGCTGCCGGGCGATGTGGATGGCATCGTCGATGCGGCCCATCGGGATCACGCAGACCGGGCAGCCCGGCCCGTGCACCAGCGTGATGCTCTCGGGCAGGTAGTCCTCGAGGCCGTGCTTGTAGATGGTGTGCGTGTGCCCGCCGCAGACCTCCATGAACTTGTAGTGGCGGCCCGGCTCGCACAACGACGTGATCTTCGCGGACAGCGCCCGCGCCTTCTCCGCGTCGCGGAACTCGTCGACGAAACGCATGACGACTCCTACTCGATCCGGGATTCCAAGAGCGCGGCCATTTCGTCTTCGTACGCCTTGCCGATGCTTTCGAGGAAGTCGAGGGCGGCCGCGGCCTCTTCTTCGTCTATTTTGGACAGAGCGAAGCCGACGTGGATGAGGATCCACTCGCCGGGCTTCGGCGGGTCGTCCTCGAGCAGGCCGATGTTGATGGTGCGCTTGACACCGCTCACGGACACCTTCGCGAGGTCCGGGCGCTCCTCGCTGATTTCGATGATCTCGCCCGGGATCCCGAGGCACATGGTCAGACCTCCGTCTTCTCCTTGAGCGGCAGCTCCGGACTGGTTCCCCAGGCGAGCTCGGTGACGGCGCGGACCGCGGCCGGAATGGCCGCGGTGACTTCGGGTGACAGCCCGATCCCTTCGTCGAGGCAGGCCGGTTCGCAGCCGACGAGCAGGACCCGCCCGGCGTCGCCGCCGAGCAACCTGAGCAGCCGGAACACCGCGTCCGGCTGCATGCCGTGCGCGTCGATCGACGACGTCGCCAGGTCCTCGGTGTCGGCCTCGATGAGCGAGAGCGTGCCGGGTGGCCGGCCGTGCGGGGTGGCGTCGAGCAGGATCGTCGTGTCGTAGCCGCCCATCAGGTCGTAGGCGAGGTGCATGCCGGCGATGCCGTAGTCGGCGATCTGCACCCAGGGCGGCAGGTCGGTGCCCTCCAGCTCCTTGATGACCTCGACGCCGAAGCCGTCGTCGCTCAGGAAGATGTTGCCGATACCGGCGACCAGGACTCGTGGCCTCATTCCGTGACCTCCAAGGGCTCGATCTCGTCAGGGGAGAAGTACCGGTACCGGCCGTGCGTGTGCTGCAGGTCGGCGCCCGGGTCGTCGTCGAGGGTCACCGCGACGTACGTGACACCGTCCACATCGGACAGAACGACCCGGACGGTGGCGGTCTTGCCGGTGAGGAACATGTCCTGCGCGTCGGCGCCACGCAGGTTCGGCCGCAGGCGCACCTTCGACCCTTCGGCGACCCGCACCCCGGCGACGGTCACCGAAGGCTTGACCGGCCGCAGGGACCGGACCGCGCCGTGCAGCCGTTCGAGCAGCTCGGGCGGCATCGTGTCGACGCGGTCGACGATGGCTGCCGCGCGCGGGTCGGTGGCCCGGGCCTCGCGCTTTTCCTCGTCGGTCAGGGTCATCGTGCGCAGCGTGAGGATCTCGTCGATCTCGGTGCCGTCGAAGAGGTCACCCGGGCTTTCCGGCGCGATCGCCGGGTCGTCGTAGAGGATGATCGGCGACGCGAGCATCACCGTGCTGCGCGAGGTGTCGCCGATCAGCACCGGCCACAGCCGCTCCTGCCGGCAGGCTTCGACCGCCGGTTTCGCCCACTCCGGCGGGTCCAGCATCGACAGGAAGTGCCCGGTGTCGACGCTGAGCACGAGGTGGGCGGCGAGCAGTGCGTGGCGCAGGGCGTGCTCGCGGACGCCGTCGGAGTGCCACGACGTCGTGTTGTGCAGGTCCACGCGCAGCCGGGTCCCGCCGAACGGCCCGTCGCCCGGGTCGACCCGGGCGGTGAGGATGCCGGACAGCTCGTGCGTGCCGTCTTCGCCGACCGGCACGGGGAACGGCGTCTCGACCGGGAGTTCCGAAAGCGGCAGCTCGAAGTCGATCTCGTGCTCGACAGCTTCGTCCCACGTCGTGTCCTGGACGAGCCGGGTCCGGGCCTGCAGGAACCGCAGCTTGACGCGCAGGATCGTGTGTTCCAACGGTTCGAGAACACACTCGACGCGCGCCGACGCGTGCTCGCCGATCTCCGCCGACGCGTACGACGGCGGCACCAGCACACCCCACTGCCAGCGCACGCGGTTCTTCCCCGCCGACGCCCGGTACGGGTAGAGGAGGTAGCCCTCGTAGAGCACGGCGTCACCGACCGCGCGGGCCTGGTCGAGAACGTTCACGGCGCACCGGCCAGCAGCTGCTCGACGGCGGCTTCCCAGGTCGGGATCGCGTGCCGCGCCTTGTACTTGAGCAGCGCGTCCACCGTCTCGCGCGGCAGCTTGATCCACGCGACGTTCGGGAAGTAGCGGGACATCAGCTCGTCCCAGACGGTCACCGGCATCCGGCACTCGGCCTGCGTGTGCCACGGCACCTGCTCGACCCAGAACCCCGGCCCGCCCTTGCCGAACACGGTCCCGCTGAACAGCAGCACCATCGGCACGACACCCTCGGTCAGCGCGTGGAAGTACTTGCCGGCCGCGACTTCGAGGTCGTAGGTGCACGGCACCTCGGCGTCGACCTCGGTGGCGCCGGAGAACCCCGGCACGGTCACCGAGATCGTCGTGAACTGGAACGGCTTCAGCGTCTCGCCCCACCGGGAGCGCTCGCCGAAGAGGTGGGTGAGCAGCTCCGACTCGTCGTCGGCGTACCGGCGGCGCTGCGGTTCGATGCGGATCTGGACGCGCAGCACCATCGCGTGGACGGGCTGCCCGGTCAGCTCGGAGATCCGCAGCTTGAACGCCAGCGTCGGCGACGCGGCGTACTTCAGCGGCCGGACGTCGATGCAGTCGAAGGTCAGCTCAGCCATCGGCCACGACCTCGCTGCGCGCCCGCAGGTGCGCGAAGAACCCGTCGATCGCCTCGTGCGCCTCGGTGCCGCCGTCGAAGCCCCGCCACGTCGTCCGGACGAGCCCGACCAGCTCGTAGCAGACGTCGATCGGTACCAGGAAGCACTCGAAGCCCAGGTCGAGCTTGTTCATCAGCAGGGCTTCGACGTCGTCGGCGATGTCGGTGAAGGCCGGCGTGCCCGCCAGCAGCTCGTCCCACGTGCCGAGCGGCAGCAGCGACTCGGTCGCCCCCGCCGGGCTCGGGTAGAACGCGACCGGGCGGTCCTGCACCGAGTTGCGGAACAGGAACGCCGTCTTCACCGGGATCCCGGCCGACTCCCACAGCGCCGTCCCCGGCCCGAACCGCGGCACGTGCCGGAACCGGTCCGGCACCGCCCGGTGCCGCTTCCCGCCTGCCCCGCGGTGGGTGAAGAGCAGGTAGCAGCCCCGGCAGGTGCACAGGATCGTCCGGGACTCGAGGTCGATGACGTGCCCGTGCTCCGCGCTGATCGGTTCCGCGCACATCTCGCACCGCTCGCCCGGCGCGGGGCGAGCGGCGGGAGTGCGGAACCTGCGCAGGCCGCCCGTCACGGGACCTCCACGGGACACGGGACCAACGGCAGCAGCGGCCGGCCGCCCGGACCGGTCTCTTCCGGTACGACTCCCTCGACGACGACGTCGGAGATCTCCGGCGCCGCTTCCCGGACCACGCGCTCGATGGCGTACTTCGCGGTCACCGTCGACGACGGGCAGCCGTCGCAGGTGCCCTGCAGCCGCAACCGCAGGACACCGTCGGCTATCTCGACGAACTCGACGTCACCGGCGTGCGAACCCAGGTACGGCCGGACCTTGTCGAGCGCCTCGGTGACCCGCTCGTGCGTCGACCTCGGGTGCAGGTCGTGCAGCACGAGCAGGCCGCGGATGTGGTCGTCTTCCGCGAGGCGGTCGAGCAACGGCCGGTCGACGACCTCGACGATCCGGGCCAGGCCGGCGCCGTAGAACTCGAGCAGCGTGTGGACGAGGTCCTCGGCGAGCTCGGCGTCTTCGCCGGAGAACTCGCCCAGCAGCTGCTCGATGCGCTCGCCGACCCGGTCGACCTCGGTCATCCGAGCTCCCCGCCGAACGCGTGCGGGGTGTGCAGCCGCTCGATGACCTTCCCGGACCCGGTGTACATGTGGACGCCGCAAGGCAGGCACGGGTCGAAGCTGCGGACCGCGCGCATGATGTCGATGCCCTTGAAGTTCTCCTGCGTGTTCTCCTCGAAGATCGGCGTGTTCTGCACGGCGTCCTCGTACGGCCCCGGCGTGCCGAAGCTGTCGCGGACGCTGCCGTTCCACGGCGTCGGCGGGTACGGGTGGTAGTTCGCGATCTTGCCGCCCTTGATCACCATGTGGTGCGAGAGCACGCCGCGGACCGCTTCGGTGAAGCCGCAGCTCACGCCTTCGTCGGGGACCTTGAACGGCTCCCACGTCTTCGTGTTGCCCTGGCGGACCTCACCGAGGGCCTGGTCGGCGAAGTGCAACGCCAGCGCGGCCGCGTACGCCTGGAAGTACGTCCGGGCGCGGTTGCGCTCGAGCGCGTTGCTCCACTTCGGGATCTTCCACTCGAAGGTGACTTCGGGCTTGGTCGCCGTGCGCGGCAGGTTGATCACGACGCTGTGGCCGGTCGACTTCAGGTACGGCGTGTCGACGAGCCCGGCCAGCGCGGTCACCCACAGGCGGGCGATCGGGCCGCCGCCGGTGTCGAGGGCGAGGTGGTCCTTGCCGTCGAACCAGCGCGGCGACATCGTCCACGAGTACTTGCCGTCGAAGTCGCGCTTGGCCGGGCGCGGGATGGTGTGCTGGTTCCAGGGGTGGCGCTGGTCGACCGGGTTGCCCAGCGGGTCCTGCGTGACGAACATCGGCTGGTCGGCCCAGTCCTCGTAGAACGAGCTGCCGAGCAGGATCCGGATGCCGAGGTTGATGTCGAGCAGGCTGGTCGTGACGAGCTTGCCGTCGACGACGACGCCCGGCGTCACGAACATCTTCCGGCCCCAGGACTCCATGTTCTCGTAGGTGAAGTCGCAGTACTCGGGGTCGTTGAGGCTGCCCCAGCAGCCGAGCAGGATCCGCCGCCGGCCGACCTCTTCGTAGCCGGGCAGGGCTTCGTAGAAGAAGTCGAAGAGGTCGTCGTGCATCGGCAGGCAGCGCTTCATGAACTCGACGTAGCGCATCAGCCGGGTCAGGTAGTCGGTGAACAGCTGCACGGTCGCCACCGTGCCGACGCCGCCGGGGTACAAAGTGGACGGATGGACGTGCCGGCCTTCCATCAGGCAGAACATCTCGCGCGTGCTGCGGGAGACCTGCAGGGCTTCGCGGTAGAACTCGCCTTCGAGCGGGTTCAGCGAGCGCATGATGTCGCCGATGGTGCGGTAGCCGTGGTCGCCCGCGTGCGGCGCTTCGGTGCGGTTGGCCAGCTCGAGGACGCCGGGGTTGGTCTCGGCGACCATCTTCTCGCAATAGTCGACCCCGACCAGGTTCTCCTGGAAGATGTTGTGGTCGAACATGTACTCGGCGGCCTCGCCGAGGTTGATGATCCACTCGCCGAGGTGCGGCGGACGGACGCCGTAGGCCATGTTCTGGTTGTAGACCGAGCACGTCGCGTGGTTGTCGCCGCAGATCCCGCAGATCCGGCTGGTGATGAAGTGCGCGTCGCGCGGGTCCTTGCCCTTCATGAAGATGCTGTAGCCGCGGAAGACCGACGACGTGCTGTGGCACTCGACGACCTTCTTCTGCGCCCAGTCGATCTTTGTGTAGATCCCGAGGCTGCCGACGATCCGGGTGATCGGGTCCCACGCCATCTCGACGAGGTCGGTCTTGTCCTTCATTTCGGTCATGACCAGGCCCCTTTCAGCGCCACGAGGACTTGTAGCCGGTCTTGAGCTTCTCGCCCGTGCGCCGCCACTTGGGCTCCTTGTCGAGCTTGCGCTCGGTGATCTTCCGCAGCCGCCGGATCACCGACCCGTACGCGCCGCTGGCCAGCGACGACACCTGCGCGCCCGGCGGCTCGTCCATGAACGGCATGAACTTGTCCGGGAAGCCCGGCATGGTGCAGCCGATGCAGATGCCGCCGACGTTCGGGCAGCCGCCGACGCCGTTGATCCAGCCGCGCTTCGGCACGTTGCACTTCACGACCGGTCCCCAGCAGCCCAGCTTCACCAGGCACTTCGGGGAGCCGTACTCGGTGGCGAACTCGCCCTGCTCGTAGTAGCCGCCGCGGTCGCAGCCCTCGTGCACGGTCGCGCCGAAGAGCCACTGCGGCCGCAGGTGGTCGTCGAGCGGGATCATCGGCGCCTGCCCGGCGGCCTGGTAGAGCAGGTAGGTGATGGTCTCGGACAGGTTGTCCGGGTGGGTCGGGCAGCCGGGCACGCAGACGATCGGGATGCCGGCGCCGGACTTCCAGTCCCAGCCCAGGTAATCGGGCACGCCCATCGCGCCGGTCGGGTTGCCCTCCATCGCGTGGATGCCGCCGTAGGTGGCGCAGGTGCCGACGGCCAGCACGGCGAGGGCCTTCGGCGTCAGGCGGTCCAGCCACTCGCTGGTCGTCATCGGCTGGCCGGTCTCGGGGTTGTTCCCGAACCCGCACCAGTAGCCCTCCTCCTTGATCGCCTCGTTCGGGATCGAACCCTCGACGACCAGCACGAACGGTTCCAGCTCGCCGCGGTCGGCTTTGTAGAACCACTCGATGAACGTGTCGGCCCCCTTGTCGGGGCCGCATTCGAAGTCGATCAACGGCCAGTGGACCGCGATCTTGGGCAAGCCGGGCAAAGCGCCGAGGACGATTTCCTCGATGCTCGGTTGCGTGGCGGCGGTCAGTGCGACGGAGTCGCCGTCGCACGACAGGCCGGCGTTGATCCAGAGGATGTGGATGGGCTGCTCTTCTTGCTGCGCATGCGTCACGGCTGTTCAACCCCGGGGTCGTCGAGCGCGCCGAGGGTCAGCTCCCACAGCGCGTGGTAAAGGGTCGTCTGGGCTTCCTGGATGCGGTGCACGGACGGTGACGGGACGACGAAGAGGTGGTCGATGCTGTCCAGCTCGGCCATCTTCCCGCCGTCGTAGCCGGCGATGCCGACGGTCACCAGGCCGCGGCGCGCGGCTTCGTCGAAGGCGCGCACCAGGTTCGCGGAGTTCCCGCTGGTGGACAGGCCCACGGCGATGTCGCCGGACCGCCCGAACGCGCCGATCTGCCGGGCGAACACAACGTCGAACCCGATGTCGTTGGACAGGGCGGTCACCACCGCGATGTCGTTCGTCAACCCGAAGGCGGGCAACGGTTTCGCGTCGCCCGCCGGGCTTAAGAACAGGCTGGCGAGGTCCTGCGCGTCGGTCGAGCTCCCGCCGTTGCCGAACGCGAGCAGCCGGCCGCCGCCGGCGAACGCGCGCGCGAGGTCCTGCGCACACGCGAACAACCGGTCGCGGTCGGCGGCGAGGACGTCGGCGCGCAGGGCGACGATCTCGCGCACCTTGTCCACAGTGGACTGCTCGACCTGGCGGAGGACGGCGTCGAGGTCGCTCGTGCCCGAGTACAGGAACGGGTACAGCGCTTCGAGACCGTCGGTGACGGGGTGTTCCCGCGTCATGCCGATTCTCCCGCGGCTAGGCTGTGCTGTTGTTCCTGATCCGACCACAGTCACGGCCGGATGGCTTTCGTAGCAACGGTTGCTGCCGCTAGGCGGCCGGCCTGCTTTTGGCCGGATCAGGAACTCTCCAAGCGTGCGATGGCTTCCCCGGCGTGCACCAGGATGCGGTCGCCGACGCCGGCCTCGACCAGCGCGACACTGACCTCTTCCCGGGTGGATCCGGTGTCCACGACGGCGAACTCGTCTTCGAGGAGCTCGACCACGGTCACCTCGACCGCGGTGTCGGAGCAGGTGATGCACACCCCGTCGTGGCAGACGGGGCCGGTTGCTCTGTCGGCGTCACGGGCGCTCACGACGCCACCTCCGGGGTCAGCAGACCGGGTTGCTCGAAGAAGACGTGCACCAGCTCCCACAGCACGTGGTAGGTGGTCACGTGGACCTCCTTGACGACGCGCGGGTCGGCCGAGCGGGCGATGAGGACGTGGTCGAGCCCGGGGGTGGCGGCGATCGCCCCGCCGTCGCCACCGGTCAGCGCGACGGTGAACATCCCGAGGTCCCGAGCCGTTTCGAGGGCGCGCCGGACGTTCGCGCAGGCGCCGTCGGTGGAGATGCCCAGCGCGATGTCGGCGGGTTCGCCGATGATCCGCAGCTGGTGGGCGAAGACGTCTTCGAGGCCCACGCGGTTGGCGACGCCGGTGACCGTCGCGACGTCGGCGGTCAGCGAGAGCGCCGGCAGCGCGCGCTTGCCCACGATCACCGGGTGGACGAACTCCACCGCGACGTGCTGGGCGTCGGTGCTGGGGCCGCCGTTGCCGAACACCACGAGCTTGCCGCCGCGGTGGAACCGGCGGGCCATGCCGTGGCACGCCTCGGCGACCGTGTGCGCGTCTTCGGCGAGAGCGAGCACGGGTGCCTTGCGGCGCGCGAAGAGGGCGTCGACGGAGTCCGGGTGATTCGGTGACCACGACATCGCGGCACTTCCTCGGGGCGACTGCTCGGTGGTGGGAGCTCATCTCAGGCTAGAGGTGTGAGATGGATCACACAAGAGAGCCGAGGGTGGTCTGCGCCCAGTGGGTGAGCCTGATCGGTCGCTCAGACGTGGTGCTCGCGGTCGTCCTGCAGGTGCTCCGCCCGGGCGAGCCACTGTTCGGCCTCATGGCCGGACCCGCGCGACCGCAGCATCCGGGCGAGGCTGAGCATGCCCTGGACGTCGCCCGTCTCCGCGGCCCGCCGGAACCACTGCTCGGCTTCCGCGAGGTCTTCCCGGTGCTCGGCGAGGTGCCCGAGGTTGGTGAGCGCCGGGACGCTGCCGTGTTCGGCCGCCTTGCGGTACCAGGCGGCGGCCTCGCCCTCGTCGCCCCGGTTGCGGGCGAGCACGCCGAGGTTGGTCATCGCCGCGGGGTCGCCGCGCTCGGCGGCGTCGAGGTACCAGTTCTCGGCTTCTTCGAGGTCGCCGCGACGGTGCAGCAGCAGCCCGAGCCGGACGATCGCCTCGACGTGCCCGCCGGTCGCGCCCTGGCGGTACCACGACTCGGCGTCGCCGGGCCGGCCCAGCCGTTCGGCCTGCCTGCCCAGCTGGCAGGTGGCCGCGAGGTCGCCGGCCAGCACGGCCGAACGCCACCAGCGGGACGCTTCGGCGGCCTGGCCACGGTCGCGCAGCACGATGCCCAGGTCGATCATCGCGCCGGTGAACCCGGCGTCGGCGGCCTGTCGCAGCCACGACTCGGCCTCTTCGGTCCGGTGCTGCTCGCGGAGCAGGTGCCCGAGCGCGGCGATCGACGGCAGGTCGCCGGTGCGGGCCGCCTCGCCGTACCAGTGCTGGGCGTCTTCGCGCTTGCCGCGCCGCTCGTAGGAGCGGGCGAGGTTCAGCATCCCGTGCGGCTCGCCGGCCAGGGCGGCCTCGTGGTACCAGCGCTCGGCCTCGTCGTGGACGCCGCGCTCGGCCAGCAGGTGGGCGAGCGAGGTCATCGAGACGCGGTCGCCGCCCATGGCGGCCTTGCGGAACCACGTCTCGGCCTCGGCGAGGTCACCGCGTTCGCGCATCGCCGACCCCATGCGGGCCATGGCGACGACGTTGCCGCCCTCGGCAGCTTTGCGCTGGAAGAACTCGTCGAACTTTTTGAGCCGGCCGGGCATCGGCTGCTCCCTCCGGATGGGTCCTGCTCCGGTAGTCGCAGATGATCGGCTCGGTGTGACATCTCCGCCATGGGTGGGCGAGATCACATTCGCGCCAGGTTGTCGTGTCGGCGCGGTTTTCCCACGTCGGCGGAGGTGAGACTACGCGGCGCGCACGCGCAGGTGAGAGGAGAAAATCTTGGCGGCCCGCGGTTTTCGGCTCAGCGTGACGCAGCGATCTCTGCTGGTAGTCGCGGTCCTGGCGATCGCTCTCTTCGGCTACTGGGCGACGAGCAGGAGCTCCGGCGCGACCCCGCCGCCGTCGTCGTCCCCGGCACCGGTTCCGGTCTCCGCGGCCGACGCGCAGAAGCAGCTCGGCGAGCTGACCATCGCCGCGCGGACGTCCATGGACGGCTACTCGCGCGAGAAGTTCCCGCATTGGGCCAGTCAGGGCGCCAGTTGTGACACCCGCGAAGTCGTCCTCAAGCGCGCCGGCAAGGACGTGCGGACGGACCAGGACTGCAAGGCGACGTCCGGGACGTGGACCAGCGTCTACGACGACGAGACCTGGACCAAGGCGACCGACCTCGACATCGACCACATGGTCCCGCTCGGGCAGGCCTGGGCCAGCGGCGCCAAGACGTGGACGACCGAGAAGCGCCAGCAGTTCGCCAACGACCTGACCCGGCCGCAGCTGTTCGCCGTCACCGACAACCTGAACCAGCAGAAGAGCGACAAGGCGCCCGACCAGTGGAAACCGCCGCTCGTCGCCTTCTGGTGCACCTACGCGACCGACTGGATCGTGGTGAAGCACTACTACGGGCTGACCGTCACCGAAGGGGAGAAAACCGCCTTGACGGACATGCTGCGGCGCTGCTGAGCTGGCCGGCATGACTACGTTCGCGCTGATCCACGGGGGTGGCGGCAGCGGGTGGGACTTCCACCTGCTCGGCCCGGAGCTGGTCGCCCGCGGTCACGACTTCGTCGCCCCGGACCTGCCGATCACCGACTCGTCAGCCGGACTTTCCGACTTCACCGACGCGGTGCTGGCGGCGCTGGGGGACGCTTCGGACGTCGCCGTCGTCGGGCACTCCTACGGCGGGTTCACGGCACCGCTGGTCGCGTCGAAGCTGCGGGCGCGACTGCTGGTCTACCTGGCCGGGATGATCCCGGCGCCGGGGGAGCAGCCGGGGCAGTGGTGGGGGAACACGGGCTTCGCGGCGCCTTCGGGGTTGAGCGACGTCGAGACGTACTTCAACGGCGTCCCTTCCGAACTCGCTGCGCAGGGCTTGGCGCACGGGCGCGAGCAGGTGAGCAAGGAGTGGGACGAGCCGTGGCCGCCGGCCGCTCACCCGGACGTCCCGACCCGGGTGGTGCTGTGCCGCGACGACCGGTTCTTCACCCCGGACTTCCAGCGTCGCGTCGCCCAGGAGCGCCTGGGCATCGAGCCGGACGAAGTCGACGGCCCGCACTGCGCGCCGCTGAGCCACCCCGCTCAGATCGCCGACCTCCTGGTCAGCTACCTCTAGGTCCGACTTGGGCCGTTCGGGGTAGCGGAAAACTTAAAGGTCTAGACCTATTGACTGTGTGGTCCAGGCCACTTAACGTCAGTTCCGCGGCGAACCCGCACCTCCCCACCTGCGTCACCTCCACCCCGGTCCCCACCATGGAGGTCTCTCCGTCATGCGCATCGCCCAGGGTCCTCGGGCTGGCGGCCCTCACCGCCGGCAGCATCCTCGTCGCTCCCGCCGCCCCCGCGTCGGCGGCGGCTTTGCCCGCCTGCCAGCACTTCTACCAAGGCACGATCCCGGACCGCCCGGTCACCGGCGGCCACGGTCCCGGCACGCTCGTCGGCGCCGTGAACGTCGGCAACCGCCTGCCCGCGCCCGGCTCGGTCGCCGGCGGCCTGGGTACCGACGGCAAGGTCACCTTCACGTTCGCCCGCGTCGCCGGCGCGAAGGCCTACCGCGCGTTCCGCAACGGCCAGGCCCTGCAGTGGATCAGCGACTGGGGCCAGCCGACGCTCACCGTCACCGACGCGAGCCCCTGCCAGAACGCGAACTACCAGCTCTACGCGATGACGGCCGAGGACAACTCGCCCGGCTCGCTCGGCCAGATTTCCACGGCGTACCGCCTCGACGGCGCGAGCCGGCTCGCGACCTACCGCATCCCGGCCGGCACCACGCTGAACTACCGCGTCACGTCCTACAACGACGTCGCGCAGACCGCCTTGGGGTACAGCGCCGGCCCGGGCTTCTGCGCCGTCGACGCTCGGATCATCCCGTGGGGCACCAGGTTCTCCGTGCCGGGCTACGGCGAGTGCTACGCGGCCGACATCGGCAGCTGGATCAAGGACGACATCGTCGACGTCTGGCTGCCCGGCTCGCAGGCCGACGCCTGGGGCATCCAGCGGCTCACCCTGACCGTGCGCTGAGAGGCACGCCATGAAAGCCAAGCTCGCGCTCGCCGCGACGATCCTCTCGGTGGCGACGGTGCTCGTCGTCTCCCCGGCGAACGCCGCCACCGCACCTTCGGCGGCCTTCGCCAAGGATTCCGACTGGGGCTCCGGCTACCAGGCCAAGTACACGATCAGCGCGGGCACGTCCGCGCTGACGAGCTGGAAACTGGAGTTCGACCTGCCGGCCGGCTCGACGCTCGGGTCCTACTGGGACGCGCTCGACACCCCGAGCGGCGCGCACCACTCGTTCGCCAACCGCGAGTACAACGGGAACGTCGCCGCGGGCGCGTCGACCAGCTTCGGGTTCCTGGTCAGCGGCAGCGGCCTGCCCGCGAACTGCAAGCTGAACGGCCAGCCGTGCGCCGGAGGGACTTCGCCGACGACCACGCCGACGACCACGACGACGCCTCCCACCGGGGGCAGCGCGCGCGTGTCGCCGTACATCGACATCACGATGGCGACGCCGTCACTGGTCTCGGTGGCGAACGCGACGGCCCAGAAGAACTTCACGCTCGCCTTCGCGCTGGGCAGCAGCCTCGGCTGCGACCCGCAGTGGGGCGGCACGGTCCCGCTGCTGGATTCGCGGATCATCAACGACGTCAACGCGTTGCGGGCCATGGGCGGCGGGGTCACGGTGGCTTCGGGCGGCGCGCTGGGCCCGTACCTGGAGAACGTGTGCGGCTCGGTGGACGCGCTCTACAACGCGTACGTCAAGACGCTGGACGCGGTGGGCAGCAACAACCTGGACGTCGACGTGGAGGCATCGATCCCGACGGCTCTCGTCAATCAGGCCCTGCTCCGGCTGCAGCAGCAGCGCGGCACGCACATCAGCTACACGATGCGGATCCAGGGCCAGGACTACGGGATGGACCCGTTCTCGGTGTCGATCCTGCAGGACGCGGCGGCGCGCGGGCTGAACGTGGTGGTCAACCCGATGCTGATGGACTTCGGCTACAGCGGTTCGTGGGGTGACGCGCTGGTGTCCGCGGCGAACGCGACGCTGGGTCAGATGAGGACGATCTGGCCGTCGAAGTCCGACGCGCAGATCAAGGCGCTCCTGGGCCTGACGCCGATGATCGGCCGCAACGACACGGGTTCGGTGACAGACCAGGCGGCGGCCCGGCAGCTGCTGTCGTTCGCGCAGGCGAACCACGTGGCGAGCATCGGCTTCTGGTCGGCGGGCCGCGACAACGGCGGCTGCCCGGGCGGAGGAGCGGTCGCGACGTGCTCGGGGATTTCCCAGTCGCTGTACGAGTTCACGAACATCTTCAAGGCGTACACGGGCTGAGCCACCCGACCGCCGAAAGGCCGTGACGGCCTCCTTGCCGACGTCCCCCCTCTGCCCCGGCAAGGAGGCCTTCATGGCTGCTCACCAGCGGTCGAGGTGCAGCACCTCTTCGAGGGGCTGCCGCGCCGCGGGCTTGAAAGTGTCGCCCGTGTAGAACGCCGTCGGGATCAGCGCCGCCTGGTGCACGTTCTTCGGCAGCGCCAAGACCTCGGCCGCCTCCTGCTCGTACCTCAGGTGCAACGTCGTCCACGCCGTCCCCAACGTCACCGAGCGCGCCGCCAGCATGTAGCTCCACACCGCCGGCAGCAGGGACGCCCACATCCCCGCCTGGTTGCCCGCCGGCAGCTCCGCCGACGCCGTCTCCAGGCACGGCACCACCAGCACCGGGACGTCACCCATCCGGTCGGCCAGGTACTCGACGCTGCTGCCGACCCGCTGCTGCACAGCGGCCCGCGACGGGTCGTCCGCGAACTGCTTGCCGGCCGCGTTCGGCGACGCCAGGTACTCGTGGCACGCCCGGCTGTAGATCTGCCCGAGCGCCGCCCGCTGGCCGGCGTCGGTGACCACCAGCCACTGCCAGCGCTGGGTGTTCGAGCCGCTCGGCGCCTGCAGGGCCACCTGCATGCAGTGTTTCACCAGGTCGAGCGGCACCGGCCGGTCCAGGTCCAGGCGCTTGCGGACGGTCCTGGTGGTCGTCAGGAGCTCTTCGGGCGTCATCATCGGCCCATCATGCCGGGACTACCAGCGATCGTGCACCAGCGGCCGGATCAGCTCGTCGTACGTTTCGCGGACGCCCGCCAGCGCCTCGTCGGACAACGGCGGAAGCGACGCTGCCGCCGTGTTCGCCGTGGCCTGCGAAGCGTTCCTCGCGCCCGGGATCACCGTGCTCACGCCCGGCTGGTCGACGATCCACCGCAGCGCGAACTGCGCCAGCGTCTGCCCGGCCGGCACCAGCCCGCGCAGCCGCTCGACGGCCGCCAGCCCGACGTCGTACGGCACGCCCGAGAACGTCTCGCCGACGTCGAACGCCTCGCCGTGGCGGTTGAAGTTCCGGTGGTCGTTTTCGGCGAACGTCGTGGAACCCGTGTACCGCCCGGAGAGCAGGCCCGACGCCAGCGGCACCCGCGCGATGATCCCCGCGCCCGCCGCCACCGCCGCGGGCAGCACCTTCTCCAGGGGCTTGAGCCGCAGGCAGTTCAGGATGATCTGGACGGAAGCGACGTTCGGCCGCGTCAACGCGGTCAGGGCTTCCGAGACCGTCTCGACGCTCACGCCGTACGCCTTGATGCGGCCTTCGGAAACCATCTCGTCGAGGGCGTCGTACACCGCGTCGGACGAGTACACCGGCGTCGGCGGGCAGTGCAGCTGGACCAGGTCGAGCGTCTCGACGCCGAGGTTGCGGCGCGACCGGTCGTTCCACTCGCGGAAGTTCGCGCGGACGTAGTTCTCCGGCACCTGCTCGACCCGGCGGCCCATCTTGGTCGCCACGAAGACGTCGCCGCGCTCGGCCCGGAACCGGCCGACCAGGCGCTCGCTGCGCCCGTCGCCGTAGACGTCGGCGGTGTCGAAGAAGGTGACGCCGGCGTCGGCCGCCGCGTGCAGCACCGCCAGGGCGTCCTGCTCGTCGACCTCGCCCCAGTCGGCGCCGAGCTGCCAGCAGCCGAGTCCCACGACGGACACCTCGCGGCCCAGGCGGGCGATCTTCCGGTTCTCCATGCCGCGATCCAAGCACACGCTCCCCGCCTATGATCGGCCGTCATGGCCATGACGTCGGGTCCGGACGGACTCGGAACCCGGATGCGGCACGTCCTCGAGATCCTCGAGGGCGACGTCGCGCAGTTCCTCGCCGACATCGGCCTCGACGACTACCGCCCGCGGTACTCGGGGGTGGTGCGGGCGCTGCTCGCGCGCGGCCCGCTGGCCATCCGCGACCTCGCCGCGGAGATGGGCGTGACGCACTCGGCGGCCAGCCAGACCGTCGCGCAGATGAACCGCGCCGGGCTCGTCAGCCTCGAACCTGGTACGGACGCCCGGCAGCGGATCGTGTCGCTCACCGCGAAGACGCGCGAACTCCTGCCGCTGATCGAGGCGGAGTGGACGGCGACTACCGAGGCGTCGGAGGCGCTGGAGGCGGAGCTGCCGTACCCGTTGCGCGGGGTGCTGGACGCGATCGTCGAAGCGCTCGAGCGGAAGCCGTTCCGGCAGCGGATCGGGGAGACCGGCGCGGCGCGGGAGCTGCTGGAGCCCTGATCAGGCGCAGGGGAGGCGGAAGACGGCCCAGACGAACTTGCCGCCGGGGCAGGACTCGAAGCCCCAGTACTCCGACAGCGCCTGGACCAGCACCAGCCCGCGGCTGCGTGCCTTGGCGGGGGACGGCGCCCGCAGCTCCGGCAGCCGGCTGCCGGAGTCGTGGACCCGCAGCGTCAACTGTCCTTCGAAGTAGGACATCTCCAGCCGTTGCGGGCACTCACCGTGCTCGAAGGCGTTCGTGACCAGCTCCGACGTCGCCAGCAGGACGTCGTCCAACTGCCACTCGTCCAGGCCGAGCCCCAGCAAGGCCGCGCGGACCTCGTGCCGCGCCCGCGCCGGAGCCGTCACGTCGTCGGGGAGGAGCACCGTCAGCGGCGCGGACGGCACTGCCGTGCGCTGCGGCATCTTCGACATCGTCATCGGTCCCCCTCCCAGTGAGTTCCGGTACCGTCCGCGAGGTACCCAAGCCGTTCAGCGGCTAATCAGGTGCCGTCGGCGAGCTCGGATTCGTCCAGTCCCGAACGCAGCTTCTTCAGGGTCGCGGCGAGCAACCGCGACACCTGCATCTGGGAGACCCCGACGCGGCGCGCGATGTCCGACTGGCTCATCCCGGACCCGAACCGCAGCGCGACGATCTTGCGCTCCCGCTCCGGCAGGCTGTCCAGCATCGGGCGCAGTGCCTCGCGCAGCTCGGCCTGGCCCAGCTCGGCGTCCGGCGCCCCGAACCGCGTGTGCGCCGCGTTCTCGAGCAGGTGGTCCAGCGACGCGCCGTAGCGGCCCTGGCCGGCGCGAAGCCCTTCGTAGACGTCCTCGATCGGGACGCCGAGGCGCCCGGCGATCTCACTGGGCTTCGGCGCCCGCGAGAGCTGCACAGTGAGCTCTTCGCGCGCGGCGGAGATGTTCGCGTTCAGCTCCTTGAGCCGTCGCGGCACCCGCACCGACCAGCTGTTGTCCCGGAAGTGGTGGCGCAGCTCGCCGGAGATGGTGGGGACGGCGAAGGCCAGGAAGTCCGTCCCCTGCTCGGGGTCGAACCGGTCGACGGCGTGGATGAGCCCGACCGTGGCGATCTGGACCAGGTCCTCCATCGCCTCGTCGCGGTTGCGGAACTTCCGGGCCAGGTTGCGCGCGAGCTCCAGGTGGCCGCGCACCAGGGTGTCCCGGACGCGCTCCCGTTCCGCGGAGCCTGCCGGCAGCCCGGCGAGTTGGGTGAACAGCGCGCCGACGTCGAGGTCGCTCCCGCTGCTCCCGGCGGGATCGCTCACGAGTCCGTCGCCCGGCTCTCCCGGACGAGGTCGACCCGGGACAGGTAGCGGCCGTCCTCCGGCGTCACGGTGCGCTGGGCCGACGTCGCGAGCGCGGTCAGCAGCTGCCACGACAGACCGGAGTCGTCTTCGTGGTCGGGGGTGTCCGAAAGCACCGACACCGAGACCTCGATGCGCGGCCCGCTCCACGAGAAGACACAGGTGAGGCGGCCGTCGGAGCTGGCGGGGAGCAGCAGCGAGCAGGCTTCGTCCACCGCCATCCGGAGGTCCTCGACGGCGTCGAGGTCGAAGTCCTGGCGCATGGCGATGTCCGCGACGATCGTGCGCAGCGTCGGCACGACGTGCGGGATCGCGGCCGTCCGCACCTCGATGACCTGCGCGCCTTCCGGGACGAGCGGGGCGTTGTCCTCCACGTTTGTTCCTTTCTCCGGCTCGCGCTCCAGGGGGTTCGGCGATGTCCTCTTCACGCCCGGTCGCGAGATGCCCGTGGGGTGAGCAAACCAAACCCGCGTTTGATCCGCTCCACCGGCGGGCATGTAGCGGGCGAGATGCTCATCCTGGGAAAGGCAGGGACGACATGGCTGACGTCAGCCGGCTGCCCAACGTGGTTGCTGAAGAGTGGGAATGGCAGCTGAACGGCTCGTGCCGAGGTGCGGACAGCAGCCTGTTCTTCCACACGGACAACGAGCGGGGTTCGGCGCGGGAGCGTCGCGAGTCGCGGGCCAAGGCCATCTGCCAGACGTGCCCCGTCCTGGCCCAGTGCCGCACGCACGCGATGACGGTCCAGGAGCCCTACGGCATCTGGGGTGGCCTCGGCGAGATCGAGCGGCGGCAGCTGTTCCTGCGCCAGCGCAGGGCGGCGCGGAAGGTGATGAGTGCGCACTGACCAGGCAGGATTCGATCGCACGTGAGCAGTCAGCGCGAAAGGACGGCGGCCGTGGCGGGCTCGGTCGCATCCTGGGTTAGGGTTGGCCCCGGAGTTGCCTTGACCGTGCCACCGCGAGCTTCGGGGAAGGCACGGTGACACGGTTGCCGCTTGAGACAGCAGGCGCGTACCCGGCGCAGGAGCAGCGCCTGACGAGGAGAAACTGCATGCCCGCAGCCGACCAGAACGCCACCCCGCCCGGGTTCGGCATCACGCTGGACACCGACGCGACGGAGCCCCGGGTGGTGGTCACCGGCGAGCTCGATCTGCTGACCAGTCCGCAGCTGCAGGAAGCCCTGGCGGGGCTGATCGCGGACAAGCGCGCGCAGCGGGTCGTGGCCGATCTGACCGGGGTGACCTTCTTCGATTCCTCCGCGCTGAACGTGGTGCTCCGCGCACAACGCCAGGCCGGCGAGCAGGACGTCGAACTCGAGGTCGTCCCGAGTCCCGCGGTGAGCCGGGTGATCGAGCTCACCGGCGTGGCCGAACACCTGAGCGTGTCGGAAGACCCCCAAGCCTGATCGCCCGCTAGGTTCCTGCGGACTGATTTCGGTTCGCGGACCTGGGGGCGGCACGATGATGGGGCGGACGCATGCCCTGACCGGCTGGTGCGCGGGCTTGGCCCTGGCGCCCGCGGTCGGGGCGGGTTCGGTGCACCAAGCGGTGGTTTTCGCCGCCACGACGGCGGGCTTCACCCTGCTGCCCGACCTCGACCACCCCGGAGCGAGCGCGTCCCGTCTGCTCGGTTGGCTGACGGGCGCTTTGTCGTGGCTGCTGCGTCGGGTGTCCGCGGCGTTCTACGCGCTGACCAAAGGACCTCGCGACGAGAAGGTGACGGGCCAGCACCGCCACCTGTCCCACACGGTGCTGTTCGCGGCCGGCTTGGGTCTGCTGACCTCCTGGGGCACGGAAGCCGGTGGCCCGTGGGCGGTCGTCGGCGTGGTGATCTTCGGGTTGATGCTGGCGGAAGGTGCACTGGGCGACTGGCTGCTCCCGGTGAGCGGCGTCGCGGTGGCCTGGTGGTTCTTCACGGCACCGCCCGACCGGGCGGGTGAGCTGGAATCGATCACGGGCTGGCTGGGCATCGCGGTGGCCGCGGGCTGCCTGACCCACTGCCTCGGTGACGCGCTGACCGAGTCCGGCTGCCCGTTCCTCTTCCCGATCCCGATCGCGGGAGAGACCTGGTACGAGCTGGGACCCCCGAAGGCCCTGCGGTTCAAGACGGGCAAGAAGGTCGAGAAGCGGCTGATCTTCCCGGTGTTCGCGGTGCTGGCGGTCTTGCTGGTGCCCGGGGTGTGGGACTACTCGGTGAGCACGTTCGAGCGTCTGTTCATCCCGCCGGCGACTCAGCAGGCGACAACGCCTTGAGCCGCTCCGCCGCGGCGGCGGTGTCGGTGTAGTCGCGGGTGTGCGTGATCTGGCCGTCCTCGATCGTCATCACCATCACGTACGTGGCCACGAAGCTCTCGCCGCTCATGTCCTGGCGGAGGTCGAACTCCGCGACGAGCACCGCCGGGTCGGCCGTCTCGTGCACGATCACGTTGTCCGCCTTCGTGATCCGGCGGGCCGCACCTGCGCGGCGGAACCGGCGGCGCAGCTCCTCGCGGCCTTTCGTCACGCGGGGCGCCCCCGGGAGGGTGAAGGGCATTTCGAGGACGACGTCCTCGGCGTAGCAGTCGGCGAGGTCGTCCCAGCGGTTCTCGACGGAGGCGGCGAGGAAGCGGTCGAAGACGGCACGGGCCGGGGACACGGTGCTGGGCATCGGAATTCTCCTGGAAGACTGGACGTTGAATCGGAACGGTGCACCCGCTTACGACGATACGGAGCGTGCGTTCCGGTTGTCAACGAGGAGACGACATGGAAAAGATGCGCGCGGACGCGCGGCGCAACCGGGCGAAGGTCCTGGCTGCCGCCGAAGAGGCGTTCGCCGCCGACGGGCTCGCCGTGCCGCTCGACGACATCGCGCGGCTGGCCGGGGTCGGTGCCGGGACCGTCTACCGGCATTTCCCCAGCAAGGAGGCGCTCTTCCAGGCCGTCGTCCTCGAGCGCATCGAGCAGTTCGCCGAGGAGGCCCGCGGACTCGCCACGGCCGAGAACCCCGGCGAAGTCTTCCTCGACTACTTCGTCCGCGTGATCAAGCAGGCGTCGCTCAACCGCGCCATCTGCGACGCGCTGGCCGAGACCAGCGGCCACGCCTTCAAAGCCGGCGCGGGCGACGACTTCCGGGTGGCACTGGCGGAACTGTTGCAGCGGGCCCAGTCGGTTGGCGCCGTCCGGACGGACATCGACGGCGACGACCTGCGCGCCCTCATCGTCGGCTGCCTCGCCGTCGAGCGGTACTCGCCCGGCAGCCGGCACCTCGTCCGCATCGTGGTCGACGGGCTTCGCGCGTCAACCGGGAACCAGGTCACGTAGCTTTCGCAGCGGAGACACCAGGACCACCGCCGACGCCAGGACCCCGGCCGCCGCGACGTGCAGCGTCACCCGCATCCCGAACGCGCTCGCCAGGACGCCGCCGAGGAGGCTGCCGAGCGGGACGACCCCGAGGATCAGCGTGTGCGTGATCGAGTTGACCCGGCCCAGCAGCTCCGGCGGGGCGACGGTCTGCTGGAAGCTCATCCCGAACACGTTCAGCACGATGATTCCGTAGGTCGCGAAGAACCCCGCGGCGACGTAGCACGTGAGCGCCCAGCCGCGGCCGGTGAACGGGTAGAGCTGGTACGCCAGGCCGAACAGCACCGCGGCGCCCCACAGCGCCCGCGCCTCCCCGATCCACGCGCCCAGCCGCCGCGCGGTGAGCCCGGCCGTGAGCGCTCCGGTCAGCGACACGGTGCCGAGCAGGCCGATCGCCCACGGGGAGAGCCCGACGTCGCGGGCGAGGAAGACGATCACGATCGCCAGGTGCACCGACTGGAAGAAGCTGGACACCGCGCCGTGGACACTGATCGCCAGCAGGATGCGGTTGCCGCGGACCACCCGAAGTCCGTCGCCGATCTCGCGGAGCAGCCGCCGTGGTCCAGGCTCCGGCCGCGCGTCCGGCGTCTCGATCCGGCGCAGCCAGAAGGCCGAGCAGAGGTAGCTGACGGCGTCGACGGCGAGCGCCGTGGCGTTGCCGAGCGCTTGGACGATCAACCCCGCCAGGCCGGGCCCCGCGACCGCCGCCATCGACAGGTTCGTCTGAAGCCGGGCGTTCGCGTCCGGCAGGTGCTCGCGGGGCACCAGCCGCGGTACGTACGTCTGGTGGGCGACCTCGAAGAACACGCTCAGAACGCCGACGCCGAGAACGACGGACAGCAGCTGAACCAGCCCGAGTGCGCCGAACAGCGCGGCGATCGGGACCGACGCGATCAGCAGGGCGCGCCCGACGTCCGCGGCGATCAGCACCGGACGATGGCGCATCCGGTCGCACCACGCGCCGACCTGCAAACCGAGCACCAGGTAGGGCAGGGTCCCCGCGACCCGGAGCAGCGAGACGTCGAAGACCGACGCGCCCAGCGCGGTCGCCGCGAGCAGCGGCACCGCGAGCACGTCGATCCGGCTGCCGAGCTGACTCGCGAGGTCGGCGACCCAGAGCCGCCGGAAGTCCGGGTTCCCGAGTGCCCCCATGATCCCAACGTGGCAGGTGCGCGTCGCGGGCACAAGAAAGTTGAGTCTATTACGCTCAAGGTGAACGGTCTGTAACACCAGCTAAGATCAACGCGAGTTAGTCCTCGTACCTGCGCTGCGCGTGGCGAGGGGGTGCCGGATGCACGGTCGACCTACCTATGGCTCCGCCGCGGTGACCGGGCTGGCGGGCTTCGCCACCGGGTTGCTGGTGGCCGCGCTGCTCGTCGCGGGCCATCCTGCCCCCAAGCCCGCCGATGTCGTCGCCCCGCCGACCAGCACCGTTGCGGCCGTGCCGGTCACCGTGACCGCGTCCGTGCCGCCCGCCACCGTCACGTCCGTCCAGACGTCGCCGCCGAGCACCGCCACCAGCGTCGTCGAGGTCACCGTGACGCCTACCCCGACGTCGGCCGCGCCGACCTCCACGTCGCCCGCTCTTCCGTTGACCAGCGGATGGCGCGACTGACTCGTGCAACCTCCGCGCGGGCGGCTCCGTCTGGACGGGCATGCGAAGGATTCCGTGGATCGCGGCACTCCTGGTCGTCACCGCCGGCTGCGGCCAGGCCGGCTCGGGGACGGAGGTCGCCTGCCCGGCCATCGGCACCCGGGTCGGCATCGGCCTGGCCGTCCCGGAGCCCGCGGGCATCACCCGCGCGACGCTCGAAGCGTGCTGGGGTGACCAGTGCGTCACGCGCCCGGTCGACCTCTTCCCCGAGACGGCCGCCGGCGCTACGACCTGCACGGGAACCGGTCCGGACGGCTCCTGTGGTGTCTCGATGGTCCAGACCGGCGGCCTCCAGGGCTTCGCCGACATCCCGGGTCTGCAGGCGGAGCCGATCCGGGTCACCGTCCGCTTCGACGACGGCAAGCCGCACACCGCGGTCGTCACGCCGGCCTTCAGCGAACCGGGCGGCCCCGCCTGCGGGAAGGCGGGGCCTCAGGCTCAGCTGGTGGCCGGTCCCGACCGGGAGATCAAGCCGCGCTAGCCGACGTCGCGGCGCCGCCAGCCCACCAGGCCGGCGACCAGGGCGACGACCGCGACCGCCGTCAGCCAGACGAGCGGGGTCGCGACGAGTTCCTGGCCGGGAATCTTCGGCGGGTGCTGGAACGGCGAGACGTCCAGCACCGCCTGCGGCAGGTTGACGACCGGGCCGAACAGGCTCAGCAGCAGCGCCAGCGAGCCGACCGCCCAGGCCGCGGCCGAAAAGCCCGGCAGCAGCCCGAAGATCGTCACGGCCAGCGCGACCACGACCCACGCCGCGGGCAGTTGGACGAGCATCCCGGCGAGGGAGTCGCCGACCGAGCCGCCGACGTCGCCGGTGCGCAGTCCGTTGGCCAGGCCCATGAACAGACCGCCCGCCAGCAGCAACACCGCCGTGCCGAAGAACGCGAACACGAGGTGACCCGCCGCCCAGCGCAGCTTGCCGACGCTCGTGGCCAGCACCGGCTCGAGCCGGATCGCGGTCTCCTCGCCGCGCATGCGCAGCACCGCCTGGATCCCGTACAGCGACGCGACCATCGCGAACAACCCGGCCATGGCGGCGAGGAACGCCTGCGTGAGCGCTTCGCTGCCGCCGAGGCGCGCCATGATTTCCTGCGCCTGCGGGCTGGAGCCGACCAAGCCGCCGATGCCGCTGGCGATCGAGCCGAACACCGCACCGACCACGGCCATCCCGATCGTCCAGCCGAGCAGCGGTCCGCGGTGCAGCCGCACGGCGAGCGCGAACGGCGTCCGCAGGCTCGCCGCCGCCCGCGCCGGGCCCGGCCGCGGCGGCAGGATGCCGACGCCGACGTCGCGCCGCGGCAGCAGCCAGTACCCGGCCGCGCCGACGACCAGTGCGAAGGCCACCGGCAGCAGGAGCACCCACCAGCGTTCCCCGGCGAACGCGCGGACCTGCTGCACCCAGCCGATCGGCGACAGCCACGACAGCCAGCGAGCGTCCACAGTGGAGTCCCCGGCGCCGCGCAGCAGGAACGCGGCGCCGACCACGGCGGTGCCGATCCCGTTGGCCGTGCGGGAGTACTCGGCGAGCTGGACGGCGACAGCCGCGACGGCCGTGAACACCAAGCCCGACAACGCTTCCGACGCGCCGAAGGCGAACGAGCCGGCGGCGGGCAGCCCGGCGCCGACCATGCTGCCGTACTGGATCAGCCCGATCAGCACGCTCGCGCCGCCGGCCACCAGGACGGCCGACGTCAGCGCCGCGTACCGGCCGACGACCGCGGACGCGAGCAGCTCCGCGCGGCCCGTGTCCTCCTCGGCGCGGGTGTGCCGGGTGACCGTGAAGACCACCATCAGCCCGGTGAGCAGGGCCAGGAACCCGCACATGCGCCAGGAGATGAACCCGCCGGCGGTGGTCAGGTCGAACGGCGGCCCGTAGAGCAGCGCGTAGGACGGGTTCGTGTTGGCGCCCGCCTGCAGCGCCTGCCGGTCGGCGACGGTCGGGTAGAATTGCGTGAACGTCTTGACCGTGCTGGCCGGGATGATGCTGAGCAGCACGATCCAGATCGGCAGGACGACGCGGTCGCGGCGCAGCGCGAGCCGGGTGAGGTGCCAGGTGCCGGCCAGTTCGTGGGCCGGCGCGACTTCGACGGGTCGCTCGAGCGTCGCGGTCATTTCGCGCTCGCCTCGGTGGTGTAGTGGCGCAGGAACAGCTCTTCCAGCGTCGGCGGCTGGCTGACCAGGCTGCGGACGCCGACCTGGGTCAGCCGGCGCAGGGCTTCGTCGAGCGAGCGCGTTTCGACGTCGAAGCGGACGCGGTTGCCGTCGACCTTGAGGTCGTGGATGTTCTCCAGCTTCGCGAGCCCGTTCGGCGGCCCGGCGAGCTCGGCGGTGATCGACGTCCGGGTCAGGTGGCGCAGCTCGGCCAGGGTGCCGGACTCGACCGTGCGGCCGTTGCGGATGATGCTGACCTTGTCGCACAGCGCCTCGACCTCGGCGAGGATGTGGCTGGAGAGCAGCACGGTCCGGCCCTGCTCGCGCTCTTCCTGGATGGCGTACTGGAACGTCGCCTCCATGAGCGGGTCGAGGCCGGACGTCGGCTCGTCGAGGATCAGCAGGTCGACCCGCGACGCGAGCGCCGCGACGATGGCGACCTTCTGCCGGTTGCCCTTCGAGTACGTCCGCCCCTTCTTCTTCGGGTCGAGGTCGAACCGCTCGACGAGGTCGGCGCGGCGCTTCTCGTCGAGCCCGCCGCGCAGGCGGCCGAGCAGGTCGATCACCTCGCCGCCGGAGAGGTTGGGCCAGAGGTTGACGTCGCCGGGCACGTAGGCCAGGCGGCGGTGCAGGCTCGCGGCGTCCTTCCAGGGATCGCCGCCGAGCAGCCGGACGTCCCCCGAATCCGCGTGGAGCAGGCCGAGCAGGACCCGGACGGTGGTCGACTTCCCGGCACCGTTCGGGCCGAGAAATCCGTGTACTTCCCCAGTAGGTACCTGCAGATCGAGGCCGTCCAAGGCCTTGGTCCGGCCGAACGACTTGTGGAGGCCGGAGATCGCGATGGCGTTTTCCATGCTTCGGAAGCTACACTGGTTTCACAAAGTTGTGAAGTTAAGAAAATGTCTAGATCGAGTGATCACGTTGGGGGCGATACGGGAGGATGGGCCGATGACGACGCCTGACACGAAGCGAGATGAAGACGCCGTCCGCCGGTACGTCGAGAGCCTGGGGCTCGTGCTTTCGCAGATCGGGATGCCGCGCATGTCCGCGCGGGTGTTCTCCGCGCTGATGACCACCGACGACGCCCGGCTCACCGCCGCCGACCTGGCCTCCCAGCTGTCGGTCAGCCCGGCGGCGATCTCCGGCGCCGTCCGCTACCTCGAGCAGATCGGTCTGGTCGCCAAGGAGCGGGAGCCCGGCGAGCGCCGCGACCACTACCGCCTCTTCGACGACCTCTGGTACGCCACCTTCCTCAAGCGCGACCGCATGATCATCATGTGGCGCGACGCGGCCGAGAACGGCATCGAGGCACTCGGCGAGGACTCGCCGTCCGGGAAGCGCCTCGGCGAGATGCGGGACTTCCTGTCCTTCATGATGGAAGAGCTCAACGGCATGTACGAGCGCTGGCACAAGCTCCGCGAGGAGAAGAACGCCTAGAGCCCGGCGAGCAGGGTGTCCGCGAGCCGGCCGGCGAGGTCCGCCGGCTCGCGCTCTTCGAACGTCGCCAGGAACGCCTGCTGGAAGCACGCGCCGAGCAGCAGGGACGCGGCCGCCTCGACGTCGGTGCCTGCCTTGAGCCGGCCCAGTTCCACCTCGGCTCGCAGGTAGTCCTCGACGCCCTTCAGCGGAATGCGCGGTCCGGCGCCACCACCTCGTTCCCGGTGCGAGCGCAGCAGCTCCCGTGAGGAGAACATCGAGATGGCGATCGGGAAGCTGTCGAGGTAGAAGGCCAGGCCGAGCCGCGCGACCCGGACGAGGTTGTCCCGCAGCGGCGCCTGCCCGGGGTCCGCGGTCAGCTCGGCCAGGGTGGCGCCCAGCGCGGGCAGCTCGTCGGAGAGCACGCTGAGGAACAGATCGGTCTTGTCGCGGAAGTGCTCGTAGAGCATCGCTTCCGAGTACCCCGCGGTCCGCGCGATGACCTTGGTCGTCGCGGCGCTGACGACGAGCAGGCGCTTCGCCCCGGCCTCGATCGCGGCTCGGGCGCCGTCGACGCAGACCGTCGTCGGCCCGCGGTCGCGGGAACCGAGCGCCGACACCACGGCGTCGCGCCCCTCGATCGCGGCCGGCAGCTTCAGCCGACGGGCCGCGCACGGGCAAGGTCGCGAGCCGGCTCGACGGGAACGTCCGCACGTTCACCATCCGGCGTGCCGACGTCGCCGCCTTCCTGCTCGACGCCGTGGCGGAGCCCACGCTGATCAGGACGAAGGTTTCGATCGCGCACGGCTAGCTTCGAAGGATGGTGATCCTGGCTCAAGCCTTGTACGTCAAGCGGACGACCCCGCGGCTCCCCGGCGCGTCCGGTCCGACCGAAGGGCTCGTCCCAGGACACGGCGAGCCCTTCCGCCTGGCCGTCCTCGGCGAGTCCACAGTGGACGGCGTCGGCGCACGGGACCACGAGGAAGCTCTCACCGGCTGCCTCGCCCGCGAGCTCGCGCGTGACGGCCGGGCGGTCCGCTGGCAGGCCGTCGGCCGGACCGGCGCCAACGCCCGGACCGTCCGCGCCGAGCTGGTCCCGCTGGTCCGCCCGGCCGACCTGGTCGTGGTCGCCCTCGGCGTCAACGACACCATCGAGCTCCGGACCGCCGCGGCTTACCGCCGTGACCTGCTGGAGCTGGTCGTCGAGCTGCGGCGGCACCTCGGTCCGGTCGACGTCCTGCTGGCCGGCGTGCCGCCGATGTCCCGCTTCCCCGCGCTGCCGCGGCCGCTGCGGGACGTCCTCTCGGCGCGCTCGGCCGCCCTCGACACGGCGGCCGCGGCACTCAAGGCGATCCCCGGCGTCACGCACCTCCCGATGGACCCGCGGCTGCTCGACCCGGCCGCGTTCGCGTCCGATCGCTTCCACCCCGGGCCGGCGGGCTACGCGCGGTGGGCGCAAACGCTTGCGGAAGCACGTTCGGTGATCGCTTAGCAGCACTGCGTCGATCTTCAAAAAAAGTTCGCGATTCCGGTATCTGGCCGCCCCGCCATTGCGTCCTGTGGAGCAGCCAAGCACGAATGGGAACACGGCAGGGGGTGCCGAGTTCGAAATGCGCGGTGGCCGGGAGCCGAGGGGGCTTCCGGACACCGTCGGCCGGGTGCCCTTCGGGGGAGGGGACATCCGGCGGGGCCCGTTGGGGAGCGGGCCCTTGAGGGAGGGGAGTATCGGTCGGCGCGGGTCAGCCCCGCGTCGGCCGGTGCCTCCCCCAGTCGTCATTGACCAGAAGCGCGACCGACGAAGTAAGTGACCTTGATGTATCCGAGATCCACCTGCACGCTCCTTCCCCCCGAAGGACCCGCGATACTGCCGAAGCCGACTCGAAGACTTTTCCGAAGAGGGGCAGATACGGTGACCGACGTGCAAACCACAGAGGTAGACCCGCCTTGGGAGGGCTTGACCGGCGCCGAGCTGCACGCCGCGTGCATGCAGGCCGCCCGGGACGGGGACCGCCGCGCGATGGACCGCCTCGTCGCCGAGCTGACCCCGCTCGTCTGGCACGTCGCCCGGGCCAACGGCCTCGACCGCTCGGTCGCCGAGGACGTCGTCCAGACCGTGTGGCTCGCCCTCTTCAGCCAGCTCGGGAAGCTCAGAGACCCCAAAGCCCTCGCCGCGTGGCTGATCACGACCACCCGGCGCGAGGCCACGCACCCCTTCGGCCGTCGCACGCAGCCCGTGCCGCTGAGCGACGAAGTCGCCGAAGCCATGCCGAGCACCCAGCCGGCACCCGAAGACGAAGCCGTCCGCGCCGACCGCGACCGCCGGGTCTGGCGCGCCTTCGTCCGGCTGCCCCACCGCTGTCAGGACCTGCTCCGGCTGACCGTGCTCGCGGGTCGCGCGGAGTACCAGCTCGTCGCCGAGGCGCTGCGCATGCCCCGCGGCAGCGTCGGCCCGACCAGGGGGCGCTGCCTCGACCAGATGCGCGAACTGCTCGTCAGTGAAGGGGGAAGCCGATGAACGACCTCGGAACGCCGGGCGAGGCCTTTTCCGACGAATTGATCCTGGCCGGCATCGGCCGCTTCCTCGACGAGCTCGACCCGCCGCCGGGCGACCTGGTCCAGCGGGTGCAGTTCGCGCTGGCCCTCGAAGACCTCGACGTCGAGGTCGCCCGCTGGGAGCGGCTGGACAACCTGGCCGGCGTCCGCGGCGGCGGCACCGGCACGATCACCTTCACCGTCAGCGACCTGACCGTGATGATCAACCTGACCAAGATCGGCAAGCTGCACCGCATCGACGGCTGGCTGGTGCCCGCCGGCCAGTACGGCGTCGAGGTGCGGGTCGCCGAGCACGGGACGTCGTCCACGACCGCCGATGAAGGCGGCCGGTTCGTGCTCGACAACGTGCCGCGCGGGACCACGCAGATCCTCGTGCACCTCGGTGACGTGTCGTGCCGCCGGACCGTCGTGACGCCGACGGTCGTGCTTTAACCCAGGAAGTCGGCCAGGGGGACGGGCGTCAGTCCGTCCTTCTTCGCCTGCTCGACGAACGCCGTGTAGTCCTCTTTGAAGGTCTTCCGGAAGTGCATCAGCACGATGTCGCCCGGCTTGAGCTTGTCCCCGGCCTGGAACTGGACGTGCCCGTCGTTGACCGCGGCCGTCCACAGCACCGCGGCGCGCATCCCGCACGCGGCCGCCGCGCGCAGCGTGTTCTGGTCGTAGTTGCCGAACGGCGGCCGGAACAGCGACGGCCGCACGCCGAGCCCGCGCTGGAAGTCGTCCGCGTCGTCGCAGATCTCCTTGCGCTGGAACTCGTACGGCTTGCCCTTGAGGTTCGGGTGGTCGACCGTGTGGTCGCCGAGCGTCGCGCCGGTCGCGTCGAGGATCTGCTTGAAGTAGGCCTCGTGGCCCTTCACGTACTTCTGGTTCAGGAACAGCACCGGGTGGGTGCCGTTCTGCTGCATCAGCTTCAGCGCGTCGGGATCTTTGACCGCGCCGTCGTCCATGGTGAGGAAGACGTACGGCTTGTCGGTGGTGATCCGGCGGACGACCGGGACCTGGCCGTTCGCGATCGCCGGGGCCTTCTGCTGGACCGTGCCGAACGGGTACGGCGCCGACGTCGTCGACCCGGGCCCGCCGCCCGGTGCCGGGTTGGGCTGGCTGGTGCCGAACTCCCGCCGCGCCGGCTCGTTCGCCGAACAGGCCGTCAGTGCCAGTGCGGCCGCGACGACCACCGCTGCGACGCGCTTCATCCCGCGTCCCCCTTCCGCGTAGCGAAGAACTACCCGAACGGGTGACGCGGGGGTGAGGGGTGAAGTTGCGTCGGCTGATCTTGTGTGGCCGGGGCCACCCAGCTCAAAGCCGGGTTTCGGCCGCCTTGACCAGCTTGCCGGAGAAGAGCCGGATCACACGTTCGAGCCCGGCCGCCAGGATCGGGCCGCTGCCCTTGACCGGCTCGGTGAACGATCCGGTCCACCGCAGGTGCGTGCCGCCGCCGTCGGTCGGCGTGAACAGCACCTCGGCGCGGTAGTCCTTGATCGGGTTGGCGCCGAAGAACGTGTAGACGTGCTTGTGGCCGGGCTCGTACTCGAGCGTCTCCTCGCGGATCAGCACCGGCCAGAGGCCGACCTCGCGGACGGCGCCGACGCCGGCCGGGTCATCCGTGCCCTGGCGGCACCAGCGGGCCTGCACGATGAGTGGCTTTCCCCACTTCGCCCAGCTCGGCCCGTCGGCTTCGAGCGCGAACAGCGCCGCCGGCGACGCGCTGCTCGTGCGGTTGACCTCGAAGGAGAACTTGCGGCCCACCGGAACCTCCCACGTTGTTGACAGACTGATAATTAAGCGTTCCGCGCAGCGTAGGTCAAGATGGGGGCGTGAGCACGCCGCGCCCCGACATCGCCGCGCCGCACTGGCTGACCCAGCTCCTGCGCAGCAAGCCGGTCCCGGTGCCGTGGAACATGGTCGCCCGCGCCGTCATCGCGCTGGCCGTGCCGCTCGCGGCCGCGTACGCGGCGGGGGACATCGCCGTCGGCGCGCTGATCTCGACCGGCGCGCTGCCCGCCGTGCTGTCCGAGTCCGCCGGGCCGTACCGCTACCGGGCGCGACGGCTCGGCGGCGCGACGCTGGCGGCGACCGCGGGGTACGTCGTCGGGCTGCTCACCGGCGGCACGCCCGCGCTGTCCGTACCCGCGGTGATCCTGGTCGCGGCGGTGTCCGCGCTGATCAGCGCGGCCGGCAGCAACGCCTCGGTCGCCGGGCTGCAGATGTTCGTGTTCTGCGTCCTCGGCACCGGCCAGCACGCGACCGGCGTGCGCGTCGAGATCCTGCTGGGCTTCTTCTGCCTCGGCGCCGTCTGGAGCCTCTCGGTCGCGCTCGCCAGCTGGACGTTCCGGGCGACCAGCCCCGAACGTTCCGCCGTCGCGCACGTCTACGTCGAGCTGGCCGCGATGCTCTCGGCGACCGACCCAGCCGTCTCGCGCGTCGCCCGCCACCGGCTGACCACGGCCATGAACACCGCGTACGACCAGCTGCTGACCGCGCGCTCGTGGCTGTCCGGCCGCGACGCCGCCTACCGGCACCTGCTCAACCTGCTCTCGGCGACGACCCCCGCGGTCGAGGCGTCGGTGGCGATGGTCAACGCCGGCCGCCGCACGCCCGCCGACGTCATCGACCACTTCGTCGCGTTGTCGGCGACGGTGCTGGCCAGCCAGCCGCTGCCCGAGCCGCCCCCGATGCCGGACGACGACGCCGACCCGGTGCTCGCCGCGTTGTACGCCGGCCTGGTCCGGATCGGCAAGGGCGACGACCGGAAGCGCCGGGAGCCGACGCCCTGGTACCGGCGCCTGCGGGACTGGGTGCGCTCGCTGGCGTCCGGCCCGCTGACGTGGATCGCCGCGCTGCGGCTGACGCTGTGCGTGGCGATCGCCGAGGTCGTCGGCCTGCTCGTGCCGTTCGAGCGGTCCTACTGGATCACCCTGACCGTAGGGATCGTGCTCAAGCCCGACTTCGGCTCGGTGTTCGGCCGCGCGGTGCTGCGCGGGATCGGCACGGTCGTCGGCGTCGGGGTGGGTGCCGTCGTGCTCGGCGTCGGCGGGCACGGCTGGGTGCTGGTCGCGCTCATCGCGATCTTCGCCGGCGGCGTCGCGGTCGGGAAGGTGCGCAACTACGGCATCCTCAGCGCGTTCGTGACGCCGTTGATCATCTTGCAGATGGACCTGGCGAACACCGGCAGCTGGAACGTCGTGGTGGCGCGGCTGGTCGACACCGTGCTGGGCTGCGTGATCGTCCTCGCCTTCGGCTACCTGCTCTGGCCGGGAAGCCGTCGTCCGCAGGTCGGCGGCCGGCTGGCCGACGGGCTGGACGCCGTCGCGAAGTACGTCTCGAGCGCGCTGGTCGAGGCCTCGGAAGGGGACGCACGGCTCGCGCGGTCGCGGGCTCGCCGCGGCGCGTACCGGGCGCTCGCCGACCTGCGGACGGCGTTCCAGCAGGTCGTCGTCGAGCCGTCCGCGAACGGCCGACAGGCGGTGGCGTGGTGGCCGGTCATCGCCGCCCAGGAACGCGTCGCGGACGCCGTCACCGAGGTCGGCGTGACGATCGGACGCGGGGTGGCGCCGCCGGATCCGGGGGACATCGAGCTGATCACCGCCGCGCTGGACGAACTGGCGTCGGCGATCCGCGAGCAGCGCGAGCCGCGGTCGATGCCGCTGCCGGACAGCGCGCAGCTGGCCGGAGTGGTCGACCAGCTGGAGTCGGCGTTCGATGCCGTCCGCGGGCCCGACCTGGTGGAACGCACGCCGTTGCGGCTGGTCCGGCGGTTCCTGCCCTACCACCGGCGCACCTGACGTCCGTGCTGTTCAATTGCGCCATGGGAATCGACTTCGATGCGTTGAAGGGCAAGGCCGAAGAGGCCCTGCGGGAGCACGGCGACAAGATCGAGGGCGGCCTCGACAAGGCGGGTGACTTCGCGAAGTCGAAGTTCGCCGGGCACGACGAGCAGATCGACAGCGGCATCGAGAAGGCGAAGAGCTTCCTCGACAAGTTCGACGACAAGCCGGACACCCCGCCGGCCGCCCAGTAACTACTGGACTTCGCCGGTCGCGATCCCGTCCGCCAGGCCGGTGATCCGGCCGCCGCGTTCGCCGAGCGCGATCAGGCCCTGCCGCGCGTCCGGGGCCGAAAGACTGATCCGGACGCCGGCGCGTTCGACGTCCAGGCTGGCGGCCAGCGCTTGCGCGCCTTCGTACCCCGCGTTGATCGTGGCCGCCAGCCCGCCGGTCGACGCGAGCGAACCGCGCGCGGCGCCGAGCCGGCCGAGGGCTTCGTCGACGATCGGCAGCAGCGCGTCCCGGTTGCCTTCGGTCATGGCGCGCACGAGCTGCGGGTTCGAGCTCGCGACGCGCGTGCCGTCGCGGTAGGACCCGGCGGCCAGCGACATGGCCAGCGGCCCGCCCTCGGCGCCGATCGTGGCGAGGACCGCCGCGAGCAGGTGCGGCAGGTGCGAGATCCGCGCGACGGCTTCGTCGTGCGATTCGGCGGGCAGCGGGACGACGTGCGCCCCGACGTCCAGCACGAACCCCGCGACCTCGGCCCACGCGTCGAGGTCGGTGTCCTCCTCGACGGTGACGACCCAGGCCGCGCCCTGGAACAGCGCGGCGTCCCCGGCCAGCCAGCCCGAGTTCGACGTCCCGGCCATCGGGTGCCCGCCGACGTACCGCGTGTACGGCACGCGGCGGCGGACGGCGTCCAGGACCGGCGCTTTCACGCTGGTCACATCGGTGAGCAGGCAGTGCGACGCGTGCTGGGAGACCAGGCGCAGCAGGTCTTCGACGGCCGGCAGCGGCACGGCCAGCACGACCATCGCTTCCTCGGCGGCGGCCCGGTGCAGCGCGGCTTCGACGTCCGTCGTGACGTCGTAACCCGCTCTGCTGGCCGCGTCGGCGTCCACTTCGGAAACCGCGGCGCCGAACGCCGTGCGGCCGCTGGCGGCCGCCGCGCGCAGCAGCGAACCGCCGATCAGCCCGAGCCCGATCACGCATACGTCTCGCACGAGGTTCATCCTGCCAGTGCCGGACGCTTCCCGGGCTACAGCGCGGCCGCGAGCCGCGTTCCCTGGTCGATCGCCCGTTTCGCGTCGAGTTCGGCGGCGACGTCGGCCCCGCCGATCAGGTGGACCGGGAGCCCCGCGGCACGCAGCTCGTCGGCGAGATCCCGCACGGGTTCCTGACCGGCGCAGACGACGACCGTGTCGACTTCCAGGAGCCGCGGCGCGCCGTCCACGGTGAGGTGCAGGCCGGCGTCGTCGATCCGCTCGTACGTCACGCCGGTGATCTGCTCGACGCGCTTCGCCTTGAGCGCGGCCCGGTGCACCCAGCCCGACGTCTTGCCGAGCCCGGAACCGATCCCGGACTTCTTGCGCTGCAGCAGGTACACCTGCCGCGGCGACGGCTCGGGCTTCGGCTTCCCGAGCCCGCCCGCCGCCTGCTCCGGGTCGGTGACACCCCACTCGGCCATCCACGCGTCGAGGTCGAGCGCGGGTGAATCGGTGTGCGTGAGGAATTCGCTGACGTCGACGCCGATCCCGCCCGCCCCGATCACGGCGACCCGCTCGCCGACCGGCTTCCCGTGCCGCACGACGTCGACGTAGGAGAGCACCTTGGGGTGGTCGATCCCGGGCAGCGACGGTACGCGCGGCGCGACGCCGGTGGCCAGCACGACTTCGTCGAAGCCGGTGAGGTCCTCGGCGGTCACGCGGGTGCCGAGGTGCAGCTTCACACCGGTCACCTCGACGCGCCGCTGGTAGTAGCGGATGGTCTCGGCGAACTCCTCCTTGCCGGGGATCTTCCGCGCGATGCCGAACTGGCCGCCGATCTCGTCGTCGGCTTCGAACAGTTCGACGCTGTGGCCGCGTTCGGCCAGCGCGGTCGCGGTCGACAGGCCGGCGGGCCCGGCGCCGACGACGGCGACGTGCTTCGACCGCCTGGTGGGTGTCAGCGTCAGCGTGGTTTCGTGGCCGGCGCGCGGGTTGACCATGCAGGACACGAGCTTGCGCTTGAAGGCGTGGTCGAGGCAGGCCTGGTTGCACGCGATGCACGTGTTGATCTCGTCCTCGCGGCCGGTTTCGGCCTTGCGGATCCACTCGGGGTCGGCGAGGAACGGCCGGGCCATCGACACGAGATCGGCGTCACCGCTGCTCAGCGCTTCCTCGGCGACTTGCGGCATGTTGATCCGGTTCGAGGTGACCACCGGGATGCCGACGTGCGGCTTGAGCTTCCCGGTCACCCAGGTGAACGCGGCGCGCGGCACCGACGTCACGATCGTCGGCACGCGGGCCTCGTGCCAGCCGATGCCGGTGTTGATGATCGTCGCGCCGGCGGCTTCGACGTCCTTCGCGAGCGCGACGACGTCCTCCCAGCGCTGGCCGCCCGGCACGAGGTCGAGCATCGAAAGCCGGTAGATGATGATGAAGTCGTCGCCGGCCTTTTCCCTGGTGCGCTTGACGATCTCGACGGCGAACCGGCGGCGCTTTTCGGGTGTGCCGCCCCAGGCGTCGGTGCGCTTGTTGGTGCGCTCGGCCAGGAACTGGTTGATCAGGTAGCCCTCGGAGCCCATGATCTCGACGCCGTCGTAGCCCGCTTCGCGCGCGAGAGCGGCGCAGTCGGCGAAGGCGTCGATCTGCTTGCGGACGCCGTAGCCGGTCAGCGCGCGCGGCCGGAACGGGTTGATCGGCGCCTTGATGCTCGACGCGGACACGCTCAGCGGGTGGTAGGCGTACCGGCCCGCGTGCAGGACCTGCAGCGCGATCTTGCCGCCGGCTTCGTGGACGGGCGCGTTGAGCTGCCGGTGTTCCTTGGCCTCGGCGGACGTCGTCAGCTTGGAGGCGAGCGGCAGCAGCCAGCCGGTCTTGTTCGGCGCGAAGCCGCCGGTGACGATCAGCCCGACGCCGCCGCGGGCACGTTCGGCGTAGTACTCGGCGAGCTCGGGGAAGTGCGCGGCCTTGTCTTCGAGGCCGGTATGCATCGAGCCCATGAGGACGCGGTTGCGCAGCGTCGTGAAGCCGAGGTCGAGCGGCGACAGCAAATTCGGGTACGGGGTCATCAGGCGTCCTTCTCGTGGTGGAGGGCGGTAAAGACTTCGTCGAACCACTCGACCTGGCCTTCCTCGACGCGGATGCCGCCGCGCAGGACCAGGTACTGGTGCAGGTGCCAGCCTTGGAGGGCCGAGGGCGAGGGGAAGTCGCGCTTCTCGATCTGGCGGTAGACGTCGAGGCGTTCGGCGTGGGCCGAGCGGTGCCGGACGATCTCTTCGGCCACCTTCGACGGGTCTCCGAAGCTCGCGCCGCGGATCTTCACGGCCAGTTCGACCGGCCCGGCGCCTGGGTCGGGCTCGGCGAGCCAGCGGACCAGTTCGGTGCGCCCGCCGTCGCTTACCGTGTAGACCTTCTTGTCCGGCCGGCCCGACTGCGCGACGACGTCGACGGCGACCCAACCGGCCTCTTCCATCCGCTTCAGCACGCGGTAGATCTGCTGGTGGGTGGCGCTCCAGAACAATCCGATCGACTTCTCGAACCGGCGCGTGAGCTCGTAGCCCGAGCCGGCGCGCTCGGACAGCGAGACGAGGATCGCGTGCTCCAGTGCCATGTGCATCAGGATGCATATGCAACTAGGTGCAGTGCAACGAGGCACGCATCACTTCACCCCCCTGGGTGGGATACAGCGTTGTTCACAAAACGGGTCGACGAATCGATCGAAAAGACCAGGATGGGAGGAGTGCACCCGGTACTCGAACTGATCTCCGAACGGATGGCGGCGGGCAGTGTCCCGGGAGAGCGCACCGACGGCAGGCGCCTCGCGCTCGCCATCGAAGGCGGCAGCAGCCGCGGCACGTACTCGAGCGGCATGGCCCTGGCACTCGACGAACTCGGCGTCGTCCCGGCGTTCGACGCGGTCTACGGCTCCTCGGCCGGCGCGCTCAACGGTGCCTGGCTGCTCAGCGGGTGCTCGTCGACCGGCGTGCGGACCTGGTGGAACCCGGTCGTCATGCGCCGGATCATCAACCCGCTGCACACCCTGCGCGGCCGCGCGGTGATCGACCTCGAATACCTCGTCCACCAGGTCTATTCGGTGCTGGAGCCGATGGACTTCACGGCGATCCTGGCCAACCCGGTGACGTTCCATCCGCTGGCCACCGACGCCGACACGGGGGAGTCGACCGACCTGCACCCCTTTCTCGACGACGTCGACGCGGTCAAGGTCGCGCTGGCGGCGACGTCCTGCATGCCAGTGCTGGCCGGCCCGCCGATCCCGATGGCCGGCCGCCGGTTCGTCGACGCGGGGGTCGCGGAGCCGATCCCGTACCGCACGGCGCTGGCCCAGGACGCGACCGACGTCCTCGTGCTGCGCACCCGCCGCGCGGACGAGCTGCCGCTGCCGCCGCCGAGGGCGTACGACGTCGTGGTCCCGCGGTTCCTGCGCAGGCAGGCCCCGGGCGCGATTCCCGCGTGGCGTGACACCTTCCGCCGCGACGTCGAGGACGAGGAGATCCTGGCGTCCGACCCGCGGATCCTGAGCATCCGCCCGCCCGCCGGCTCGCCGGACGTGGCGGTGCTGGAGCGCGACCCCGAGGTGCTGCGCAAGGCCGTGGAGCTCGGCAAGGACGCGGTCCTCGACGTGCTGGAAGGGTTACGCGAAGCTTCTTAGCCGAGCGAGACGGCGAACCGGGCTCGCGATGCCGCGGATCACGCCGGGGCCAGCGCCTCCCGGTAGGCGTTCACCGACTCGGTCAGGCGGTCCAGCTCGGCACGCATCCGGGCGACCCCGGCTTCGTCCAGGCTCATCGCCGCGCCGATCACGTCGGGAATGCCCTGCGCCTTTTCGCGCAACGCCTGCCCGGTCTCGCTCAGGCTGACGCGGACCGACCGCTCGTCGTCGGCCTGCCGGTTCCGAACCACCAAGCCTGCGGTCTGCAGTCGTTTGAGCAGCGGCGAAAGCGTGCCCGAATCGAGGTTCAGCTCGGCGCCGAGCTCCTTCACCAGCCGATGGTCCTGCTCCCAGAGCGCCAGCATGACCAGGTACTGGGGGTAGGTCAGGTCGAGGTCTTCCAGGACGACCCGGTACAGCGACGTCACCGCGCGCGACGCCGAGTACAGCCCGAAGCAGAGCTGGTCGTCCAGCCGCAGCGATGCCATGGCGCCTCCTCTCTCGTAACTCTCCATGGTCCCCGACATCGCGCTGCGCGGCAACTTAAGTGCCTCGCATCTCATTGGACTCAAATTAGTTGTGCACAACTCAGTTGAGAGCTACTTTGGTGAAACCAGCTCGAACCGAGGAGGACGACATGACCGCCAACCCGCACAACCTCGCCCTGGAACCGGCCGCACAGGCGTTCGCCGAGGCCACCGACCAGCCGCCGTACCTGTTCCAGCTGCCGCCGGAGGAAGGGCGCAAGGCCGTCGACGGCGTCCAGGACGGCGAGGTCGCCATGGCCGACGCTTCGGTCGAGCTGCTGAACGTCCCGGGCGGGCCGACCGGCGAGGTCGAGACCCGGATCGTGCGCCCGGCCGGTGTCGAGGGCCCGCTGCCGGTGATCGTCTACATCCACGGCGCCGGCTGGGTCTTCGGCGACTTCCACACCCACCAGCGACTGGTGCGCGAACTGGCCGCCGGCGTCGGCGCGGCCGTCGTGTTCCCCGAGTACGACCGCTCGCCGGAGGCGCGTTACCCGGTCGCCATCGAGCAGAGCTACGCCGTGGCGAAGTGGGTCGCCGAGCACGGCGCCGAGAAGGGCCTGGACACCTCGCGCATCGCGATCGCGGGCGACTCCGTCGGCGGGAACATGACGGCGGCGCTGACCCTGCTCGCGAAGCAGCGCGGCGACGTCACCTTCCGCCAGCAGGTGCTCTTCTACCCGGTGACCGACGCGAACTTCGACACCGAGTCGTACACGAAGTTCGCCGAGGGCTACTTCCTCGGCCGCGAGGGCATGAAGTGGTTCTGGGACCAGTACACGACGGACCCCGCGCAGCGAGCGGAGATCACCGCGTCCCCGCTGCGCGCGTCCCTCGACGAGCTGGCCGGGCTGCCGCCGGCGCTGGTGATCACCGGCGAGGCGGACGTGCTCCGCGACGAAGGTGAGGCGTACGCGGCGAAGCTGCGTCAGGCCGGCGTGCCCGTCACGGCCGTGCGCTACCAGGGGATCATCCACGACTTCGTGATGGTCAACGCGCTCCGCGAGACCCACGCCGCCGAGGCCGCGATCACCCAGGCCATCACCGTGCTGACGCGGGCTTTGGCGGAATAACTGAGAAAACGCTGAGTCCGCACCACGTTGCGGCTCTATGACGCAACTCACAGGGCCGCAACGTGCATGCCTGCTCAAACGTGATATATACGCGACTCCCGATCGATCCGGGCGCGCATTTCTGCCCGCCCGGAAGGACCGAACATGCACGTGAGCAGCATCCGGCTGGATTCGCCGGTCAACATGATCGTGGTGGTCGTGCTGACGGTGCTCGCGATCATCGCGGTCCCGTTCTTCTGGGACCGCTGGAAGCGCAAGCGGCTGTGGCGCAGCGCCACGGTGCTGCTCGCGGTCGTGTTCCTGGTGGTCACGACCGGCATGGCGGGCAACATGATCGGCGGGTTCTTCCCGACGGTCGGCTCGCTGCTCGGCACGGGCGTGTACGCCGGCCAGGGCACCGACGCGGAGGCGGCGCCGAACGGCGAGGACCTCGAGAAGCTGCGCGACACGGGGGTGGCGCACGCGCGCGAGGGCAAGGGGACGGTCGTCCACATGAAGGTGACGGGCCGGCGCACCAAGCTGACCCGTGACGTCACGGTCTACCTGCCCCCGCAGTACTTCGACGCGGCGTACAAGGAACTGCGGTTCCCGGCGATCGAGTGGATCCCGAACTACCCGTCCGGCCCCGAGGTGTTCGCCATCTACGGCATGCCGCAGCAGCTCGACACGGCGATCGCGAAGCGCGCCCTGCCGCCGACCGTGGTGATCGTCCCCGACCCGACGGGCGTCCCGAAGGTCGGCCACGACACCGAATGCGTCGACGAGGTCAACGGAACGGCGAACGACACGTACCTGACGGCCGACCTGCGCGATTGGGCCCAGCAGAAGCTCGGCATCTCGCCGAACCGCCGGGCGTGGACGATGGCGGGCTGGTCGTCCGGCGGCTACTGCGCGATGAACCTGGTGACGCGCCACCCCCAGTGGTACGGCCAGGCGGTCAGCGTGAGCGGCTACGACAAGGCCCAGATCGACGCGGAGACGGAAGACCTGTTCCACGGCCGCCAGGACATCAACGACGCGAACAACGTCCGCGTGAACGTGCGGCTGCACCCGTCGCCGGTCGACATCCTGGCGGTCTCGGGGGAGAAGGAAAGCTACGAGAGCTTCGCGATCGACCAGATCCGCGCGGCGGCGCGGCCCCCGCTGCAGTTCTCGTCGTGGCGGATCCCGGACGCGGGACACAACATGAACACGTTCAAGTCGCAGATCCCGGACCTGCTGTCGTGGATCGGGGCCCACTCACTGGCCCCGGCTCCCGCCGGACGACAGGTCGAGACCAGTGGTGGGGTGCTGCCGTGGCCGCTGCCGCGGTCCGGAGCGCACGGCGCGTTGGCGGACACGGATCAGTAGGCACGGCGCGGTAAACGGTCGCGCGCCGCTCTTGCCCGGGCCGTTCCGCCGCGCTCAGCCCAGCAAGGCCGCGACCACCGCCGTCACCCGCTTCGAGGCGGTCGCGTAGTCGACCGAAGCCGGGTGCTCGCTCAGCACCGCCACGACGTACCGGCCGTCTTCGCCGACCAGGCCCGAGGTGTGCAGCATCCGCGTCGGCCGGCAGCAGGACCAGCCCTGCTTCACCGCCCACGGCCGGTCGCCGGCGGCGTCCGGGATGCCGAAGTACTGGCGGAAACCGTCCGAACCCCGTTCGGTCGCGGCCCGCAGCGCGGCGAGGATCGCGCCGGGCGCGTGCGCCACCACGTACTGGTAGATCCGCACGACGTCCTTCGCCGTGATCCGCGTGTCACCCCAGCGTCCCGGGTCCGCGGGCGGCCGGGTGCCGGTCAAGCCGATCTTCTTGGCCCAGCCCGTCACGATCGCCGGCCCGCCGTAAGTCGACCAGAACTGGCTCGCGAGGTCGTCGTCGCTGCGGGACAACATCTTCTGCACTTGCTGGGTGGGGCCGCCCCGCTCGAGCACGGCCAAGGCGATCAGCAGCTTCACGAGCGACGCCGAGGTGTACGCGCGATCCGCGTGCACCGACACGGTCGTCTTCCCGGCCTGCCGGTCGAACACGACGACGCTGACATCGCCCCCAGCCACCAGCCGGTCCAGCTCGGCGGCGTCCGCCTTGACTTCCCCCTGGGACTCGGGCTTCGCCGACGGTTTGGAGGACGGGGACGGCGTCGGCGTCGAGCTGAGGCTGGGCGTATCGGGTGATTCAGACATCGTTGTCACCGCTTCTGTGACAGCGATCTCCCGTGGTGCCTCAGCCACCCCGTGACCGATCGTGACGGCCACCGCGCCGATCGCCCCCACGCACAGTCCCACCAGGAAGATGCCGCTCAGCTTGCGCATGATCCGGATTGCCTGGAGCGAGGCCTGGCGTTCCCCGGATCGGGTGACTTTGTGGGATAGCTCTCGGATCGGCCCGGATCCGGGAACGCGCCGCCGGCCTGCGGGCAAGCACTGTCGTTTCGCGCCCTGTGTTCGCGGGGTACCTGTGTGCGGTGACGGTCGTCACCACACGCTGGGAAGGACTGGAGTCATGACTCACGCGAAAGGCGCACGCATCCGGGTTCGGGGCCTGCAGCCGGCGCAGGTGCTGGCCGGACTGGCCGGGATCGCGTTCCTCATCGTCGGCATCATCGGATTCGCCCGGACCGGCGTGGGGAACTTCGCCGGCCACCACGACGCCGGGTTGTGGCGGTTCTCGGGCAACCCGCTCATGAGCTTGGTCCGCGTCGTGACCGGCGTCGTCGGCCTGCTGCTGGCCTTCGGCTCGGGCCGCGCCCGCACGTTCGGCTGGCTGCTCTTCATCTTCTACGGCGCCCTCTTCGTGTGGGGCCTGATGATCGACGGTCTCATTTCGTCCAACCCGTTCGCCAACGCCGGCAACCCGCTGGACATGGGCCGCGCCGACACCTGGCTGCACCTCGGCGTCGCCGCGCTCGGTCTGCTGATCGCCGTGCTGCCCGCCCGCCGCACCATCCACGTCCCCGAGGACGAGGTGGCCGACGAGCCGACCGTCGTCGAGCAGCGCACCGACCGCGTCACGGACACCGACCGCACGGACACCATCCCGGCCGAGGAGCCGCGTCGCCGCTCGTTCCTGCGTCGCCACCACGACGAGCGAGGCCCGGAGGCCGCTCGTGAAGAGCGTCCGCCGGGCCTCGCCCACTAAGAAGATCTGGGTGGCTCAGTAGGTGGTGCCACCCGCGCCGGAGTTGCTGCTCCCAGCGCCACTGTCAGCCGGAGCCTGGTTGGCGGTGGAGCTGGGGGTGGTGCCGACCTTGCAGCCGTTGGGCTCGATGACGAACCAGGTGCCGTTGACGCCCATGCCGTTCGCGTCGCCCGGCTTCAGGTCCTTCGAGAAGGTGTAGACGGGCCAGCCGCCGATGGTGACCTGCTCGGTGCCGTCGGAACGCTTGATGCTGCCGAGGAGCTTCGAGTCGATGCCCTGCAGCTCGACCTTGCCGTTGGAGAGAACCGGCGGCCAGGTCTTGGCGCAGTCGCCGTTGCAGGCGGAAGTCTTGGCCTTCTTGGTGTCCTTCTGGAACAGGTAGAGGGTCATGCCGTTCTGGTCGACGATCGCCTCGCCGAGGCCGTCGATGTTGCTGGCGCTCAGCTTGACGACGCCGGCCTCACTCGCGGCCTGCCCGGCCTTGCCACCCTTGGCGTTGGAGGCGTACCAGGCGCCACCGACGCCCTGGCCGGTCGCGTCGCCGGCCTTGGTGTCCTTGGCGTAGCGGTAGAGCGCCCACCCGCCGACGGTGATCTGCTCGGTGCCGTCGGAGCGCGTCACCTTCCCGACGAGGTTCTTGTCGACCCCTTGAACCTGCACGTCCCCGGTGGCCAGCATCGGCGGCCAGGCCTTGGCGCAGTCACCGTCGCAATTGGACTTCGGCGGCTTGGCCGTGTCCTTGTCGAACCGGTAGAGGGTCATGCCGTTCTGGTCGGTGAGCACCTGCCCGACACTGGCGACGTCCGCGACGACCAGTTTCGACTCGTTCGACGCGGGGGCGGCGTTGCCGACCTGCCCGTTGGCGATCTGGCCGCCACCCGTGCCACCCGCCGCCGCAGGGGCGATGACCGGCTGAGCAGTTTCGGCACCCGAGCAAGCGGTGAGCACTGCCAGCCCGGCTGCCGCAGCGGCGACGGAGACGGCGATGCGCGTGCGAAGCATGGAAGTTCTCCTTGTGTCCGTTGGGATTCCCGCCGCTCGGTGCGGCTGCCTGATACCCACTACACGGACACCCGCCGGAGGCGGTTCAAAGAATTTTCCGGCGCAGCTCACGCCTGGTCAGGAGGGTGCGGTGGCTGGGTGGTTGCTTCGGTGGCTGGTCGGGGTCGCCGTGGGCAGGGCTGTACTTACCGCTTCGCGCAGCCGCGGTCCGGGGCTGAGCAGGCTGAGGGGTCGTCCTAGCCGCCACGGCTTGCCGGGGCTGCAGCCTGCCGAGGCCCGCAGGCCAGACCGCTGCGGCATGGACCCGTTTGGTTGCCACGCGCCCGCGCCGGCCAGGGGGTCCTGCCGCAGCCGGACTGCCCATGGCCGTTACTCCGAAGCGCCGCCCGGCCGCGGCTCGCCGAGGGCGCGGTCGACCAGCGTCGCCGCAGCGCCGGTGTACGCGGACGGGTCGAGGAGAGCGTCCAGCGCCGCCGGCGTGAGGACCTCGGTGATCGCGGGCAGCTCGTCCAGCACCTCCCGCAACGGCCGGTCTTCCCGCACCGCCCGCTGGGACGCCTCCCCGAGCAGCTCCTTGGCCTTCGCCTTGCCGAGCAACGGCGCGAGCACGGCCGAGAGCCGCTCGGACACGATCAGCCCGTGCGTCGACGCCACGTTCGCCTTCATCCGCCCGGGCTGCGCGGTGAGCCCGCGCGCCAGCTCGGCAGCTGTGTGGGCGGCGCCGCCGGTCAGCCGGAGGCATTCGCGGATCAGCTGCCACTCGGCGTGCCAGACCCCGGCCGAACGCTCGTCTTCGGTCAGCATCGACTGCGTGACGCCCGCGGCCAGCACCGGCATCTGCAGCGCGGCCGAACGGATCAGCGTCGCGAGCACCGGGTTCCGCTTGTGCGGCATCGCCGTCGAGCCGCCCCGTCCCTCGGCGGCCGGCTCGACGACCTCGCCGACCTCGGTCCGGGTGAGCGTCGCGACGTCGACGGCCAGCTTTCCCAGCGCGCCCGCGGTGAAAGCGAGCGCGTTCGCGAGGTCCACGACGGGCGTCCGCAGCGAGTGCCACGGCAGCACCGGCGCGGTCAGGCCGGTCTCCTCGGCGAACGCGGCGGTCAGGCGTTCCGCGTAGTCGTCGAGGGCACCGCGACCACCGCCGGAGTGTCCGGCCACCGAGGACGCATCGGCGAGATCCTGGCCCCCGCCCCCGCCCCCGCCCCCGCCCCCGCCCCCGCCCCCGCCCTCCCGCTCGCCGGCACCCTCCTGCCCGCTCGCGCCGGTCTGCCCGGTGCGCCCCGCTGCCTGGGCGTCGTCGGCCAGGCGTGCGTACTCGAGGTACGCCGCCAGCGTTCCGGCCGCGCCGCCCAGCGAGACCGGCAGCCCGCCGTCCAGCACGCGCCGGACCCGGACGGCCGCGTCCAGCACCAGCTGCCGCCAGCCCGCGGCCTTGAGCCCGAACGTCGTCGGCACCGCGTGCGCCGTCAGCGTCCGGCCGGGCATCGTCGTGTCCCGGTGCTCGCGCGCCAGCTCGGCCAGCGCCTCGGCCGTCGCGTCGAGGTCGGCGGCGAGTGGCCGCAGCGTCCGGTCCGCGACCAGCATCATCGCCGTGTCGAAGATGTCCTGGCTGGTCGAACCGCGGTGCACGTACTCGGCAGCCTCTGGCGCGATCGCGCCGACAGCCGACGTCAGCGCCTTGACCAGCCCGACGACCGGGTTCGCCGTCGCCCGCGACCCACGCGCCAGCTCGACGACGTCGATCCGCACGCTGCTCGCGGCCTCGGTGATCGCGTCCGCGGCTTCGGCCGGTACCGTCCCCAGCCGCGCCTGCGCTCTGGCGAGCGCCGCCTCGGCGTCGAGCATGGCGCGCAACCAGGCCTCGTCGCCGGTCGACGCTTCGGCCGGCGTACCGGCCCGGACCGGGGACAGGAGTCCGGAATCGGGGTCGACGGTCATGGCGTCAGCATCGCACGCGGCCCGCCTCGGCTGCGTTCCCTCAGCCGGGTCTGGCAGGCTCACCCGCCATGAGTTGCGCCACGTCCGATCGGGACACCGCCGGCCCCGAGGCCCGGAGCCTCGCCGCCGAGCGCCTCACCTTCTTCTCGGACGCCGTCGTCGCCATCGCGATCACCCTGCTCGCGCTCGAGCTGCCGCTGCCGGAGGGCGCCACCAACGCCGAACTGCTGCGCTCACTCGGGCATCATCAATCCGAATACATCTCCTTCCTGATCAGCTTCGTCGTCATCGCCGTGCACTGGCGCGCCCACCACCGCCTGTTCCACTACGTCACCACCGTGCGCGGCGGGCTCCTACAGCTCACCTTCGGCTGGCTGCTGACGATGGTGCTCATGCCCTTCGCCACGAAGGTGATCGCCGATGACGGCGGGTTCGAGTTCCGCTTCGTCCTGTACGCACTCGTGCAGGTCGTCGCATTGGCCCTGTACCTCGTGATGACCAGGCAGATCCAGCGGCACGACCTCCACCGCGCGGACACCCCGCCGGAGCTCTTCGGCGAGTTCTACCGCGGCCTCGGCACGATGATCGCTGCCTTCGCCGTCTCGATCCCGGTCGCTTTCGTCACGCACTGGGCCTACGCGTGCTGGCTCGTCATTCCGTTCGTGGGCAACCTCCTCTTCCGGCTTCGCCGACCGGCGGCGCGAGCCTGAGCCGTCACTCGCCGGTGGCGCCGTCGATCCGTTCACGGACCAGGTCGGCCTGGCCGATGTGGCGCGCGTACTCGCCGATCATCCGCAGCATCAGCCAGCGCAGCGTGAACGGTTCGCCGGTACTTATCCGCGTTCCCGTCTGCTCCAGCGAGCTCGCCGAGACGATCTCCCGGGAACGCGCGCATTCGCTGTGCCACAACGAAAACGCCTCGCCGACGTCACCGTCCAGCGCGGTGAAGTCCTGTTCCGGGTCGTCGTCGGAGTAGTACAGGTTCGGAACGTCCTCGCCCGCGAACTGGATCCGGAACCACCAGCGTTCGACGCCGGTGAGGTGCCGCAGCAGGCCGTGCAGCGTCAACGTCGACGGCGGTACCGAGCGCTCGGACAGCCGGGCCGGGTCCAGGCCTTCGCATTTCAGCTCGAAGGTGCGCCGGAAGTAGTCGAGGCTCTCGGTCAGCGCTTGGCGCTCGTCCGCGACCGGCGTCGGGTCGATCCGGGTGCCGGTCAGGCGGCTCGGGGCGGCCACCGGGGTGGTGTGTTCGGTCATGTGCGGAGCGTGCCACAGGGGTCCGACAATTTCGGTTCGCGAGGGCGGCCGGTGACCGGGCAACGGTGCGAAACCCCAGTTCAGACACGGTTTTGCGAAGCCGGTAACGAAAGCCGGGGTGCGGCGATCTGATCTTCGTCAGCTGCTGCGATCACCCGTCCCCACCTGGTTGGAGCGGCACCCCCTCGTCCGGAATCAGGAGATCACGACCATGGAGCGAACCGGTCGAAGAACCGCCGTGCTGGCCGCGCTGACCGCAGCGGCCCTCTTCGCGGCCCCCGCCGTCGCGTCCGCCGCGCCCGCGCCCAGCACGATCGCCGTCAGCGACACGTCGCTGCACGCCGGCGACACGTTCACGGTCACCGAGCAGCTGTACAACCCGACGGACTTCACCGTTACCGGCGCGAAGGCGGCGGTCTACGCCAAGGAAAAGTCGATCACCGAGCTGGTGGACCTGGTCTCCTGCGCCGGAACGCTCGGCTGCGACCAGTACCTCAGCAGCTACCGCGGCGGCGTCGGAGACCTCGGCGCGGGCGAGAGCCGCACCGTGACCTTCACCCTCCGCGTGAAGCAAGACGTCGCCGGCGGCCAGTTCACGCTGCAGCACCAGTTCGCCGGCGACAACTACGCGTTCGCCGTCGAAGACGGCCCCGCCATCACGATCACGGCGGCCCCCAAGGCCGACGTCAAGGTCGCGCTGACCGCCACCTCGCGCGTCGGCCTGGTCGCCCGCGTCGACTACGTGATCACGGTGTCGAACAGCGGCCCGGCCACCGCGACCGGAGTCCGCGTGACGGCCAACGCCGGCTCGGGCCGCTCGGTCACGTCGGCGACCGGCTGCACCCGCTCGGGCGCGAACGTGAGCTGCGCGATCGGCACCCTGGCGCCGGGCGCCTCGGCCACGGCGAAGTTCACGTCGGAAGGCGGCGTCTTCGCATGGGGCGCGTTCACGGCGACGGCCCAGCGGGCGGCCAGCGCTCCGGCCGACCCGGTCGCGGCGAACGACACGGCGTCGAAGAAGTGCACGGCCTACACCGGGCTGTTCGTGACCTGCTGACGACTGTCTGTCCACATCAGAGCAAGTACGGCGCCGAGCGTGCTCGGCGCCGTACTGCGTCCGCGGTCTCCCCGATGGTCTGGTCCGTGGTGTCGATGACGTTCTTCTCGAGTTCGCCGAGGCCGGCGAACGCCCCGTGCATCCCGGTGATGGGCTCGACCTCGGTGAGTTCCCGGCCTTCACGCGCGGTCCCGCGAGCGAGGGTGACCTCGAGACTCGGCCGCAGCACGACGTAGAAGAGGTCCAGACCGTCCCGCTTCGCGGCGTCGCGGAAGGGCTGTAGTGCCCAGGGCCCGATGACGCCGTCGTTCTGCCGCGCGGCCTCGGGCAGGTACGGCGGCACGAACCCGGTCCGGATCCAGACGTAGAAGCTGTCGGTGTGCAGGTGCGCGGTCGGCCGAGGCGCGCGTTCGGTGACCAGCTGCGCGACGGTGGACTTCCCGGCACCGGGCGGCCCCGGTGAGGATCAGCAGCGAACCCGGCATGCAGGCATCATGCGGGCCGGGGTCCACCGAGAACCAGTCTTGACCTTCACGGCGGCCTCAGCCGGACCCGGTGTGCAGGTGGGTGACAGGGCCCTGGCTAAACTTGGGGCGCGGGCCGTTAGCTCAATTGGTAGAGCTGCGGACTTTTAATCCGTAGGTTCTGGGTTCGAGCCCCAGGCGGCCCACTTAAAAGCCCAGGTCAGCGGCCTGGTGGTCGAGATCGGCTCCAGCGTCGCCCGGGAGCCCTCAGCAGGGTCGGGGCGGCCGAGCGCGGTCCTGAACCGAGGCGTGACCACTGGCCGGTTCGACCACCACCACAGCCCGCCCAAGCGGCGGGCACGCACGTGGAATCCCACCCCGACCTTCGCGGGTCATGCGGGTGCACAGCGAAATTCGCGATCACCATCCACCCCATCCAGATTCCGATTTCGTACAGTTTTTCCGGCAATTCACCGGAACGCGTCGTAACCAAAGCTGTCGTCAACACGATGAGACACAGAGACTGTTGCGATCCGCTTCACCGACCAGGATGCGACGGGGGCATCATGGACGAAAGGACACCGCGCTACCGAACGTTCGCCGATCTCACCCGCGATCAACAGGACGACCTGCTCGCCGAGGTCTACGCACGCGGTGCTTCGCTCGCCGAACTGGCTCGTCTGAGCGGTCTCAGCTACTCCTGGCTGCGTCGGCGGCTGCTCAACGCGGGGGTCGAGCTGCGGTCACGGCCGGCGCCGCGGGAATCTCCGGTACCGGCGGAAATTCTCGTCGAAGAGTACCGGGCCGGGGCGAGCATCCTCACCTTGGCCGAGAAACACGGGCTGTACTACAAGCGTGTCCGGGAACTGTTGCTGCGCGAAGGTGTCGAGCTGCGACCGTCGACCCGCGCCAAGTCTGAAGACGGCTGAAATGTGCACCGGGTCACAAAACGGACGGTATTGAATTTCGCCGTTTCGATACTGTGCGCAAAGTCGGCGTGCACGTGCACGCGCGTTCGAGTGGAAAAGCAGGTGAACCGCCGTCGAGTGCACGGTCTGGCGGTAGAACGGAGAGTTCGAGACCTACGGGGAGATCTCGGATGGACGACACACAGGGGCGGACGCCGCCGGTTCAGATCCCGGCTCCGGTGGAGGGCTTCGTCAGCCGGGAGGCCGTGCTGGACCTGCTGGATCGGACGTGGCGGCGCCGGGTGGACCGGCCGCCCATCGTGGTGCTGAGCGGCATCGGCGGGGTCGGCAAGACGACAGTCGCCGTCCGCTGGCTGAGTGATCGCCGCGACCGGTTTCCCGGTGGCCTCCTCTACGCCCGCCTGTCCGAACCCGGCGGTGACCCGGTGCCCATCAGCGAGATCCTGTTCGGCTTTCTCGTCGCGATCGGCGTCCCCGCGGACACGATTCCGCCGCAATCCGGACAGCGTTCGGCCGTCTTCCGGGCGGCCGTCGAGGGCCGGTTCGTCGGCATCCTGCTCGATGACGCCGTCTCCGCCGGGCAGGTGCGTGCGCTGCTGCCCGCGACCGCGTCGGCGATGGTCGTGGTGACGAGCCGGCGGCAGCTCGGCGGTCTCGCGATGGACGGCGCGGAACTGCTCGACCTCGCTCCGCTGACTCCTGACGCCTCACGCCGGTTGCTCGGCGAGGCGGCCGGACCCGAGCGGGTCGCCGCGGAGCCGGACGCGGCCGGGACGATCGTCGAGATCTGCGGTGGCCTGCCGCTCGCACTCGGGATCATCGGCGCCCGGTTGCGTGCGCGTCCGTTGCGGAGCCTGGCCAGGGAAGCGAGCGCCTATGCGCGTCACCTCGGCGCGGGCTCCGCCGCACCCGACGACGTGCGTGAGGTGCAGGCGGTCTTCGACACGTCGTACGCCGCACTGCCCGACGGAGCCGCCCGGGTGTACCGCGCCTGCGGCTTGCATCCCGGCCCGGACGTTTCGCTCGACGCGCTCGCCGACGTTCTCGGCGAGCCCTCCGCCCACGTCGAAGACGCCGTCGACACGCTCGTGTCGGCGAACCTCCTCGCCGACGCCGCGAATGACCGCGTGGCCCAGCACGACCTGCTGCGCCGCGATGCGCGCCTGCGTGCCGAGCGGGAACTCGAATCCGCCGACCAGGCCGCCGTGGTCCGCGGGTTCACCCGGTGGTACCTCGCTCGCGCCCAAGCCGCGGACGATCTGATCCACCCACAGCGTCCCCGGCTCGGCGTCACCCCACCCGGCAGGCACCGAAAAGCGTTCCCGGACCGCGCCGCCGCGGTGGCGTGGTGGCGGCGTGACCTCCGGTCGATCCACGCGGTGGTCACCGAGGCCGACCGGCGGCACTGGGACGAAGAACTTTGGCAGTTCTGCGAAGCGTCGTGGGGTTTCTTCCTGCACCACCGTGACTACGAGCCTTGGGTGGCGATGCACACCGCCGGGGTGGCCGCGGCCCAGCGGTGCGGCGTCCCGCTGGTGGAGGCGAGACTGCGTTCGCAGCTCGGTTTCGCGTACGCGAAATTGCGCCGGTTCGACGAAGCCGTCACGCAGAATTCGATCGCGTTGCGCCTCGGCGAGCAGCAGGCGCACGGCCCCACCCGGGCGACAGCCCTCTCCCAGCTCGGGCGCGCCGCCCGCGGCCAGGGCGACTTCTTCGCCGCGCTCGGCTACTACCGGCGGGCCGCCCAGCTGCAGGAGGACCTCGGCATCCCCCGTGGAGTCGCGTTGTGCCGGCGCCGGTGCGGCGAGGTCTTGGCGAAGCTCGGCCACGACGAGGAGGCGATCACCGAGCTGACCGCGGCGGCGAAGGCCATGGCCGAGCTGGGGGATCCGATCCAGCACGTCAGAGCCGCCACGGCCGCCGCAAGGCTGCGTTCGAGGCAAGGCCGGCACGACGAAGCCCGGCTGGTCCTCGTGGACGCGTTACGGGTCGTGCGTGATCTCGACTCTCCTTACTACACGGCCGAAGTACTGGCGGTCCTCGGGCAGGTCGAGCTGGAAGCCGGACACGGCGACGACGGCCGCCGCCACCGCGCCGAGGCGCGCGAGCTCTACGCCCGCCTCGGAGACCCACGCGACGGCGAAATCGCCGAACCCGCCGCGGCCCCGGATGACCCAGGCGCAGCCGCCGGGAAACGCGACGATCGCGGCCCCGGCTCCGGCAGCTGACGACAACGCCCGTGACGCCGCCAGGCCCGCCGCCGCGCCATCCCCGGCGTCCCGGCACAGCACCAGGTCGCCGGCCTCCCACCAGCCGCGCGGCGCGCCTTCCGCGACGACCAGCACGTCGGCGTCGCGGCCCGGCCCGGAAAGACGCACCTGCCAGACGCCGGGCGCCCGCTGCTGCACGACCGTGAGCGTGCTCCGGCCGGTCACGCGATGTCCCGAAGCGGGTTCGGTGACGGCAAGAACCGGGCGCCCGCCGCACCGTCCGGCTCGGGCAACGCGAGGAGTTCGTACATCGCGCGCCGGAGGACGGCCGCGGCCTGTCCGGGCCGGGACGTGATCGCCGCCCGTACCATCCGGGCGAGACGGTCACTCGCTCGCGAAGCGGTTTCCTCCTGCGCCGCCAAGTCCACGTCGTACCGCAGTGCAGGAGCGTTGCGACGCACCAGGTCCGCGACGCTGCCGGGGCGGATCGCCGAGCCGCCGTCCGCCGCGACGGTGACCGGGCGGCCGAGTGCCGCCGCGTAGGCGGTGGTCGAGCCGTAGTCGCCGATCACCCAGTCGGAGGCCACCATGGTCGCCTGCCAGCCCTGGTCGGGCGGGATGAGCAGCAGGCCTTCGCGAAGGCAGTCGGCGAACCACGCGGTGACCTGGCGCCGTCCGTGGACGGTCCAGACGTTCGGGTGCAGCACGGCCGCGACGGCGTAGCGGCCGGCCGGCAACGCGGTCCGCAACGCGTGGCAGAGCCGCGGAAGCCGGCCGAACACCGAGTCGGCCGACCAGGTCGAGCTCACGGTGACCAACCGGTGCCCGGGCTTGAGGCCCAGCCGGTGCCGGTAGGTCTCCCGCAACGCGACGCTCTCCAGCATCTCGTCCAGGCAGATGTCCCCGACCACCAGCGCGCGCGGCAGCGCCTCGGGACAGGTCCGCCGCAGCGCGACGACTTCCGCGTCCGTCGCCAGCCCGAGGACGGCCGGCAGGATCCGCCCGCGGTGGGTGAGCAGTTCCCGGTCGAGCCCGGTCGCCGGGAGCGTCGCCGCGCCGGCCTTGCGGCTGAACCGCCGTGACTTGACCGTCCCCGCCCCGTGCGCGAGCAGCAGGATCGGGCCGTGTAATTCGTCGAGGTGCCGGTGGCTGGCGGCGAGCACCAGGTCGAAGCGGTGGTGCACGGCCTGGTGCCAGGGCAGTACCAGGCCGTGCTGGGCCCGGACGAAGTCCTCGACGCCGTGCCAGCCGTCGCCGGTGTGCGGCACGGTGAACACCGTCTGCACGCGGTGATCCGCCTCCAACAGCGGCAGCACGTCGAGCAACCGGGTGCCCGCGGTCATGGTGGGCACGACCACCACCGCGTTCCGGCATCCGGATCTGGTGACCCGCCGATCGGCGTCCAGGCCGATCGGTCCACGAATCCACTTGTCCATGTTCGCGCACCCTCCCGTATTCGTCGCGACCATGCGGCCAGCGTGCAACGGCCGTTCGACAAGGCGCTTGCGCACGTTGGACAAAAAACTGACAACCGATCGACAGGTCGTTTCCGGTGCTCGTCGTTACCCGGTTGTCATAGCGTTTCCGCTCGGTGGATGCAAAACTCGTCAGGAGGAGCGGGCGACCGTGCCACCTCTGCGGGGGAGGGGACGCAGAATGGAGATCACGTTCGGAATTCTCGGGCAGACAACTATGCGTGTGCACGGGAATCTGAGCGTGCGGTGGACCCACCGGCGCGAACGCAACGTCGTCGCGGCGCTGCTGACCCAGCCGGGGCGGTGGATGTCGATCGACACCCTGGTGAACTGGGCCTGGAACGAAGAAGAAGTACGGCCGCGCGCACCGAGAGGCGCGCTCTACAAGTGCGTCGCCCGGATCCGTCAAGCGCTCGACCAAGCCGGGGCGTCCGCGAAGATCGTCGCGATCAGCGGCGGGTACCAGCTCGAAATCGATCCCGAATTGATCGATTTTCACGCATTTCGCGTGGCGATGCGGCGTGCTCACGCGTTGAGCGATCAGGACGAGCACCGGGAAGCGTGCGAGGCGGCACGCGCCGCGCTGGCGTTGTGGCGCGACGAACCGCTCGCCGGTATCACATCGGAACCGGCGCGGAATTGGCGGAAGTCCGTCACCGCGAATCACTGGATCCCGGCCAACACGTTCCTGCTTTCGGAATTGCTCACCGTCGGGCGGCCGGACGAGGCACTGCTCCTGCTCGACGAGTTGAGCCGCGAGTGCGCCAACGAACTCTGGTTCGCCAAGCTGCGTTTGCAGGCGCTGACCGCCGTCGGCCGTTACGCGGCACGCAACGAGTACTACCTCGACGTGTACCGGTACTTCCGCAAGAGCGGGGACGACCAAGCCGCCGAAGACCTCCGTGCGCTCCAGGACCACCTGCGTGCGCCGGAACCCCTTCCCGCGGACCCGCGCCCGGCGGAGCGGCCCTACGCGCCACCGGCGCCGCTGCGCGAACTGCCGCGCGACGTGGCCGGTTTCACCGGTCGCGCGGACATCCTCGCGGACCTCGACGCCGCGTTGACGCCGCCCGGCGAAGCCTTCGTTCCGACCGTCGTGGCGGTGACGGGCCCGCCGGGCGTCGGCAAGACCAGCACGGTCGTGCATTGGGCCAGTAAGGCGGCATCGCGCTTTCCCGGTGGGGTGATGCTGATCGACCTGCACGGAGTCGGCTCCGCGCCACGGGTCGAACCCGCCGACGTGGTCGGTGTGCTGCTGTCCGCGGTGAACTACCCCGTCGACCAGATCGTCGGCGCGGCCGGGCGGGCCGCGCGGTTGCGCAGTCTCCTGAGCGATCGGCCGATGCTGGTCGTCCTGGACAACGCCGAGGACACCGCGCACATCGAACCCCTGGTCGGCGTCCTGTCCGACTGCGCCGTGATCGTCACCGCGCGCCGGCGGCTCAAAGCCCTGGTCCGGCGCCACCAGTGCCCGACGCTCACCCTCGACCCGCTTTCCGGCGAGATGTCGGCCGAGTTGCTCCGCCGGCGGCTGGGTGACCGTTCGGTGCGGGAACCGGAGGCGATCGCGAGCCTCGCGGCGCTGTGCAACGGGCTGCCGCTGGCCTTGACCATCGTCGCCGAACGGGCCGCCAGCCGGGCGGGCAGCCGGTTGCAGACCATCGTCGAGCAGCTTCGTGACCCGGCCACGTTGCTGACGATCAGCGACGACGGCGACGGCGAAGAGACGAACCTGTACTTGGCGTTCTCCTGGTCCTACCACTGCCTCGAACCTTCCGCGCAGCAGGTTTTCCGGGTGTTCGGCCTGCATCCGGGGCCGGAGGCCGGCGTCGAGGTGCTGGCTTCGGCGGCCGGTGTGCCGGTGGCCGAGGGCCGGCGGGCACTGGACCTGCTCGTCGCGGCCCATCTCGTCCAGCAGCCGGGCGACGGTGACCGGTACCGCATCCACGACTTGTTCCACCACTTCGCCCGTGCGCTGAACACGCCGGGCACGCCGGTCGACGGGCCGCGCCGGCGGCTGGTCGCCTACTACCTGCACACCGCCCACAACGCACACCGGATCGTGCACCCGCGCGGCTCGGGACCGAAGATGCCGCCCGTCGAACCGGGGTGCCGGCCGGACCGGTTCACCGATCCATTGGCCGCGATGCGCTGGTGCCTGCGCGAGCGGGCGAACCTCACCGCGATGGTCCGCTACGCGGCCGACCACGGACTCCACGAGTTCGCCTGGCGGTTCCCGCACGTCACCGGGGGGATCCTGAACCGGTTCGGGTACTTCGACGACATCATCGCCGGCCTGACCGTCGCCGTCCGCTCCGCCGCCGCGTCGGGAAACGACCTCGCTCGCATGGCCTGCCTCAACGACCTCGGCTACATCCACCTGCTCGCCGGGCACGACGCGGTCGCGGACACCCACCTGCGGCAGGCTCTCGACCTCGCCACGGCGCGGGATGTCCCGCTCGCCGTGCTCACCGTGAAGCTCAACATGGCGCACCGGCACCGGCACGCGGGGCGGCTCGGTCAAGCCGCGGCGTTGTACGAAGAATGCGCGGCCGCCGCGCGCGAAATCGGAGACGAGGAGCGGCAGGCGAAAGCCGCGCACAATTTGGCCAAGACCCTGGCCGAGCTCGACCAGCCGCATCGCGCGCTCGAACAGCTGCGGCTGGCTCTGCTACTGCGGCGCGGAATGGACGACGCGCCGGCACTGGTCGAAACGCACACCGAACTCGTCGGCGTCCATACCCACCTCGGTCAGTTCGATGCGGCGCACGAGCACTGCCGTGAGGCGATTCCGCTGCTGGAAAAGGTGCGTGATCTGTCGGCGGTCATGCGGCTGCACACCGCACGGGCCGACCTGGCGCTCGCCGAAGGCCGCCTCGACGACGCCTGGCAGTTCGCCAGGGAAGCGGTGGTCTTCGCCGAGCGGTCGCACGCCGCTACCGGAGAAGCCCGGGCGCTGACCGCTCTTGGAGCGGTCCTGGCGCGGCGCGGTGAGCAGGGACCGGCGCGGATCGCCTGGGAGCGGGCCGCCGGGTTGTACCGTGACCGGGAACGCCACCGTCGCGCCGAGCGGGTCGAACGGCACCTGGCCGAGCTCGGGGTCGCACCCGACGTCCCGGACGCCCGGATGAGTGATGAGGACACGGTTTCCCTGCCTTCGCCGCCCCGGCCTCACTCTTCATAGCCCATTGAAGAGTTGACCACAGAACGTTCGTCCACTCTCACTATGTGTGTTTGCGGGCGGTCCACCTCTTCGAATGCTTTACGGACACAACTGTAGGTAACTGGACGTCGACAAAAGGCTTGCGCCTGGGCGTCTTCCTGCTCTAATGTCCGCCCTAACGCGTGGACGACACTCGGGATTTCTCTTTGAGTTGCGTCCCGATTTATTTTTGCTGCTTGGAGTTCGAAAGGAATTGGATGTTTTACTGGCTTTGGTTCTGGTGTTAGCGCGCTCGAGGCGCCCGGCCTGGCCGGGCGCCTCGAGGTTTCGGTTACGGTGACCGAAGCATCGACCCCAGGCCACAGGCGGTGAACATGGAAGCGACCCGGCGGCTCATCGTCCTCCGGCACGCCAAGTCGGACTGGTCGGACAACCTGCCCGACCACGAACGTCCGCTGGCTCCTCGCGGAATCCGGGACGCACCCAACCTCGGCCGTTGGCTCGGCGACAACGGCTACGTCCCCGATCACGTCGTCTGCTCCACCGCCCGCCGCACCAGGGAAACCTGGGCTCTGGTGAGCGAAGCGCTCCCGATGAAGCCGCCGGTCGAGTACGACGAAGACCTCTACGGTGCCGGTCCCGAGGAGTTCCTGGAAGCCGCGCGGTGGATCCCCGGCGACGTCACCACCCTCGCCCTCGTCGGGCACGAGCCCGGGGTCAGCGAACTGACGCTGCACCTCGCCGGCCACGGGGAGGACACCCGGCTGGTCCAGGCCAAGTTCCCCACCGGCGCCGCGGCCGTGCTCGTCACCGCCGACAGTTGGGCGGACCTCGCCGCCGCGCGACTCGACGCCTTCTTCCGGCCGCGGGACTGAACTCAGCAGGCATTGCTCAACTGATGTTCACATGCGTACCCTCCATTCACTCACAGGGTTGACGTTCATATTCGTGAATGGAGCGGACATGATCTTCCGCCACACCGTTGTGGCCGCGCTAGCCGCGGTCGGGCTCCTTGCCGGCTCTGTAGCCGCGCCCGCTGAGGCAGCGGAAGCGGCGAATGGCTGCACCGTCCCGGTCATCGGGCCGATCTGTGCGCCGCAAACCGCTGTTCTCGACGGCAGCCGGCTGCTGCGGACCAAGTTCGCCGCACTCGTCGGAGAGAAGACCTCCAAGACCGCCCTCGGCAACTTGCTCAAGCAGGCCAAGACCGACCTCACGACCGGCCCCTGGAGCGTCACCACCAAGAAGCAGGTCCCGCCCAGTGGGGACAAGCACGACTACCTCAGCCTCGCGCCCTACTGGTGGCCCACCACCGAACCGACCGCCGAGAACCCCTGGGGCTGCCCGTTCGTGCAGAAGGACGGCCAGCGCAACCCGATCGTCGACGAGATCACCGACCACGCCTACCGCGGCGACGCCTTCGCCGCGATCTACCGGCTCGCCCTCGCCTGGTACTACACCGGCGACAAGCGATACGCCCAGCGCGCGGCCCTGGACCTGCGCACGTGGTTCCTCGACGCGGCCACGAAGATGAACCCGAACATGAACTACGCGCAGGGCATCCCGTGCAAGGTGGACGGCCGCGGCATCGGCATCATCGAGTTCTCCTACACGTTGAGCCAGGTCGTCGACGCCACCGCGATCCTCGCCACCGGCGCACCCGGCTGGACGAAGACCGACCAGGCCGGCATGACCGGCTGGTACACGCAGTTCCTGGACTGGTTGCGCACCAGCAAGAACGGCACCGACGAGGCCAAGGCGCAGAACAACCACGGCAGCTTCTACGACATGCTGGCCGCCGCACTCGCCCTCGGTACCGGGCAGCGTGACCTGGCGAAGACCATCGCGCAGGACGCCGGGCCGAACCGCATCGCGCCGCAGATCAACGCCGACGGCTACCAGCCGGCGGAAGCGAGCCGGACGCGCAGCTGGCACTACTCCAACTTCAACCTCGTCGCGCTGACGCGGCTCGCGCAGATCGGCAAGCACGTCGGCGTCGACCTGTGGCACTACACCGCACCCAGCGGCGCGACGCTCTTCAAGGCCGTCGACTTCCTGATCCCGGGTGCGACGACGGGACAGTGGCCTTACCCCGAGCTGGACTTCCGGCAGTACGCCGCGCTGGACGTGCTGCACGCGGCGGCCGACGCGGGTGACAAAGCGGCGCGGACGGCGTTGCCGCGCGTGCCCGTCGAACCGGGTGGTGACCTCTACCCGGTCCGGCCCGCCGCGGAACAGCTCGACGACATTTCGACGTCCTGACGGCAAAGGGCCCGGCCGGAAACGGCCGGGCCCTTTCCCCAACGGATCAGACTCCCGCGACCTGGGAAATCCAGCTGCGATAACGCGTGATGTTCGTGTACGCCGTGTTGTTCGACCGGTCACTGGTCGACGCGACGCCGACCTGGCGGCCGGATGCGAACATCGGGCCGCCCGAGTCGCCGCCGGCGGTGATGCCGTGACGCGGTTCGCGCACACCGCGACGCCGCCGGTGTAGTCGCTGCAGCCGATCGAGTTCACTCGCACCGTCGCGACCTTCAGGTACCGCGACTGGCAGTTGATCTCGGAGCCGCATTGGCTGGTCGCGCCCCAGCCGTAGACCGAGACGTTCTGGCCGACCGCGACGTCACCGACACTGCCGAGCGGCGAGTAGGTGGCGCTCACCGAGGTCGTGAGCCGGACGATCGCCAGGTCGGCGCTGCCGTTGTAGCGGGTGATCGTCGACCCGGTGGCCATCGTCCCGCCGCTGGACTGGTCGAGGCTGCCGATGCGGAACGTGTACGTCCCGGAGCTGCTGACGCAGTGCTTCGCGGTCAGGATGTACTGCGGCGCGATGATCGTCGCGGTGCAGTTCTGCTGGCCGTTCACGAACAGCCGGGCCGCCCAAGGGCCGCTCGAGGCGGTGCTGCCACCGATGATCGACGGCTGGGCCTGCGGGGTGCTCTGGGCCGCCGCGGGACCGCCGAGGCCGACCACGGCCAGCGCGGTACTCGCGGCCAGCAGGACGAACTTGCCGAATTTCACGCTCACTCCTTTTCGTGCGGAGAACCCGCACGGGAAAGCCGGTGGGGACCGAACGAGAAGAGTGTCCGAGTTTCGGGGGAATGTCCGGAACCGACGAAAGTCCGGTCGCATCCGTATTTATTTCGCCGAATGGACTACGTGCAGTTCCCGTACTGTTCCGCGCTCAACCCACGGGTGGAGGCCACTTCAATCCGGAGCTTGAGGACGCCGGCGTCGCGCCGTCCTAGCGTTCCCCGAGGGGGAACCGGAGGGGGAGAGATGGCGGCGAAGTCCGAGCGGATCGCGTTGGGGACGGTGCTGGGGATCGCGGCGGTGCTGTGGGGGTGGGCGCTGGGCAACCGGCCGTTGCAGCCGTATTACGCCGCCGCGGTGCACTCGATGTCCCACGACGTCGCAGCGTTCTTCTTCGCGGGCTTCGACCCGGCGGGGGTCGTCACGGTCGACAAACCGCCGCTGGCGTTCTGGACCCAGACGCTCGGCGTGGCCGTGTTCGGCTTCCACACCTGGGCGATCGCGCTGGTCCAGGTCGTCGAAGGCGTCGCCGCCGTGTTCGTGCTGCACCGGGTGGTGCGCCGCTGGGCCGGCCCCCGGACCGCCCTGCTCGCCGCGGCGCTGTTCGCGCTGACGCCGATCACCGCGGCGATCAACCGCGACAACCTGCCGGACACCCTCCTGGTGCTCCTGCTGCTGCTCGCCGCCTACTGCGTGACCCGCGCGATCGAGGACGCGCGGTGGCTGGTGTGGGCCGGCGTGTTCGTCGGACTGGGCTTCCTGACGAAGATGCTCGCCGCCTGGATCGTGCTACCCGGCCTGGCGCTGGCGTACTTCATCGCGGCGCCCGGCTCGCGCGGCCGGCGTCTCGCCTGGGTCGGCTTGGCCAGCGGGGTGACGCTTGTCGTGTCGTTGGCCTGGCCCGTCGTCGTCACCCTGTGGCCGGGCGCGAAGCCGTTCGTCGGCAGCACCACGGACGGTTCGGTCTGGCAGCTGGCCTTCGGCTACAACGGCGTGACGCGGCTGGTCGGCGGGTCGACCGGGATCGGCGGCGGTTACGGCGCCACGGTCGGCGCGGCGCTCGGTGGCGGCGCGGGTCCGCTGCGGTTGTTCGACGCCGAGGTCGGCGGGCAGATCGCGTGGCTGCTGCCGCTCGCGCTGGTGTCCCTGGTCGTCGCCGCTTGTCGCGCTCGGGGGGCCGAGCCGCGCACGAAGGCGGGCTGGGCATTGTGGGGCGGCTGGCTCGTCGCCGGCGCCGCGGTCTTCTCGTTCACCGGCGGCATCTTCCACGCGTACTACACCGCCGAGCTCGCCCCGGCGATCGCGGCACTTTCCGCGGCCGGCCTGGCCACGGCTTGGCGGTGGCAGCGCTCGCCGGGACCGGCCCGCTTCGTGCTGCCGGGCGCGGTGACGGGGACGGCGCTGCTCGCGTACGTCCTCCTCGACCGGACGCCGGAGTGGCTGCCGTGGCTGCGGTACACCGTGCTCGCGCTGGCGGTGCTCGCCGTCGTCGCGGCGCTCCTGCGGGCTCCGCGCGCCGTGGTCGTCATCGGGCTGGCCGCCGTCGTGGCCGGTCCCGCCGCCTTCGTCGTCGACACCGCGGTGCGGCCGGTCAGCGTGCTGGAGACCGCCGATCCCGGTGCCGGGCCGCCGTCGACGGACGCGGTGCGCACCGTGGTCGGCATCAACACCGGCCAGGGCGCCGAGGCCGGGTACGTCCGGTTCATCGATGACGCGTACCGGCTCAGCCCGGGTCAGCGTGAGGTGCTCACGTATGCGCAGACCCAGGCGGCGGGGACCGTCCTCGCCGTCGAGGGCGGCACGTACGGCGCGGATCCGTTCCTGCTGAACACCGACGCGCGCGTGGCGCCGCTCGGTGGCTACATCGGCTTCGACCCGGCGCCGTCCGCGGCCGACCTGCCGCAGTGGGTGTCGGCCGGGAAACTGCGGTTCGTGCTGTTGCCGCAGGTGTTCCTCGAGATCGGCCGCGGCACGTCGAAGTCCGTGGTGGGGGACGCGGGCGAGCTGACCCGGCGCATCGGGTGGGAGGCGAAGCACTGCCGTCCGGTGCCGCCCGCGCGGATCGGCCCGGACGCCGCCGGTGCCGGGGTGCTGTTCGACTGCGGCGTCAGGCGGTGACCTTCGCGGGGGCGGTGCGGCGGAGCCAGTACAGGCCGATGACCGGCAGCACCAGCGGGATGAACAGGTAGCCCTCGCCGTAGACCGACCAGACGGTCGGGTGCCGGAACGCGGCCGCGTCGACCAGGCTCAGCGTGCCGATGGTCAGCACGCCCAGCAGCTCGATCGAGCAGGCCGTCAGTGCCACGCGCCACCAGCCGTCACCGCGGCGGGCCAGCGCGATCGTCGCGACGATGTACACGACCGCGGCGAACGCCGAGAGCAGGTAGGCGAGCGGTGCTTCGTGGAACTTCGTGCTGATCTGGACGCCGGCCCGCGACGTCGCGGCCAGCGCGAAGATCGCGTACACGGCGACGAGCACGCGTCCGGGGCCGGAGGCCGTCCTAGGCTGTTGCTCCACTCCACACCTCGTTCAGTCGCAGCACCATCACCGGGATGGCTATGCAGGCGATGCCGAGCACCGCCGTGCTCGACCGGCTCCGCTCGGCCAGTGCCCAGGCGGCGCCGACGGGCAGCACGACCAGGGAGCCGATCAGGTAGGCCAGGTAGGTCGCCAGGCTGCCCGGCCGGTAGCCGCCGGCGAGCAGCACGATCCCGATCACCAGCTGGACGACCAGCAGCACCTCGACGACCGCGATCCCGATCAGGAGCGGGTTGTCCGGCAGCCGGTTGCGGGCCGACTGGACGAAGCTCCAGAGCGCGACGAGCGTGGCCGCCGCAGCGACCGTCACGGCGAATCCGAAGATCACCCGTTCCTCCTTCCGGTCCGCCGGCCGCCAACGTACTCCGTAGTACCGGTGGGTCCGTCCGCCGAGGTGCCGCGGGCGTGGCGTGGACCACCCAGGCCGCTCCACAGTGGACTGGCTCGATCAACCAGGTGTGCTCCCACCGGGTGAATTGATCACGAGAAGGTCTTGATGGCATTCTGCCAATTCGGTGGTTTATTCCGTGTTATCCTGGTGTGGACCTGCGGGAATGGTGGAAAAGCTTCGTGTTACACCCCGACAGGGTGGTTGGCAATCGGCCAAGAATTACTGTGGGTTCGACTACCGACTGGTAAGTGCCCTTTTTGCCTACCTCGGATAGCCCAGTTGAACCCCCGGGTTGGCGGATAGGCGTGGGGCCGTCCGGCATGGGGGAATATTCCTCGTCCCCGGAGCCGAGGTGCCCGGGGGAACACACGGAGGGGTATCTTCGATGGACCTGCGCTACGAAGCATTTTGCTTCGCCGACCCGTTGTTCTACGACGAACAACAGGAAATCGGCGCGCCGGTCGACGATTTTGCCCAGGCGCTGCCGATGCCGGCCACCGGCTGGGTCACCGCCGACCGCGGGGTCTGGCGGGCGCTGAGCCCCGAAGGTCGTCAACTTCCCGGCCAGGGTTGGAAAATCCACGTTTCCGCTGGCCTGGACAATGCGCGGCGCGTGCTCGTGCAGGTGCACGAGTACTGTATCGAGCGCCGGATCGCCTACAAGCACCTCCGCTCGCTGATGATCCTGCTCGCCCGGAATTCGAAATACGCCCCCCGTGACGGCAGCGCCAAGCTCATCACCATTTACCCGGCTGACGAAGACGAGCTGGGGCGTGTTCTCGAAGATCTGGCGGTCCGGCTCGAAGGCGAGCACGGTGCCTATATCTTGAGCGACCTGAGATACGGCGCCGGACCACTCTACGTCCGTTACGGCGGATTCGCCGAACAGTGGGTCGAACACGACGGCAACCGCGTCCTGGCGATCCGCAAGCCGGATGGCCGGCTCGTGCCCGACAAGCGGGAACCGACGTTCTCCGTCCCCGACTGGGTGAAGATTCCGGCCTGTCTGCAGAGCAGCATCGCCGCGCGCAAGGCCGGCGACCCGAGCCAGTTCCCCTATCAGGTCACGAGCTCGCTGCACTTCTCCAACGGCGGCGGCGTCTACCTGGCCGACCCCAAAGCGGGCGGTGACCAGGTCGTGCTCAAGGAGGCCCGGCCCCACGCCGGCCTGGACCGCGCCCAGATCGACGCCGTCGCCCGGCTGCGCCGCGAGCACGAGGTGCTCGACGCGCTGGCCGGCATCCCCGGCGTGCCCCGTGCCTTCGAGCACTTCACCGTCTGGGAACACCACTACCTCGCCATGGAGTACATGCCCGGCACGTCGCTCGGCAACTGGCTGGCCCGCAACTACCCGCTGACCAGGCGTGACACGACCGAAGCCGACCTCACCGCCTACGCCGCCCGCGCCCTGGCCGTGCTCGCGAAGGTCGAGGAGACGATCGAGGAGATCCACGCTCGCGGTTTCGTCTTCGGGGACCTGCACGCGCTGAACATCCTGATCGACGAGGACGACGAGAGCCGGGTCTCGCTGATCGACTTCGAGATGGCGGCGACCATCGAGTCCGGCGAACGCCCCGCGCTCGGCGCGCCGGGTTTCCGCGCACCGGCCGACCGGACCGGCTTCGAGATCGACGAGCACGCCCTCGCGGCGCTGCGGCTGTGGATCTTCCTGCCGCTGTCCGCGTTGCTGGAGCTCGCGCCGGCGAAGCTGCGCGGCATCGCCGACTTCGTCGAGCGCCGGTTCGCCCTGCCCGAGGGCTACGCCGACTCCGCAGTCGCGGTGCTGGCTTCGCGTGAGAAGACCGCGGAGCCGGCACCGGTTCACACGGAACTCGACCAGGAGAAGCCGGACTGGCCGCTGGTCCGCAAGCAGATCGCCGAGGCGATCCTGGCCAGCGCGACTCCCGAGCGCCAGGACCGGCTGTTCCCGGGCGACATCGAGCAGTTCCGGGTCGGCGGCGCCTGTTTCGGTGTCGGTGCCGCGGGCGTGCTGCACGCCCTCGACGTCGCCGGCGCCGGCCGGTTCCCCGAGCACGAGCGCTGGCTGATCGACTCGGTCCGCCGTGACCCGCCGACCCGGCCCGGGTTCTACGACGGCACTTACGGCATCGCGTACGTGCTGGAGAACCTCGGCCACCACGACGAGGCGAGCCGGCTGCTGGCATCGTCGGCGCGCCTCGTCGAGCAGACCACCGACCACGCGCTCGAGGGCGGACTGGCCGGCATCGGACTGACGCAGCTGCACTTCGCCGCGGCCCGGCAGGACAACGAGTTCGGCCGGCAGGCACTCTCCACCGCCGTCCGGCTGGCCGAGGCGCTCGAAACCGCCGCGCCGCCCGGGAAGTTCGCCCGCGCGGGCCTGCTGTCCGGCTGGTCCGGTCCGGCGCTGCTGTTCATCCGGCTCTTCGAAAGCACCGGCGAGCCCGCGTGGCTGGCGTTCGCCGACCAGGCGTTGTGCCGTGACCTCGAAGAATGCGTGCTCGCCGACGACGCGTCACTGCAGGTCCGCGACGGTGCCACGCGCACCCTCCCGTACGCCGCCATCGGCAGCGCGGGAATCCTCGTGGTCGCCGAGCAGCTGGCCCGGCACCGCCCGGACGCTGTCGCCTGCGAAAGCCTGCCCGAGCTGCGTCAATCGTGCCGCGGCGAGTTCGTGATCCACCCCGGCCTGCTCTACGGCCGGCTCGGGCTCGCGGTCGCCCTCGGCATGGGCGCCGAACCCGACCAGCGCGTCCGCGACGCGATCGACCTGCACCTGGCCCGGCTGGCCTGGTACGCGGTCCCGTTCCGCGGCGGCCTCGCCTTCCCCGGCAACCAGCTGCTGCGGTTGTCGATGGACGTCAACACCGGCGGCGCGGGGATCCTCCTCGCGCTCGCCGCCCTCCTGGACGGCAAGGAGGTGCTGCCCTTCCTGGGCAGCACGCCGTCCCCACACACCTCCGGTCGCTGACGACCGGCGGGCACGAAAAACCGAGGAAAGGAACACCATGGAACTCGTTCTGGAGCTGCAGGCCCTGGAGACCCCCGAGGTGCTCAACGGTGGGCACGGCGGCGGGGGCGGCGCGCCGTCGAACCTGAGCCTGCTGGCCTCCTGCACCAACAGCACGATCTCGCTGCTGACCTGCCACTGACCTGGCAGTCCGCCGGCAAGTAGTGCCTAGGTGAACGGTGCGGGAGCGGCACAGGCCAAGTGCGCCGCTCCCGCACGTTCATTGTGGCCCCGGTACCGCCCCGGCGGTACCTCGTCCGAAGGAGTGAGATGCGCGGCTCCGCCGATCGGCTGCTGGTCCGGGTAGCCGGCCTCGACCGATCGCGACTCGCCGCCGTAATCGTCACCGCCCTGGTCGCCACCGCGGCGGGGCTGCTCCTTCCCGGCGCGCTCGCGGCCGCGGTCGACGCCGTGGTCGCGGGCCGCCCGAGCCGGCCCGAAGTCTCGTGGCTGTTGCTCGTCGGCGGCGCGGAGATCGCGGCCGACGTCGTCGGCGGGATCCTGACCACCCGCGTGACGGCGACCGCGTCCGCGTGGTTGCGCCGCACGCTCTCCGACAAGCTCTTCGCGCTCGGCGCCCGTTCACGCTTTGCCGAGGGCGACGCGATCAGCAGGCTCACCGGCGACTGCGTCGGTGCCGGCGGCATCGTGACGATCGTCGTCCAGTGCGGCTCGATGCTGGTCATCTCCTCCGGCGCAGTGGTGCTGCTCGCCCTGCTCGACTGGCGGCTGGCGCTCGTCTTCCTCGGCAGCATCCCGTTCGCGCTGCTGCTCGCTCGCAGTCACCTCAAGCACACCGCCGACGACGTCCTCGCCTACCAGCAGGTTTCCGGCGAACTCGCAGCCCGGATGGTCGACGCCGTCGCCGGCCTCCGCACGATCGCGGCGTCCGGCACAGCCGACCGCGAAGCCGAGCGCGTGCTGCGGCCCCTGCCGAAGCTGGGCATGGCCGGGCTCGGCATCTGGCGCACGCAGGCCCGCATGGTCTGGCGCGCCGGACTCCTGACACCAGCGGTCGAGCTGAGCGTGCTGGCCGCGGCCGGCTTCGGCGTGCTCGCCGGCCGGCTCAGCGTCGGCGACGTCGTCGCGACGCTCGGCTACGTGACCCTCGCGCTCGGCCTGGTCACCCAGATCCCGTTGCTCACCGCGCTGTCCCGGGCACGCGGCTGCGCCGAACGGCTCGTCGAGGTCCTCGACGAGCCCGAACCCGTGTCCGGCAAGCTCCCGCTCCTGCCCGGCGACGGCACCGTCGACCTCCGTCACATCGGCGTCACGGGCGCGCTGGCGGAAATCGACCTGCGCATCGACGGCGGCACCTACCTCGCGGTCGTCGGCCGGTCGGGCGCGGGCAAGTCCGCGCTGGCCGGCGTGCTCGGCGGCCTGATCACGCCTGACGAAGGCCAGGTCCTGCTCGACGGTCGTCCGCTCGAGCGCCTCCGTCGTGAGGAGCTGCGCGCGGTCGTCGGCTACGCCTTCGAACGGCCCGCGCTGCTCGGCGCCACGGTCGCTGACGCGGTCGGCTACGGCACGTGGGCCGGCGAGTCCGCCGTCCGCAACGCGTGCCGGACCGCGCAGGTCGACGAGGTCGTCGTCCGCCTGCCCGATGGCTACCGCACGCCTTTGGCCGAGACGCCGCTCTCGGGCGGCGAGGCCCAGCGGCTCGGTCTGGCCCGCGCGATCGTGCACAACCCGCGCGTCCTGATCTTCGACGACGCCACGGCCAGCCTCGACACGGTCACCGAGGCCGCGGTCGAGCGCGCCTTGGCCGGGGCGTTGCCTGGCCGTACCCGCGTCGTCGTGACCCATCGCGCGGGCACCGCCGCCCGCGCCGACCTGGTGGTCTGGCTCGAGGAGGGCCGGATCCGCGCGGTGGCCCCCCACGCCGCCCTCTGGCAGGAGCCGGGCTACCGGGGTGTCTTCACGGAGGACGACGAGTGAGCCTGCGCCGGTTGTACTGGTCCGCTCTCGCCGGGCAGTGGCGTGGCGGTGTGGTGTTGCTCGTCTGTTCGCTGCTCGAAGGCGTACCTGCTTTCTTCTCGGGACGGCTCGTCGAGCTGTCCGTGGATCGTGGCTTCTCGGTCGGCGACCCGGCGGCCGGCCTCGGCTGGCTGACGTTGTTCGGGCTCGCCGCCGTGCTCGGCGCGTTCGGCTCGCGGATGGTGTGGCACCAGCTCGGCAAGGTGGTCGAGCCGCTGCGCGACGCACTGGTGACCGCGGTCGTCCGTGGCGTGCTGCACGACGAGTCCCCGCCGCGCAACCAGCCGGACTCCAGCGGCGTCGCCCGGATCACCCAGCACGTCGAGGTGGTCCGCGACGCGACCGCCGGTCTGCTGGTGCAGGCCCGCGGCATGCTGGTGACGACGGCGTCCGCGCTCGCCGGCCTCGTGACGGTCGCCGGCGCGCTGGTGATTCCGGTCGCGGTGCCGGTGGTCGTCTCGTTGGTCGTCTTCGTCTGCCTCCTTCCTTCTCTCGCCCGTCGCCAGCGCGCGCTGGCCCTGGCCGACGAGCACACGGCCGCGACGGCGGGTGCATCGCTGGCCGGGATGCGCGACATCGTGGCCTGCGGTGCCGAGCCGATCGCCGCGCTCGCGATGTACGACGCGGTCGACGAGCAGGCGACGGCCGCGATCCGTGTGGCGCGGTCGAGTGCCCTCCGGGCCCTGGTGATCTCGCTCGGCGGGTTCGTCCCGTTGCTGCTCGCGCTGGCGTTGGCGCCGGGCCTGGTGGCACGTGGCGAACTGACCGCCGGTGCGGCGCTCGGCGCGCTGGTCTACCTGGCCACGACGATGCAACCGGCCCTGCGTGGCCTGGCGGCCACGGCCGGCACCGTCGTCCTGCGCCTGCTGGTCGCGCTCCGCAGGCTGGCGGAGACGGCCGAGCTACCCGTCGTGCCCGACGGCACGGCGACCCCGCGCGGCAGCGACGTCCAGGTCCGCGGCCTGACGTTCGGCTGGGGCGCGACGGCCGAGCCCGTGGTCCGTGGGCTGGACCTGGGCCTGCGACCGGGGGAGCACCTCGCCGTCGTCGGGCCGAGTGGCATCGGCAAGTCGACATTGGCCGGCTTGCTGACCGGGATGTTGACGCCGCAGGAAGGCCGCGTGCTGCTGGGCGGCGTCCCGGTCCGGGACGTGCCCGCGGCGCTCCGCCACGAGCTCGTGGCGCTGATCCCGCAGGAGGCGTACGTCTTCGCGGGAACAGTGCGGGACAACGTCGGCCTCTTCGCGTCGTCAGCTTCGGACGATGCGCTGTCGGCCGCCGTGGACGCGGTGGGCGCGGGCGCGCTGCTTCGACGCCTTGGCGGTCTAGACGCCGAAATCGGTCACGGCGGCGAAGGTATCTCCGCGGGCGAAGCGCAGTTGCTCGCGCTGGCCAGGGTGTATGCCAGCTCGGCTGAATTCGTGATCCTCGATGAAGCTACCTCCCATCTCGACCCGGTGTCGGAGGCCCGCGCGGAGCGGGCCTTCGCCGCGCGGGGTGGTGTCCTGGTGGTGATCGCGCACCGGCTTTCCTCGGCGTTGCGCGCGGATCGCGTCCTCGTCATGGACGGCCGCGAGACCGCACTGGGCCGCCACACCGACCTGTTGGCCAGGTCGGCGCGGTACGCCGAACTCATGCAGGCCTGGGCGACACCGGTGGCTGGGGAACCAGCCACCGGTGCCGAGCCGACCGCGGGTGCAGGCAGCCAACCGGCCGGTACCGGGGGCTTGCCGCCTGCGAGCAGTGGCGCGACCGTTGGCGGGGCGCCTGCCGGCAACGGGTGCGCGACCACTGCGAATCCGTCAGTGGGCACAGGGTCTGCGGTCGTCTCCGGGGCGCCTGCCGGCGACGGAGCCGCAGCTACTGCTGATCCATCTGTGGACGTGGGGACCGCCGCCGGCATGCCTGCGGGCAACGGAGCCACGAGCGGGCCGCCTTCTCACAACGGTGCCACCGGATCGACGCCTAGGCCGCCATCCGTGTCGCGAGCCGCTCGAGTGAGCTGACTGCCCGTCCACTGTGGACGTATCTCATCGGGCTTCCAGATTATCGCCATCGAGCGGTCGGGAAACCCCTCGTCGCGAATCTGTGGACAACTCGCCGATCTTTTCCACGCCTGTGGACAACTTGCGCCGTCCGACCGGTTCTGTCGGTGCCGTCGTGCATGATCGGAAGCGCGGGAAGAACCCGGCCCGGAACCGGCACCGTCAGAGAGGAGGTGAACCGCAGGCGGTCGACGTCATCCGGGTCGCAGTGCTTCCAGCGCCTCACGCAGTTTGCCGGCGAGTGGTGTCGGCCGGCGGGACTCGCGGTCCACGAAGACGTGCACGAAGTGCCCTTCGGCGACCAGGGACTCGTCGGCGGCGTACATGCCGATCTCGTAGCGCACGCTGGACTTCCCGAGGTGTGCCACGCGCAAGCCCACCCGCAACGCTCCAGGAAAGGAAACCGATGAGTGATAGCCGCAGTGCGACTCGACGCACAGCCCGATCTCCTCCCCGGCTTCGATGTCGAGGCCGCCCTGCTCGATCAGCCACGTGTTGATCACGGTGTCCATCAGCGAGTAGTGCACCACGTTGTTGACGTGCCCGTAGACGTCGTTGTCCTTCCAGCGCAACGGAATCGTCTGCCAGTGCGGGTAGCCGTTCACCACAGTGAAACCGACTCGCGCAGGATGCCGGCAAGGTCCTCTTCGGACGCCTCGCGCGGTGCGGTGGCCAGCAACCGCTGCTGCTTCAGCGTTCCCTCGACCAGCGAGTCCACATCGGACTCCGCGTAACCGACGGCACCGATGCCGTCCGGGATGCCGATCCGCCGCATCAGGTCGATCAGCACCGCGGGCAGGTGGTCGGCGAAGTCGCCGGGCCACTCGAAGTCGGGCGCCAGCAGGCGCGCGACGCGCAGGTGGCGGTCCGGCGCCGCGTCGAAGGTGAAGCGGAACGCCGCGGGCGCGGTCAGCGACACGGCCATGCCGTGCGGCACCATGGGTTCTTCGCCCGGGTAGCCGTCCGGGTGGAAATCCCGGACCTGGCCGGCGATCGGGTACGCGTTGGCGTGCGGGATGTGGACGCCGGCGTTGCCGAACCCGAGCCCGGCGAACGTCGCGGCCAGGGCCATGGCTTCGCGCGCCTTGAGGTCGTCGCCGTCGCGCACGGCGGCCGGGAGGGCCCACGACAGGAGCCGCAGCGACTGCTCGGCGAACATGTCGGCCAGCGGGTTCGAGCCGCAGTACGGCACGCGCTGCTCCGGGCGCTTGCGTTCGAACTCGGTGTACGGCTTCGCGGTGTAGCTCTCCGCGGCGTGGCAGAGGATGTCCATGCCGCTGGCAGCGGTCACGCCGGCCGGCTGGCTGACGGTGAGCCGGGGGTCGACGACGGCGAGGGTCGGGCGCAGCCGCAGGTGGCTGATCCCGCTCTTGACGCGCAGGGACAGCACGTCGAGCACGCAGACCGTGGTGCTCTCCGAACCGGTGCCGGTGGTTGTGGGAACGGCGACCAGCGGCTTCAGCGGGCGGTCCGGCGCGCGGCCGCCGCCGACCGGTGCGTTGACGTAGTCCATGAGCTCACCGTCGTTGCTGGTGAGCAGGTTCGCCGCCTTGGCGGTGTCGATGGCCGACCCGCCGCCGACGGCGACGAAGGCGTCGTACGGACCGGTTCCGCGGGCGAAGTCAACCGTCTTCTGCATGCTGACATCGGTGGGTTCGACGTGTACACCGTCGAAGATCTCGGCTTCGATGCCGTAGCCCGCGATCCCGTCGGCGATGCGGCGCGGCCAGCCGGTCGCGGCGACCTGCGGATCCGTGACGACGAGCACGCGGTGCACGCCGTACTGGGTGAGGTCGTAGCCGATCTCGTCGCTGGCGCCGGTGCCGTACTTCAACGCCGGTGCACCGTAAGTAAAAACGGTTTCATGTTCGGTCGCGGTCAAGACTACGGCCCTCGCTCCCTTGATCGGCTACCAGTCGGTCAAAGCGGACATTCAGCCCATCCTTACCGGGTTTCGGCGAAGATCACTTGACTGCACTGAACGGTGCCCGCCTAAGCTCTCCTCATTAGATACCAACTGGGAGCGACCGTCGCCCAGACGGCCGTGCGGATCCTGACCGAGGCGCGGGTCCGCCGCGTGTACGCGGTGGTCGGCGAGTCTTTCCTGGAACTGCTCGACGCCCTGCAACGGGAGCGGGAGATCACGCTGGTCTCGGCGCGCCACGACGCGGGCGCGGCGTTCATGGCGGAGGCAGAGGGCAAGCTGACCGAACGGCCCGCCGTGCTGCTCGCCAGCCGGGGGCCGAGCGCGGCGAGCCTGGCGATCGGCGTCCAGACGGCGTACCAGGACGAAACCCCGATGGTCGTGCTGCTGGAGACGCCGGCGACCGAGCCGGTGCCGTCGTCGTCCGGGGAGCTGCCCACGTCGGACCTGACGGCGATGTTCGAGTCGATCGCCAAGTCGACGTTGCGGGTGACCGACCCGGACAGCCTGCCCAGCCTGCTCGCGCACGCGCTGACCACGTCGCAGGAGGGACGGCCGGGGCCGGTCGTGCTCGGCGTGCCCTGCGACGTCTGGGGGATGCCCTACGACGCGGCGAAGCCGATGGCGCGGGTCCGGCCGCCGGCTTCCGGCACGCTGGGCCGTTCGGCGGACGCCGTCGCGCAACTGGTGGACGAGGCGAAGTACCCCGTGGTCATCGTCGGCGGCCGGGCGCGGTCCGCGCGCGACGAGCTGATCGCGGTCGCCGACGAGCTCGCGCTGCCCGTCTACAACGCCTTCCGGCGGCAGGACGCCTTCCCGGAGAACCACGCCCGCTACGCCGGCCACCTCGGGCTCGGCATCCCGGCGCGGCAGCTGGACGCCTTGGAACGGGCCGATCTGGTCCTCGCCCTCGGCACCCAGCTCGACGAGGTCACCACCCAGGCTTACCGCTACCCGACGGCCCAGCAGACGCTGATCCTGGTCGGCACCGGCATCGACGTCAGCTCGCGGCGGCGCGGACTGACCTTCCGCGTCGACTCCGAGGTCGAGCCGTTCCTGAGGGAGCTGCGCGAGGTGGCGTCGCCGCGGACGCGGCGGGCTTCGGCGGCGAACGCGGCCGTCCACACCTTCATGACCCCGCCCGACACGAGCGGCAACACCCGGGTGCACCCGGTCGACGTCGTCCGCGCGCTGCGGAAGCTGGCGCCCGAGGACACCATCGTGACCAGCGACGCCGGCAACTTCGCGCAGTTCATGCACCGGTACTGGTGCTTCACCGCGCCGCGCAGCCAGCTCGGCCCGAGCAACGCCGCGATGGGCTACGCCGTGCCGGCCGCGGTGGCGGCGAAGCTGGCCGAGCCGCGGCGCACCGTCGTGGCCATGGTCGGCGACGCGGGGACGCTGATGACCGGTCAGGAGATCGAAACGGCCGTGCGGTACCGGGCGCCGGTGATGGTCGTCGTCTTCCAGAACGGCGTGCACGGCGCGCTCGCCATGCACCAGGCCCGCACGCACGGCAGGCTGTCCGGGGTGTCCATCCCGCTGACGGATTTCGCCTCGTGGGCGCGTGGACTCGGCGCGGCCGGGTACACGGTGGACGATCGTGAGGAGCTCGAGCCCATCATCGCCAGCGCGCTGGTGCGGCAGCGCCCGTGCGTCATCGACGTGCGGACCGACCCGGACGTGGTGACCCCCGACGTGCGGCTTTCGGCCCTGCTCGGGCAAGCGCGTCCGCAACCGCCCGCCCAGTAAGGGTTTGCTCGGTTTCGCTTCGGAAAACGCCGGGAAGTTGTGTGGTAGCACGGCGGCGGCTCAGGTAATCTGGCGTTGTTCCGGTGGTGGTTCGCGCTGAACCTTCCCGGCCGGGTCCCGGCGGGAAACAACCGGTTTCTGTCGGTGCCGCATGGCACCATCACGGTCATGACCCGCGAGAAGCGGGCAGGGAACGAGGGGAGTTTCGACGTGACCGATCACCAGCACGCATCCGAACCAGCGCGGAAGTCCTCCGGCGTCGTACCGGTGCTGTTCAGCGCCAGCGCCGAGGCCCACGACGACGCCGTGGTCGCCGCCGAGCGCGACACCACCTGGCGGTCGCCCTTCAGCGGGGAGGGGCTGCGCCCGGCGAGTGGTGAATAGCTCACCCTGTTCGGTGACGACGGCTTGTCCGCCCTACTCAAGGTGTGCTTTACTGTCGTTGGTCTAGATTTTTGTGTTCGTGTTGAGTCACGCTCGCAGAATCAGCGGGCGTAGTGTCTCCTCGCCGAGGAAGCAAACCGCTCGGGTGTTGACCCGGGGCGCCGAAGTGGCTTCCTGTTTTGTGGTTGCATATGGAGATTTTGATGACTCAGGGCACTGTGAAGTGGTTCAACTCCGAGAAGGGGTTCGGCTTCATCACCCCCGACAACGGTGGCGGCGACGTCTTCGTTCACTACAGCGAGATCCAGGGTAACGGCTTCAAGAGCCTGGAAGAGAACGCTCGCGTCGAGTTCGAGATCGGCCAGGGCCAGAAGGGCCCGCAGGCCACGTCGGTCACCGTGATCTGACTTTGATCTTGGGGAAGGGCCGTCACCCGTTCGGGGTGGCGGCCCTTTTCGTATGCTGCACACCATGATCGAGCACGGGTACACCGTCTCCGGGATGAGCTGCGGACACTGCGCGCAGTCGGTCACCGAAGAACTCACCGGTCTGCGGGGAGTGACCGAAGTGGAGGTCGACGTCGCGACCGGCCGGGTGGTCGTTCGCGCCGACAGCCCGTTGGCCGAGGTAGACGTGCGCGCCGCGGTCGAGGAGGCCGGCTTCTCCTACGAGGGCACGGCGAGCCTGGTCTCGTAGCTCCTTCGTCGACGGTCGACCTCGGTTTGTTTCCGCCTTGGACAGTCCACTGGAGATCCAGCGTCAGTGTGATCTCCGGCTCAGTCGAGCGGTCGTCCGCGGCACCTGCACCGCAGGGTGAGCGGAGCGCGGCCGCGCCGGCGACATCGGCGCGCAGGTGCACAGGCAGGGGCGATGGCGCGACACGGCGCGCGGTGAGCAGCCGTGACCGGGTCATGCGTCGGCCTGGCTCGCGGCACCGTTGAGCGAGCCGCAGCCCCCTGTGCACACTGCAACGCCCTGCAACCCTTCCCTTTCAGCCCGCGACGGAGTCTTCTGTTCTCCGGTGCGCTGACAGGAGGTCAGGTTGGGCGAGACGGTGGCGGGGATCGTCGCGAATCCCGCTTCGGGGCGGGACATCCGCCGGCTGGTCGCACAGGCTTCGGTGTTCCCCACCGCGGAAAAGGCGAACATGGTCCAGCGGTTGCTGGCCGCCTTCGCGGTGACCGGCCTTGACCGGGCCCTGGTCTCCACCGATCTCGGGGGCATCTCCGCCGCGGTTCTCAAGGCTCTCGGACGAGGCGGGAGCTGGCCCACGGTCGACTTCTGCGACGACGATCCCCTCACCGGCACCGCCGCCGATACGACCAATGCCGTGCGCCGGATGGTCGAAGCCGGGGCCGGGGTCATCGTCGTGCTCGGCGGGGACGGCACCGCCCGCGTCGCCGCCGCGGCCTGCGAAGACGTTCCGATCCTCGCCCTCTCCACCGGGACCAACAACGCGTTCCCGCAGATGCGGGAGGCGACCGTCGCCGGGCTGGCGGCCGGGCTGATCGCCTCCGGGCAGGTCGATCCCGATCTCGTCACGCATCGCGTCAGCGTTCTCGAAGTCGTCACGAAGGCGCGTCGTGAGATCGCGCTCGTGGATGTCTGCGTCTCGTCGAGCCGGCACATCGGGGCGAGGGTGCTGTGGGATCCCGCCTCGCTCACTGAGCTCTACTGCACCTTCGCCGAACCCGACGGCATCGGTTTGTCCAGCGTGCCCGGACAGTTGTGTCCCAGCCCTCGGTCGAGCCCGGACGGTGTCGCGCTGCAGCTCGGGCCCGTCGACGAAACGCCGTACGTCGTGCACGCGCCCATCGCGCCCGGGCTCGTGCGGCCCGTCGGGGTGCGCGGGTGGGGTGTGCTCACACCCGGGATGCGCGTCGAGCTCGCCGCGTCGGGCGGTGTCATCGCGCTGGACGGCGAGCGCGAACTCGAACTGAAGACCGGCGAAAGCGCCTTCGTCGAGCTCAAGCCGGATGGTCCGTGGGTCGTGGACGTCCGGGCGGCGATGGCGGAAGCGGCACGGAAAGGGCTGTTGCGCACCGAAACCGAACAAGGGAAGGAGCGTCGAAGATGACGGACACCCTGCGGGAGGCGTATCGCGTGATGCGCACGATCCGAGCGTTCGAAGAGCGGGTGCACGACGAGTTCGCGACCGGCGAAATCCCCGGGTTCCTGCACCTCTACGCCGGTGAGGAAGCCTCCGCCGCCGGTGTCTGTGCCCATCTCGACGACCGCGACGCCGTCGCCAGCACCCGCCGCGGTCACGGCCACTGCATCGCCAAGGGTGTCGACGTCAAGGCCATGATGGCCGAGATCTACGGTCGCAAGACAGGATCCTGTCACGGCAAGGGCGGCTCGATGCACATCGCCGACCTCTCGAAGGGCATGCTCGGCGCGAACGGCATCATCGGCGGCGGCCCGCCGCTCATCTGCGGCACCGCCCTCGCCGCGAAACAGCAGAACACCGGCGGCGTCGGCGTCGCCTTCTTCGGCGACGGCGCCGGCAACCGGGGGACGACCCTGGAAGCGCTGAACCTCGCGGCGGTCTGGGACCTCCCCGCCCTCTTCATCGCCGAGAACAACGGCTACGCCGAAGCGACGTCGAGCACCTGGTCCGTCGCCTCGGACAACATCGCCGACCGCGCCGCCGGGTTCGGCGTGCCGGGCGTGATCGTCGACGGATTCGACTTCTTCGCCGTCCACGAAGCCGCGGGGGAGGCCGTCGAACGCGCTCGCGACGGCGGTGGCCCGACGCTCATCGAGATCAAGTTCACTCGCCACTACGGGCATTTCGCAGGCGACCGGCAGACCTACCGGGCCGGCGAAACCGCCGACACCCGCGAGAACATCGACTGCCTCACCCGGTTCCGGGAACGCGTCACCGACAGCGGTGAGCTGCCCGGACAGGTCTTCGACGACATCGACGCCGAGATCGCGAAGCTCATCGAGGACGCCGTCTCCGAGGCCAAGGCCGCGCCGAAACCCACGAAGGAAGACCTCGAGACCGACGTCTACGTGTCGTACTGAGGAGGGCCCGGTCATGGCCAGGACGATCAGCTACCGCGAGGCGATCAGCGAGGCGCTCACCCAGGAGATGGAGCGCGACGAGTTGGTCATCGTCATGGGTGAGGACGACGCGGGCGGCGGCGACGCCTGGGGCGAAGTCCGCGGCGGCACGAAAGACCTGGTTCACAAGTTCCCCGGCCGCGTGCTCGACACGCCGACCTCCGAGTCCGCCTTCGTCGGCGCGGCGATCGGCGCCGCGACCCGTGGGCAACGGCCGGTCGCGGAACTGACGTTCATCGACTCCATGGGCGTCTGCTTCGACCAGATCTTCAACCAGGCGGCCAAGTTCCGGTACATGTTCGGCGGCCACGCGCGGACGCCGGTGGTGATCCGGACGAGGTACGGCGCCGGGCTGCGGGCCGCCGCGCAGCATTCGCAGTGCCTGTACCCGATCTTCACGCACATCCCGGGACTAAAGGTCGTCGTGCCGTCGAGCCCGTACGAGGCGAAAGGCCTGCTCATCCAGGCCATCCGCGACGACGACCCGGTGATCTTCTGCGAGCACAAGGCCCTCTACGACGCCAGCGGCGACGTCCCGGAGGAGAGCTACACGATCCCGTTCGGCGAGGCCAACGTCGTGCGCGACGGCGGTGACGTCACGATCGTCGCGATCGGCCGCATGGTCGCCGTCGCCGAGGAAGCGGCGAGGGAGCTGGCGAGCACCGGCATCGAAGCCGAGGTCATCGACCCGCGCACCACCAGCCCGCTCGACACCGGCACGATCCTCGGAAGCGTCGAAAACACCGGACGCCTGGTCGTCGTCGACGAGGCCTCGCCGCGCTGCAACCTCGCCACGGACATCTCCGCGCTCGTCGCGAAGGACGCCTTCGGTTCGCTGCGGGCCCCGATCGAGATGGTGACGCCGCCGCACACGCCCGTCCCGTTCTCCGACGCGCTCGAGGACCTCTACATCCCGGACGCGCAGAAGGTCCTCAACGCGGCGAAGGCGGTCGTGGAGTACCGGCGGTGATCCGGCCGGCCCGGCTACTGTCCACAGTGGACGAACCGGGCGCCTGGTGCACCTGGAAGCTCCGAACCCCGTGATCGCCGCGCTCACGGCCTGAGATCGTCGCCACCTTCCGATCAGCGGACCGAAAAGGCAGACTGAGGAGGCGGAGCGCAAGGAGCGGCGGTTGGGGCAGCGAGACCTCGAGGCAGCGTTGCCTGCCGGGGTGGACCCCCGGCGGCACGCGCGTGCCCTCGCGCGGGTGCACGAAGCGGCCCTGACCGGCAAGGACCTGCCCAGTCGGCCACGGCCGGTCATCGACGCGTCCTGGCAGCGGATGCGCCGCCTCGGCATGGATCCCGACAGCCGGTCCGCCGCGCCCGTCCTGACCGTCGGAGAGCTGGAAGCGCGCCGCCGCACGAGCGGGGTGGCCGAGGCGCTGCCGACGCTGCGCGGCGGCCTGATCAGCCTCGCCGAGCAGGCCGCGCACATCATGGTGATCGCCGACGCGGGTGGCCACGTGCTCTGGCGCGACGGCAGCGCCGCGGTCCGCCGCCGCGCCGATCGGCTCGGGTTCGTCGAAGGCGTCGACTGGCAGGAGGAAGCCGTCGGCACCAACGCGATCGGCACCGCGCTGGTCACCCGTCGCCCTGTCCAGATGTACGCCGCCGAGCACTACGTCCGCTCGCACCACTCCTGGACGTGCGCCGCCGCGCCGCTGCACGACCCGCGCGACGGCAGGCTGCTCGGCGTCGTCGACCTCTCCGGCCCGGCCTCGACCGTCCACGCGACGACGTTGGCGCTGGTCGACGCCGTGACGCGGCTCGCGGAGTCCCAGCTGCGCACCACCCACCTCACCGAGCTGGAACGGCTGCGGGGCTTCGCCGTCCCGGTGCTCGCGAAGGTCGGCGGCCAGGCCGTCGTCGCCGACGAACACGGCTGGGTCGCCGCGGCCGCCGGGCTCGCGCCGGTCGACCGGATCGCGCTGCCCGCGAACCTCGCCCCGGGCGGGGTCTGGCTGCCGGCGTACGGCCACTGCGCGGTCGAGCCCGTGCCCGGCGGCTGGCTGATCCGCCCGGCCGAGAACGACGCCGCGCCGCCGACCCGCGTCGTCCTCGACGTCCGGTCGCCGCGCGAACCCGAGCTGACCGTGGCCGGCGCGGCCGGGACCTGGACGCACCGGCTCAGCCCGCGCCACGCCGAGATGCTGTACGTGCTGGCCAGCCACCCCGCCGGCCGCTCGGCGTCCGAGCTGTCGTCCGACCTGTTCGGCGACGCGGGCCGCACGGTCACCGTCCGCGCCGAGATGTCCCGGCTGCGGCGCCACTTCGGCGGCATCCTCGGCGCGAAGCCGTACCGCTTCGCCGACGACGTCGAAGTGCTGGTCCGGCGCCCGCCGAGCCCCGAAGAGGTGCTGCCGCACTCGCTCGCCCCCGCCATCCGCGGCTGATCTCGGCGGGGAAGATGGGGGACGTGCCGAAACGCCCCCTGCTGCCGGACACCATCGCGCCGAGCTGGCTCGTGGTGCAGGTCCTCGGCACCCTGTTCGTCGCGGGGACGCTGGTGACCGCGCGCGAGCCGGACCCGCGGATCTGGACGGCCTACGGCGTCGCGAGCGCCTGCTGGCTCGGCTTCGTCGTGCTCGCGTCCCGGCGGCCGAAGACGGCGGCCGCCCTGCTCGCCGTGGCCAGCGCGCTGCCGGCGGCGCTCGTCGGCCGGGCCGGGGACTCCTCGGCGATCCTCCTGTCCGTCATCGCGCTCGGCCGGCTCGCGGCGCTGACCACGGTGAGCGTCGGCGTGATCCTCGGGATCGGCCTGCTCGACATCGCGCTCGCGGTCACAGCGCACCTGGTCGCCGGGCATTCGGCAGGCGCCGCGCTGGCCGACGCCGCCGTGATGCTGCTGCTCGTCCTGGTCGGGCTCAACCGCCGCCAGTACGAGGTCCAGGCCAACCAGGCGGAGGCGCTGCTCGAACAGACGCGGCTCGCGCAGGCCGAACACGCGCGCGCCGCCGCCCTCGACGAACGCACGCGTATCGCCCGCGAGATCCACGACGTCCTGGCGCATTCCCTGGGCGCGCTGGGGGTCCAGCTCGAGCTCGCCGAGGCGCTGCTCACCGAGCGGTCCGATGTGGACGGTGCACTGCGGTCGGTCCGGCGGTCGCGGCGCCTGGCCGCCGACGGGCTGGCCGAAGCGCGCAACGCCGTCGCCGCGCTACGCCGGGACGTCCCGCCGCTGGCCGAGGCGCTCGCCGCGCTGGCCGCCGAGCACGCCGGCAACCACGGCGTCGACGTCGGCTTCGACGCGAACGGCGAGGCCCGGCCGCTGCCGTCCGCGGCGGTCGTCGCGCTGGTGAGCGTCGCGCGGGAAGCCCTGACGAACGCGGGCAAGCACGCGCCCGGCGAGGACGTCCGGATGCGGCTGGGGTACACGCCGGCGGAAGTCCGGCTCGAGGTCCGCAACACGCTCGGCGAATTCACTCGGACGAGTGAAGGTTTCGGCTTGGCCGGCATGCGCGAGCGCCTGGCCCTCGCCGGTGGCACGCTGGAATCGGGCCAAGACGACGGCTACTGGTGCGTACACGCCGAAATCCGGAGCTGACCGGTCGGTGCCGAGATCACGTGCTGGTGACAGCGGGCGGTGCCCGTGCCCGCGCGGCTGGTGACTCGGCTACCTTCTGCGGGTACGGCTTTCGGGGAGGAATCGGGGATGACCAGCACTGCGACGGCCCCGGGTCCCACGGCGCCCGCGCCGGGACCCCCACCGCCGTCGCCACCGGACGGCCGCGACCGCGGCGGAAGCCGCAGTGGCCTCCTCGGCCTGCTGGACCTGCCGGGCCAGGGGGTGCGCGCGATCATCCAATCCGCCGCGACCACCCCGGGCCGGCTCACCGTGATCGCCGTCGGACTGGTGCTGCTGGCCCTCGTCGCCGGCCTGGTCGCGACGCTGTCGGTGCAGGACCGCGACGACACGATCAGCGGCGTCATCGACCACCGCGAGCCGCTCGCCGCCGCGGCGCAGCAGGTCTACAAGTCGCTCTCGGACGCCGACGCCACCGCGGCGAGCGCGTTCCTCTCCATCGGCACCGAGCCGCCCGAGCTCCGCTCGCGCTACGAGCGTGACATCGCCGAGGCCGGTGCCGCGCTCGCGAAGGCCGCTTCCGACTCCTCCGACGTCGCGGACGCGGCCGGTCCGGTCGACGTCCTCAACCAGTCGCTGCCGGTCTACTCCGGGCTCGTCGAAACGGCCCGTGCGAACAACCGCCTCGGCTACCCGGTCGGCGCCTCCTACCTCCGCGAAGCGTCCGAGCTGATGCGCGCGAAGATCCTGCCCGCCGCGCAGGACCTCTACCGCGTCGACACTGAGCGGCTGATCGAGGAGCAGGACAGCGCCACCGGGTTCCCGTGGCTCGCCACGATCCTCGTGGTCGCGTTGCTCGCCGCGCTGATCGCGGCCCAGGTCTACCTGACGCGGCGCACCAACCGGCTGCTCAACGTCGGGCTCGTCGTCGCGACGGCCGCCGTCGTGGTGTCGCTGCTGTGGGGCGCGGTCGCGCTGGTCGTGCAGGGCAGCCTGGTCGGCAGCGGGCAGGACGACGGTTCGCACCGCGTCGACGTCCTCGTCCGCGCGCGGATCGCCGCGCTGCAGGCCCGTGCCGACGAGACGCTGACGCTGGTCGCCCGCGGCGACGGCGCGGCGTACGAGAAGGACTTCGGCACCAACGCGGCCCAGCTGGTCGGCCCGGACGGCCAGGGCGGCCTGCTCGCGGAAGCCCGCGGCCTGATCCAGGACGGCGACGGCGCCGCGAAGGTCGCCGACGCGACGAAGGCCGCGAACGACTGGATGAAGGCGCACAAGCAGGTGCGCGACCAGGACAACGCCGGCGCGTACCAGGAAGCCGTCGACGCCGCGGTCCTCGAAGACAAGACCGACGGCTCGGCACCGGCCTTTCGGCACCTCGACGACAGCCTCCAGGCGGCGATCGACGTCGGCAGGCAGGAGTTCCTCGACGACACCCACGGTGGCGAGGCCGCGCTGACGCTGCTCGCGCCCGGCTTGGCCGTGCTGGCCGTCGTCGCCGCGGCGGGTGTCAGCATGGGGATCCGGGAGCGACTGAGGGAGTACCGGTGAGCAGGCGGGGGAACACGGTCCGGGCGGGCGCGCTGGCGGTCGTCGCACTGCTGCTGGCGGCCTGCGGCAGCCCCGGGCAGCCGGTCGACCCGGCCCCGGTGAGCAACGCGGCCTGGCCGCAGCCCGCGCACGTCGGCGGCCCCGACTCGACCGCCGGCGGCGCCACCGACACCAGCTGCAACCCCCTGGTCAGCCTCGCGCCGAACGGGACCGGCACCCCCGACGGCTCGACCATGGCGAAGATCAAGGAACGCGGCAAGCTGATCGCCGGCGTCGACCAGACGACCTACCTGTTCGGGTTCCGCAACCCCACGACGGGCAACCTCGAGGGCTTCGACATCGACATGGTCAACGAGATCGCCCGGTCGATCTTCGGCTCGCCGGAGGGACGCGTGCAGTTCCGCGCGATCCCGTCGTTGCAGCGTGAAGACGTCCTGATGCAGCACCAGGTCGACATCGTGGTCCGGACCTACAGCATCACCTGCAAGCGCCGGGAGTCGGTGCAGTTCTCGTCGGTGTACTACGTGGCCGGGCAACGGATCCTGGTCACGAAGGAGTCGAAGGTGGCCAAGCTGGCCGACCTGAGCGGCAAGCGGGTGTGCGCGGCGAAGAAGTCGACCTCGCTGGCCAAGATCGCCACGGACCCGGCCAAGCTGGTGCCGGTCTCGGTGGACAACTGGTCGGACTGCCTGGTGATGCTCCAGCAGGGGCAGGTCGACGCCGTCTCGACCGACGACACGATCCTCGCCGGGATGGCCGCGCAGGATCCGACGTTGAAGGTGGTCGGCGACCCGTTCACCGAGGAGAACTACGGCATCGGCGTGCCGAAGGACAACGAGGACATGGTCAGGTACGTCAACGCCGTGCTGGACAAGATCCGCGGCAGCGACGCGTGGCAGAACAGCTACCGCCGCTGGGTGGAGCCTTCGCTGGGGCCGGCTTCGCCGCCGTCGCCGCAGTACCGGTGAGCTCGTCGCGACTAAGATCGGTCTCCGCACGCCGGGGATCTGGGAGGTAGCAGTGTCGGAGGAGCCGCGCCGTCCTCGGCACGCCGCGCCGGACGAGGAGCCGCAGGTGGCGACGCCGAGCTGGCAGCCGCCGCCACCGGTGCGGTGGGAGACGCCGGAGCCGTCGATCTCGGGCCGCCTCGACGACGGTGAGCCGCCCCGCGGCGAGGAGACCGTCTTCCACGCGCCCGTCCGCCGCCCGCCGACGCCGCCGCGCGGCCAGCCGTCGGCCGTGCGCGGGACGATCCCGGGTGCCGAGGATCCGACCCGCCCGCCGGGCAGCATGAACCCCGTCGTGCCGCCGGTCCAGGCGACCCACGCGGTGCAGCCCGCGACGCAGGCGATCCGCCCCGACCCGAACGCGCCGCAGCCGACGAGCGTGCTCGCCGCGCCGGCGCCGGAGACCCAGAGCATCATGCCGCCGGCGCCGCGGCCGGACACCGGCCCGGGCGCCCCGCTGCCGGACCCGGGCACCGAAAGCGTCCTGCCCGAACGCACCAGCGAAGGCCGGCACACCGGCACGGGAACCGGCAGCGGCTCGGGCTCCGGCTCGTTCCCGGGGACGGGCCGGCGGACGTCGTCCCGGACGTCCCGCTCGCGCCGCGGCCGGCTCGGTGCCGGGCTCGTCGAGGTCCCGGCGGTCCCCTCGCGTGATCCGGCGTCGGCGGTGCTGACGAACCCGATGGTGTCGGAGGAGAAGCGGTTCTGCAGCAGCTGCAGCGCGAAGGTCGGCCGCGGCAAGGACGGCAAACCCGGTTCGCCGGAAGGAAAGTGCGAGAACTGCGGGACGGCGTTCTCGTTCGTGCCGAAGCTGCAGCCGAACGAGCTCGTCGGCGGCCAGTACGAAGTGCTGGGCGCGCTCGCCTACGGCGGCCTGGGCTGGATCTACCTGGCGCAGGACCACAACGTCAGCGACCGCTGGGTCGTCCTCAAAGGACTGATCGACACCGGTGACCAGACGGCGATGGCGGCCGCGGCCAACGAGCAGCGGTTCCTCGCCGAGGTCGAGCATCCGAACATCGTCAAGATCCACAACTTCGTGCAGCACCCGGACGCCCACAGCGGGACGACCGTCGGCTACATCGTCATGGAGTACGTCGGCGGCCAGTCGCTGCGGCAGCTCGCGCTCGCGCACCACCGCGAGAGCCGCCGCCCGGAACCGCTGCCGATCGGCCAGGTCATCGCGTACGGGCTGGAGATCCTGCCCGCGCTCGGGTACCTGCACAGCCAGAACCTGCTCTACTGCGACCTCAAGCCGGACAACGTGATCCAGACCAACGAGCAGCTGAAGCTGATCGACCTGGGCGCGGTCCGGCGGATGGACGACTACGAGAGCCCGCTGTTCTTCACCACCGGCTACAGCGCGCCGGAGCTGGCGAAGCAGGGCGCGTCGATCGCGTCGGACCTGTTCACCGTCGGGCGCACGCTCGCGGTGCTGAGCTTCGAGTTCACCGGCTACACCAGCAAGTTCAAGACGACGCTGCCCGGCCCGGACGCCGTCCCGCTGTTCGCGCTCTTCGGTTCGTACTACCGGTTCCTGCGACGCGCGACGCACGCCGACCCGGACCGGCGGTTCCTCTCCGCCGAGGAGATGGGCGACCAGCTGACCGGCGTGCTGCGCGAGATCATGGCGCTCGGCACCGGCAAGCCGCGGCCCGGCGCGTCGACGGTGTTCGGCCCGGAGAGCCGCACGTTCGGCGTGCAGCTGGTGGTGCCGGAGACCGGCCGGAGCGTGCCGCTGCCCGGCGCGGACGAGGTCGTCGCCGGCCTGCCGATCCCGCAGGTCGACACGGACGACCCGGCGGCGGGCGTGCTCGCCACGACGACCGCGCTCGACCCGCGCGGCGCCATCGAGGCGCTGGCCGGCGCGCCGCGCGAGTCGATCGAGGTGCGGCTGCGGATCGTGCGCGCCCGGATCGAGCTGGGCGAGCTGGCCGAGGCGCAGCGGCAGCTGCAGGCCGGGCAGTACCTGGCGATCAAGAACGGCTTCCCGCACGACTGGCGGATCGACTGGCACCGCGGCCTGATCGAACTGGCGGGCGGGCGGTCACGGGTCGCGCAGGTCGCGTTCGAGTCCGTGTACGACGACCTGCCGGGCGAGATCGCGCCGAAGCTCGCGCTGGGGATCAGCGCCGAGGGCGTCGGCGACTACTTCGCCGCCGCGCGGTTCTACGAGCTGGTCTGGCGGACCGACCGCACGTACGTCAGCGCGGCGTTCGGCCTCGCGCGGGTGTACCTCGCGCAGGGCGCGCGCAACAGCGCCGTGGAGGTGCTGGAGACGGTCCCGCCGTCGTCGACGCACTACGTCGACGCGCAGGTCGCGGCGATCAAGATCAAGACCACGGCGACCAAGGCGAACGGCCGCGAGACGCCGGTGACCGAGCACGACCTGCTGGACGCGTCGTCCCGGTTGGAGCGGCTCCGGCTGGACCTCGAGCGCCAGACGCGGCTGTCCGCGGGGGTGCTCGAAGCCGCGCACGACTGGCTCAGGCAGGGCAAACCCACGCCGGGCGCGCGGGTGCTGGGGTGTTCGCTGGACGAGCGGGAGCTGCGGCTCGGGCTCGAGCGGTGCTACCGCGCGCTGGCGCGGCTGGCGAGCACGGTCGACGAGCGCGTGAAGCTCGTGGACCGGGCTAACGCCATCCGCCCCCGGACGCTGACCTGAGCGACCACGTCAGGGGTTGATCTCCCAGTCGCGCTCTTCGCGCTGGCGCTGCTGGTTCTTCTCGTGCTGCGCCGCCAGCTTCTCCAGCGCTTCGGAGTCGCCGTGGGTGCTGAAGTGCTCGAAGCCCACGACGATGAACAGCGCCCGCGCGCTCACCGCGATCGGGCCGTCCTCCGCGTCGAGGCGGCCGTCGGCGCTGACGTAGATCTTGCGGCCCGCGATGCCGTCCAGCCGGGCCGCGATGAACAGCGTCGAGCCGACCGGGACCGGACGGCGGAAGTCCGTCTCGAGCTTGCCCGTCACCGCCGGGCGGCGCATCAGGTTGCCGACCGTCGACCCGAGGGCCTCGTCGAACGCGCAGGCGAGCAGGCCGCCGTGGGCGAGGCCGGGGGCGCCCTGGTGCGCCGCGGTCACGGTGAACCGCGAGTGGATGACCTGGCCCTCGCCGACCGTCGAGCGCAGGTGCAGCCCGGCGTCGGCCTCGTCGCCGCAGCCGAAGCACTCGCTGAAGTGGACGCCGAGCTCGGTGCCCGGCGCCGGCGCCTTCGGGTGCGGGACGGCCGGCTCGACCTGCACCGGCGGCCAGGGTTGAGAAACACGACTCATGCGCTGACGTTAACTCGCGGGTAGCCGCCCGGCGCGTCCGACCCGTGCCGTAAGCAGGCAACGTATACCTCTCAGTAGCCGGAAAGTTCCCCACCGTAGAAGATCTCCGGCTCAGGCTGCCGACCCCGGCCGACCGGGCAAGACTGAGCGGATGAGCTCGAACGGCCCAATGGGCACTGCACGGAGGAGGTTGTCGCCGGCATGAGCGAACCAGCAGCAACGACGGGCAAACCCCAGGCGGACGAGAGAACCGTCAAACGCGCCGTGTGGGCGTCCGCGATGGGCAACGCGACCGAGTGGTACGACTACGGCGTCTTCACCTCGGGTGCGATCGCCGTCAGCATCGGCTCGGAGTTCTTCCCCGGCGAGGGCAACGCCGTGCTCAAGTCACTGGCGCTGCTCGCGGTCGGGTTCATCGTGCGGCCGTTCGGCGGGGCGTTCTTCGGGCCGCTCGGCGACAAGATCGGCCGCAAGAGGGTCCTGGCCATCACGATCCTGCTGATGTCCGGCTGCACCTTCCTGGTCGGCGTCCTGCCGACGTACTCCGGCGGCTACAGCATGGGCATCGCGGCCCCGATCGCGATCCTGCTGCTGCGGATCATCCAGGGCTTCTCCACCGGTGGTGAATACGGCGGAGCGGCGACGTTCATCGCCGAGTACTCGCCGACGAAGCGCCGAGGGTTCTTCGGCAGCTTCCTCGAGCTCGGCACGCTGGCCGGCTACGTGCTCGGCAACCTCGTGGTGCTCTCCGTGACGCTCTCCCTGTCGGCCGACCAGGTCGACGCCTGGGGCTGGCGGATCCCGTTCTTCGTCGCACTGCCGCTGGGCCTGGTCGGGCTCTACCTGCGGAACAAGCTCGAGGACACCCCCGAGTTCCGCCGGATGGAGGCCGCGGGCGGCAAGCCGCACAAGGCGCCGCTCAAGGAGATCTTCACCCGCAACTGGCGGATGATCCTCAACCTGATCGGCATCGTGCTGCTGCTGAACGTCGCGGACTACCTGCTGCTGACGACGATGCCGACGTACTTCACGGAAACGCTGAAGATCAACGACAACACGTCGACGCTGATCATCATCGCGGTCGAGGTCCTCCAGATGGCGATCATCGTCCCGCTCGGCGCGCTGTCCGACCGGATCGGCCGGAAACCCCTGCTGCTCACCGCGGCCATCGGGTTCCTGGTGCTGAGCTGGCCGTCCCTGAAGCTGATGCAGTCCGGCAGCATCCTGTGGCTCTTCGTCGGGTTCCTGATCGTGGCGATCCTGCTGGTGCTCATGCTCGCCGTGATCGGCTCGACGTTCCCGGCGATGTTCCCGACCCGCGTCCGATACGGCTCGTTCGCGATCGGCTACAACATCTCGACGTCGCTGTTCGGCGGTACCTGCGGTGTCATCGTGACGGCGTTGATCCAGAGCACCGGAAATCCGGACTGGCCGGCGTACTACCTGATGGCCGCGGCGGTGATCGCGATCCTGCCCATCATCAAGATCCCGGAGACGTCGCAGGTCCCGATGGACCAGATCGACACCGAGGACAGCGGCGGCAAGCTGACCTCCGCGTCCGCTCAGCGCTGAGCGGCCACCGGAAACACGTGTGCCCCGTCCGGATCACCGGGCGGGGCACACGTGCGCTACAGGGTCAGTTGGCTTCGCTCCGAGGAGTGAAGCGCTTGCGAGACCAAGCGGCGAGCGCGCCCGCTACTACAACAGCGATTCCGGTTTCGACGACGAGTGCGACGAACACCATGTGCTTCCTCCTCGGGTTCTCGGGCCGGCGGCGGAGCGTCCGGCTGAGCAGTTGTCCGGCGTCCGAACGGAACACCACAAGGCATATCGCCACGGGACGCCCGGGTATTTCGTCGGAAACCCACATCGAGGCGGTGATCTGCGCCACGTCGCTGACCTGCGGAAACGTCTAGCGGGTCGTGGTCGCCGTGGGCGCTTCCGGGATCGTGCCGGTCGGGTTCGCCGACGGTGGTGACGTCCGCTCCACCTTCCGGCCCGTGGCCGGGGTCGGCATCGTCGTCTTCGACGCGCGTGGCTGGGTCCGGCCCGGCTCGGCCGCGGGCGGTGCGATCGAGGTCGCCGGGACCTCGGTGGGCGGCGGCGTGCTGGGGGCGGTGGTGCCGATCGTGGACAGCCCCGGGTCGGCGGGTTGCACGGGGTCCGGCGGGCCGGCGCGGTGACCGGCCAGGAAACCGGCCACCGCGAGGATCACCGCCGTCGCCGTCGAGGTGCCGGCGACGGCCCAGCGCTTGCGTCGTCGCCGGACCCGGCCGCCGCGCTCGATGAGGTCGGTGGCTTCGAGGCGCATCGGCGGCTGCGGGCCGCCGGCCGCGCCGGTCAGGAACGCGCGGACGTCGTCTTCGGGGTCCATGTTCGTCACCTCCCCTCGTTGGTGGCGCTGAAGCTCAGCGCGCCGTGGTGCGGGCCGAGCCGGTTGCGCAGCGTCGCGAGGCCCCGGGAGGCCTGGCTCTTCACCGTGCCGGTGCTGCAGCCGAGCGCCTGAGCCGTCTCCTCGACGCTCAGGTCCTCGAAGTACCGCAGCACCAGCACCGCACGCTGCTTGGGCGCCAGTACGGCCAGCGCCTGCCGGACCAGCATGTCCTGCTCGCTCCCGGCTTTCTCCGCCGGGAGCTCCGGTGGTGCGTCGGTGAGCCGCTCCCGTTTCCACCTGCTGCGCCGGTGCTCGGCGAGGAACGTGCGCAGCACGACCTTCCGGGCGTAGGCGTCCAAGGCGTCGTGGCGCGACAGCCTCGGCCAGGCGAGGTACAGCTTGAGCAGCGCGGCCTGCGTGAGGTCCTCGGCCTGGTGCCAGTCGCCGCAGAGCAGGAAGGCCGTGGACCGCAGGCTGTGCGCGCGCTCGCCGAAGTACCGGGCGAACTCGCCGTCCCACGGCGAGCCCGGCCCGGTCGACGGACGGGAGCGGGAGATCACCGAGTTACCGGGTCGCCCCGATGGCCGGCAGGTGCAGGTCACCGGTCGGGCCGGCGGGCACGGCGCGGGGAACGCGCACCGCGCTGGGAGCCTTCGTCGCCTCGCGCGGCGGCGCGGGCACGGCGGTCGGCGCCTTGGTTGCCCGGCTGGTGGCCGGCATCGCGGACGGCGGCTCGGTGGGCCGGGTGGTCGCGGTCGGTGCCGGCGGTTGCGCCTCCGAAGCCAGCGCGATGCCACCGGTCAGGGCACCACCGGCGAGCACGAGAGCGCCGAGGGAAAGGGCGATACGGATACGCAAGACAGCTCCTCTTCTCGCGGGCGCGGCCGTCGATCGCCGCGCCTCTGCCCTTAGTCATGCGGTGGGTGATCACCGGGGTTGCATCGAATTTCCCGCTGATCCCCAAGACGTTCGCCGAGGAGTTCGGTGGCCCGCGAAACGCGAACGGCCGGGAAGCCCGCGAGGGACTTCCCGGCCGCCCGGTGTTCCGTGAAAGGTCTCAGCCGGCCAGCGCCGACAGCTTCTGCCAGCCCGCCCAGTCGTACGTCCAGTCGCTGTAGTCGCCGTCCTTGGCGCTCAACGTCTGCGTGCTGCCGGTGATCTCGACGGGGTCACCCGTGAGCACACCGTCGTAGTACTCCTTGGCCCGCGCCGGTGAAAGGTTCAGGCAGCCGTGCGAGATGTTCTTCTTGCCCTGCGCCCAGACCGACGCCGCCAGGCCGTGGATGAACTCGCCGTTGTTGGAGATCCGGACCGCCCACGGCACCACGACGTTCTCGTAGTGGTACTTCGGGTTGCTCATCGCGTACGAGGCCTGCTTGCCCATCACGACGTGCACGCCGCTGTGGGTCACGCGGCCCGGGTCGGAGTCGAGGCCGTAGCTCACCGGGTAGTCGGCGATCTGCTGGCCGTCGCGGATGACCTGCATCGTGTGCTGCGTGGTGTTGCCCTTGACGATCTGCGAGCGGCCGATGGTGAAGCTGGCCGACACGTCCTGCTTGCCGTACACGCCTTCGCCGATCTTGACGCCGTAGATCTTGGCGTTGACCTTCACCGTGGTGCCCGGCTTGTAGTACTCCTTGGGCCGCCAGTGCGCCGAGGTGTCGCCGTCCGTCCAGCCCCACGAGCCCTCGGTCTTCGGCGTGGTCTCCACTGAAAGCGCCTTCTCGACCGAAGCCTTGTCGGTGACGCGGCTCGGGAAGGACAGCGCGATCGGCATCGCGATGCCGTACGTCTGCCCGTCGCCCACGTTCAGGCTGGCCGACATCTGGCGCTTCGGCTTCACCGTGGTGAAAGCGCCGCCGATCGGCACGTTCTTGCCGTCGGCGCCCTGCGCCTGGCCGGACCAGGTGTAGGTCTTGCCGTAGCCGAGCTGCTCGGTGGTGTTCCAGCTCTTCTTGTCCGCCGACGTCTGGCCCTGGACCTGCTTGCCGTCCGGGTTGGTCAGCGTGACCGAGACGATCGTGCCGCTGTCGACCTTGACCTCGACCGGTTCGCCGGGCGGCACGTCCTGCGCGCCGCCGGCCGGCGTCACCGTCAGCTTCGCCGGCTGCGCGGTGGGCGCGGGCGACTGCGTCGGGCCCCCGCCCGACGTCCCGCTCGCCGACACCGTCGGTTCACTGCTGCACGCCCCCAGCGTGAGCACGGCGACCAAGCCCAGTGCCACAGCCGCGCCCCGGCGCCGCGTGGAAGTCCTCACCGTCAACCCATTCCCCTTTGCCCCTTTAGTGCTTCCCCTCATCGAGACGTCCCGCGGACCTGCGACGTTGAGCAAGAGTGGCGTGACGAAGGTCACAGCTGCCTGCCGACGCTGGTTCACAGAGGGGGCACGGGTGACTCCGAGCCGTATCCGGTGATCACGGTGTCGCCGCGCCGCGCAAGACTAACCGGTGGGTCCGACAGAACGCGGTGGGAGCCCTACGACGTTCCGGTGACCTTGGCCCGGACAGGCGGTTTTCGCCTCGATCACGGGGTTCAACTTTGGCCAGATCCCGGTAGTCTGCTCTCAGGCCGTCGTTTTGCGTGTTCGTGGCTTCACACTCGCGGAACTTCTGACGCGAGCCATGGAGCCGACACGCTCTTGACTCGTCTCGTTGGAACCGCCCGGGACGGTCGGGGTGCCGCTTCGGTGGCATTCGAAGCGGATCTGTGTAACGAGGAGTACAGCGGTGGCGCAAGGCACTGTGAAGTGGTTCAACGCGGAGAAGGGCTTCGGCTTCATCGCGCAGGACGGCGGCGAAGGCGACGTTTTCGTTCACTACTCGGAGATCGAGGGCCGCGGCTTCCGCACCCTCGAGGAGAACCAGCGAGTGGAGTTCGAGGTCGGCCAGGGACAGAAGGGCCCGCAGGCCCAGAAGGTCCGCGCGATCTGAGAGACAGGCCCTTTAGCGTTGTCTTAAGGCCTGAGCGAAGGGCCCCCGGCGAGCACGTCGGGGGCCCTTTCTCGTGAGAACGAGAAGGACCGGTTCAGCGTCGCCCGACAGCCGGCGCGTCGAAGGCGTCGGCGGGGAAGTGGAACTCATCGGTGAGATCGGTCAGCTCGCCGAAATCGCCGAGGTCCCCGGCCTGCTGCCGCTGGTCCTGCAGCGACGAGGCCTGACCTTCCCAGTTGAGCCGCTCGAGGATCCATTCCTGAGCGAGCGCCTGGGGCGAAATCTCGCGATCGGCAGCGATGTCCTTCAGCTGCTGGTTGGCGATGAGGCTCATCCGAAGCTGAATGACCTGAGCCTCACCGAACCGCTTACCGGTCCCGGTGCTCTCGTTGTCGGCGTCCGGGGCCAGGGCGGCAAGGTAGGAGGTGAGTTCCTTGTCCTCGACAACGCCATCATCCGCAGGCTTCGCGGCACCACGATGGCGTCCGGAGGACGCGGCTTTGAGGTTCGTCCGGCTGCTCAAGCGGCCAAGGGAGGGAAGAGGCACGCCAGCCACGATAACGGTTAGGTCTCACCCCGCAAACCACTGTGAGCCACGACACGCCAAACGGTCGCCCCGATCAGCCCAGCGGTTACCCATTCAGCCCAACCCCCAACAACACAAAGCAACCCCCCACTAACCCAACGAGTCGATCAACAGGCACGGACTAAGCCGTGGCAGCCGCCAGGGCGCCCAGCGCCCGAAGCGAAAACCGGCACCGGCTGGAAGCCGCACCAGAGGCACCGTGGGGGGTCCGGGGGGCTCGGCCCCCCGGGCGATGACCCGAAATGAAGTGGGCAAGCGAAGGGCGAAGCCCGAGCGCCCAAGAAATGGAGGACCCCCGCGCCAGGGGGAGGAACGCGGGGGTCGGAGGGGATCTCCACAGGCGCTGACCGGGGGTGTGTCAGCACTTCGATTGTTGCACGAGTTCCTCCTCCGGGCGAGTGGAGAGCGGGAAATTTCCGCGTGCGGTGTCACTTCCGGCCCAGGTGACCGTCGTTCGGGTGGTCCCCTTCTCTCTCCGTGCCGATTGCTCTGCGTTGAGCGGAGCGTGGCCTCAGGTTCACTCTCCGGGGGGCTGTGTGTGGCGGCTGGTGCTGGCTAGCCTCGCGGCCAAGCTGTTGTGAGCCGTATGGAGGGGCTATGAGCGGGTCTGTTGAAGTGCGGCAGTTCCTCCTTCGGTACGAAGGTGCCGATGGGGGGAGTGCTCCGTTCGCCGGGGGGTTGCCGGCGCAGCGGAGCGGGGCCGCGGATACGCAGCGGGTGTCGGATGATCAGGTCCGGCGGGCTCGGCTGGCGGTGGCGAACGGTGCGCTGGGGGTCGAGGACTGCGTGCAGCTGCTGGAGATGCTGGGTCTGGACTTGGACGAGGGCGGGCAGGCGCCGGTTCAGCGCTGAGCGGGTGTGGGCCGCTGGGTCCGGTGGGCGGGGGTGGGTGCCGCCGGGCCTGTCCGGTGATGTTCATGCTGGTTGTCGCCATTTTCGGTGAGTGATTCGCGAGGTCGTCCGGCTTTCTTGACGCAGGTTTCGTAACAGTGTTACGTTTGCCGGGTCGAAAGGGGCGATCATGACGGCGATCGAAATTGAGGCTGGCCCGGCGAACCGGATTCGCCCGGTGGTCCAGGTGCTGGGCGGCAGGTTCATGACGTCGCCGGAGCTGGCGGCGGTCGAAGCGGAGGTGGGGTTGCCGCCGCGTTCGCTGTACGTGCGGGGGCGCTCGGCGGTGCTCGGTGACGTCCCGCCGAAGGTGGCCGCGGAGCTGTTCGGGATCTTCCCGCACTGGCTGTTCGACTTCGTCCTGCCGACGGCGACGGCGGCCTTGGACGCACCCGCGTCCGTCCGCGCCTACGCGGAGTCATCGGCGCGGTGGTCGCGCGTCAACCTTTCGGCCGTATCGGAGCCCGGCCGTCTGGCGGAGCTGCTGTTCCGCGTCGTCGACACCGCGGACGCGAGCGGGCTGGCGCTGTTCGCCGGCTGGAAGAACGCCGCGCGTCCCACTGAGGACGTCGAACGGCTCGGGTTCGCGCTGATGGTGTTCCGCGAGCTGCGCGGCGGCCTGCACTTCGCGGCGCTGCGGGCGCTGGGGCTGTCGGTGCCGGAGGCGGTGATCGCGGACCCGGAGGGCGGCCGCGAGCGGCTGCTGCGCACGGCGTGGCCGGCGGAGGCGGCCGACGAGCTCGTGGCGGCGGCTTCGCGGAAGCCGGATCTGCACGCGCGGTGGCAGCGAGCGGAGTCCTTGACGGACGATCGGATCGACGAGCTGCTGGCGTCGGCGCTGACGTCGCCGGAGCTGGCAGAGCTCGAAAACTGCCTGGCCGAACTGTTTGCGCAGGTCGTGGCCGCGCCGGGGGCTTAAGGGAACCCCCGTGCAAAGCGGTGGTGGCGTGCCCTATGCTTGTAATCGCTCCCGGGGGGACCTGAGAGCGCGGTCGGTCGGTCACCCGAAACCGACCGGGCTCCCATCGTCCAGCGGCCTAGGACTCCGCCCTTTCAAGGCGGCAACGCGGGTTCGAATCCCGTTGGGAGTACGCAGTACAGTAGGAAAGCAAGACAGTAGTACACGCAAGGCCCTGTGGCGCAGTTGGTTAGCGCGTCGCCCTGTCACGGCGAAGGTCGCGGGTTCGAGTCCCGTCAGGGTCGCAAGATCGTTCGGCTCCAGGCCGGCGTTCCCGGCCAGGTAGCTCAGTTGGTACGAGCGTCCGCCTGAAAAGCGGAAGGTCGCCGGTTCGACCCCGGCCCTGGCCACCGCTCACGAGAACCGCCCCGAAGTTTCGGGGCGGTTTTTTCGTCGGTGGGCCCGGGCAAGATCTCCTGCGTGACCCCGAACCCCTGGGACGCGGAAGCGGCGACCTTCGACGACGAGCCCGACCACGGCCTCAAGGCCCCTGACGTACGTGCGGCCTGGGCGAGGCTCCTCCTCCCGCTGATGCCGGCCGCGAAAACGAAAGTCATCGACCTCGGGTGCGGGACCGGCAGCCTCGCCGTCCTCCTCGCCGAAGCCGGCCATGACGTCTGCGGGATCGACCTGTCGAGCCGCATGCTCGACGTAGCAAGGAAGAAAGCCGGCGGCCTGGACATCGACTTCCGGCACGGCGACGCCGCCGACCCGCCCACCGGCGAGACCTACGACGTCGTCCTCGTGCGGCACGTCCTCTGGGCCATGCCCGATCCGGACGCGGCCCTGGCGAAGTGGGTTCGGCTGCTCAATCCGCACGGACGGCTCATCCTCATCGAGGGACGGTGGTTCACCGGCGCCGGACTCACCGCGGACGAATGCCGGACGCTCGTCGGAGCGCACCGGCGCGAGGCGGAAGTCCGCAAGCTCGAAGATCCCGCCTTGTGGGGCAAGGAAATCGACGACGAGCGGTACCTCCTCCTCAGCCGGCACTAGGCCGAACGAGTGAACCGCGCCGGTGCGTGTCCGGACCGGACGACCGGCGCCGACCACCCGGCGAAAGGCAGCCCACCCGGGGCCGCCGCCCACACCGGGGAGCCGACGTGCGATACCTCCTTACCCTCCACATGAACCCGACCCTCTGGGCCACCCTCACCGACGACCAGAAGAACGGCGTCTACGAAGGCCACGGCACCTTCATCGAGCTCATCACCGGCACCGGTGAGATGGTCGAGACCAAGGCGCTCGCCGAGCCGTCCGAAACCAAGACCGTCCGCGTCGAGGGCGGCGAGACCCAGGTCCAGAAGAGCGCCTTCGTCGAGTCGGAAGCTTTCCTCTGCGGCTACTACGTCGTCGACGTCGAAACCGAAGAACGCGCCGTCGAGCTCGCCGCGATGATCCCCGATGCCCGGTACACCGCCGTCGAGGTGCGGAAGATCGTCCACGAAGGCTGACCTCGAGCGGCTCGCCGAACCGAAAAGGGCTACTGACCGAACAGCTCGGCCGCCGCGACCGGGCGGCCGAGGTGGTAGCCCTGGGCCTGGTCGCAGTCGAGCGAGCGGAGCAGGTCCAGCTGCTCCGCGGTCTCGACGCCTTCGGCGATCACCGTCAGGTCGACGGCGTGGGCCATCGCGATGATGCTCGTGACGATCGCCACCGCGTCGCGGGACTCGGCGATGCCGGTGATGAACGAGCGGTCGATCTTGAGCGTGTCCAGCGTCAGCCGGCGCAGCTGCGCGAGCGACGAATACCCGGTGCCGAAGTCGTCGATCGCCAGCAGGACACCCAGTGACCGCAGGGAAGCCAGCACTTCGGCGGCCGCTTCCTGGTCGCGCATCAACGCGCTTTCGGTGACCTCCAGGCAGAGCGCGCCGGCCGGCAGCCCGGTGTTGGCCAGCGCGTCCTGCACCGCGGGCACCAGGTGCGGGTCGTCGAGCTGGCGGGTCGACAGGTTGACCTTCAGCGTGAGGTCCAGACCTTGGTCACGGCGTCGCGCGGCCAGCTCGCGCGTCGTCGCGCGGAGCATCTCCTTGCCGATGACGTTGATCAGGTCGCTCTCTTCGGCGAGCGGGATGAACTCCACGGGCGGGATCGCGCCGTGGCGGGGGTGCGTCCAGCGCAGCAGCGCCTCGACCGCGACCATCTCTCCGGTCCGCAGGTCGACGACCGGCTGGTAGGCGGGCCAGAGCTGGCCGTCGTGCACCGCGTCGCGCAGGTCCTGCTCCATCCGCAGCCGCCGCTGCATCCGCTCGCGCAGGCCGACGTCGAAGAAGTGGTGGCGGCCCCGGCCGAGCGTCTTGGCCTGGTACATCGCGACATCCGCGTCGCGCAGCAGGTCCTCGGCGCTGCGGCGGTCGGCGCTGCCGACGAGCACGACACCGATGCTGGCGTCGAGGTGCAGCTGCCGGCCGAGCACGCCGATCGGCTCGGCCAGCGCGGCCCGCAGGTGCTCGGCCAGCGCCCGGACCTCGCCGGGTTCGGTGACTTCGCCGGTGACGACGACGAACTCGTCGCCGCCGAGCCGCCCGACCAGGTCGTCCCGGCCGGAGCAGCGGCGCAGGCGCTCGCCGACGATCCGCAGCACCTGGTCGCCGACCGAATGCCCGAGCGAATCGTTGATGACCTTGAACTTGTCCAGATCGAGGAACAGCACGGTGACCGCGCCCCGGCCGGTGCCGTCGAGCCGCCCGAGCACCAGCGTCCGGTTGGCCAGCCGGGTGAGCGGGTCGTGGGTCGCGTCGTGCGCGAGCTGCGCGCTGATCGCGCGGGTCTCGGTGATGTCGGTGAACGACGTGACGACGGCCAGCGCCGCCGGGTCGTCGGGGTTGAGCAGCCGCGAGGTCAGCGACACCCAGACGTCGCGGCCGTCGGGCCGGCGCAGGCGCACGACCAGGCCGTTGTGCGTGACGCCGGTCCGCCGCGTCCGCACCGACGGCGTCTCGTCCGGCGGGATCCAGTGCCCGGACTCGGTGAACAGCACCAGCGTGTGGCACGGGACGCCGATCAGCTCGGCTTCGGCGACGCCGAGGATCCGGCACGCCGCCGGGTTCGCCGCTTCGATGAGCCCGCCCGGGCCCATCACCAGCACGCCTTCGTCGAGGGACGCGACGACCGTGCGGTAGTTCTGCTCGGCCCGCCGCCGCGCGGTTTCGTCCGCGCAGACGAGCACGTACCCGTCGTTCATCTCAGCTGCCGAAACGCGGACCGCCAGGGGAGCGCGGTCCCGCCGCCGGTGCACCGCCTCGGTGACCCCGCCGCCGCGCAGGTCCAGCGGCGCGCCGACCAGCTCGCTCGCCCGCCGTCCGACGGCTTCGGCTGCGGTCCAGCCGTACACCGCTTCGGCGGCCGGGTTCCAGCTGGTCACGACGCCTTCGCCGGTGGTCGCGATCAATGCGTCGCTGACGTGCGACACCAGCGCGGCCTGATAGCGGAGGGCGTCCGCGGCCGCCTTCTTCGCCGTGATGTCCCGCATTACGACCTGGTAGGCGAGCCGTCCGGCGAGTCGCACCGAAACCGTCTCGACGGCGAACTTGCTGCCGTCCAGCCGGGACATCAGGGCTTCGACCGGCTCGCTGGCCTGACCGGGCTCGGTCAGCAGCGCGAGCTTCTCCACCAGCGCGGCGCGCGAGTCCTCGGTGACGAAGTCGGTGAACCGGCGGCCGACGACCTCGGCCGCGGACCGCGCGGCGAACGTCTCGAGGGCCGCGCGGTTGGCATAGGTCAGGACGCCGTGCTCGTGGACGCAGATCGCGTCCGGACTCAGCTCGACCAGTTCGGCGAGGGAGCCTGCCTCCATGAGCGTCGTCCCCCTGGCAGTCGGCGTGTGGCTCGGTCGATTACACCACCGACTCCGGCCCCTGCCTACCCGCCGGAATCCGGGTCCGGCCTGCGGCTGCGCCGCGCAGCCGCGGTCCCCAGAACAGCAGCCCGAAGTGCGCGGCGACCGCGTGGCCGAGCAGCGTGACGACCGAGTCGAGGCTCGCCGGGTCATCGCTGAGCCAGATCACCGCGATGAACGCCTCCATGGCGGCCAGCGCGACCAGCCGGGACCGGCCGCGCAGCAGGAAGACGAGCGCGCCGGCGGTGGTGAAGAAGCCGTAGCTGACGCCGATGTCGAGCCAGTGCCCGGCCGAGTTCGGCAGGACGTGGGCGCTGATCAGGGCCATCACCGGCAGTTCGGTGACGAGCGTGGCCAGCACGTGGCCGGAGAAGAACACGGTCGCCGCGCGGCGGGCGCCGAACCGGCGTTCCAGCGGTGCGACGGCGATCGCGAAGATCACGACGTAAACGAGCCAGCCTTCGTCGGACAGCCAGATCGCGCTGGTCAGCAGCGAGGTCAGCGGCCGCCGCCACAGGTTGTGGGCGTCGGTGCTGGACAGCTGGAGCAGCCGGTCGCTCAACGCCGGGTCGGCGAACTTGAGCAGCAGTGTCGTGCCGAGCAGGAGGACCAGGTAGCCGAAGGTGAACGGCGTCGACTTCGGGTTCGGGACGACCTTGGCGAACGTCGCCAGGCTGCGGCGCGACACGGCGATCCGGGGGACCGGCCGGTCGGCTTTCAGCAGCATGGTTCGAGCTTCGCCCGTCATGCTGGGAGTCTCCCGAACCGCAGCTGTGAATCCGCTGTGGAATGTCACCCACCGTCAACCGGGACGTTACGTGACGAATTTTTGCCGAAAACTCACCCTTTTGGGGGTCTTGTGCGGTAAAAATACGATCACGACACCGGCCGAAAGGCCTCTCGGGAAGGTCTGTCGGGGTGAACGACGAGGTATCGGTCGCCGAGCTGCTCGTGCGCGAGGGCTGGGGCGACCGTTCGGGACCGGGGCAGTCGCGCTGGCGCGTGCTCGCGGTGATGCTCGCCGTCGTCATCGGCTGCGGAGCCGCCGCCGTCCTGGTCGGCCTCAGCGGCAAAGGCACCGAGAACGCCTCCCCGGTCGACCAGATCCAGGTCATCCCCTTCCCCGGGCGCACCACCGGGCTCGGCGGCGCCGACCAGGCCACCGACTCCCCGCCGGAGGGCGGCACCGGCGGCGGCGACGTCGTCCCCGGCGTCGGCGTGCCCCGCGAGACCGTCACCGAGGTCCCGGGCACCGACCCGACCACCGAGAGCAGCACGGATTCCCCGACGCCGACCACCACGTCGACCAGCGGCGAACCGGGCAGCTCGGTCACCCCGACCACGACCCCGCCTCGTGGTCACGCACCCGCATCGACGCCGACGCCGACCAAGTCGATCTGCGTGCTCGTCATCTGTTTCTGATCAGGCGAGCTTCTCCGCGAGGTCACTGAAGTCCGACGTGTTCCAGCGCTCCGGGCGCATCACGATCGCGATGTTGTTCCCGTGGGCGTCGTCGGTCGCGTCGGTGTAGGCCTCGCTGATGCCCGGGGGCAGGTAGCGGGCCGCCATCTCGTGCCGCTGCGCCTTCGTCATCGGCCACGACTCCACGACCGGGCCCTCGACCGAGACGTACTTGTAGACGCCGTCCTGCTGCTGGACGCACAGCGCGAAGCGGCCGGCCGCCTCGATCAGCCGGGTCTTGCGCAGGCCGGGTGAGGTCATCACGACGATGTCGCCGCCCGGCTCGTAGCGGTACCAGATCGGCGTGGTCAGCGGCGCGCGTCCGGGCTCGGCCGCCACGCTGAGGACGCCGACCTGCGGCTGGGCGAGGAACGCTTCGCGCTCTTCTTTGGTCATTTTCCGGGCCATCACCGTCTCCTTAAAGCCATCTTGATTGCTTTAAAGCTAGCGGTACCTCGACAACAAAAGCAAGCACGTTTGCTTTAAGCTGAGGCCATGACCCGACCCGGCGGCCGCAGCGCCCGTGTGCGTGACGCGGTGCACGACGCCGTCGTCGAGCTGCTCGCCGCCGGGGAGATCGACGCCGCGATCCCGAAGATCGCCGAGCGCGCGGGCGTGAACCCGACGAGCATCTACCGGCGCTGGGGCAGCCGCGACCACCTGCTGCTGGACGCCGCCGTGACGCGCCTGCGCGCGACGTCGCCGATCCCGGACACGGGCTCGCTGCACGGTGACCTGCTCGGCTGGGCCGAGGGTGTCGAACGCGCGATGCGCGACCGCCGCGGCCAGATCCTGCTCCGCGCGCTCGTCGCGACCATGGCCCCGGACCAGGAGCCGGTCGAGTACCTCAAGGCTCGCGGGGACGACCTGCAGGCCGCGCTCGACAAGGCCGCGGCGCGCGGCGAGCCCGTGCCGACGGTCGACGAGGTGCTGGACTTCGTCCTGGCCCCGCTCTACCTGCGGGTGCTGTTCCGGCGCCCGGTCGAGCCGGGCACCGCGGCCCGGCTCGTCGGACGGCTGCTCACGGCGCTTCCAGCAGATCCGGCTCCGCCTGCCGGCCGAGGTGGTTGAACAGCAGGTTCAGCGCGAACGCCAGCACCGACGCCACCGTGATCGAGCTGCCGCAGATCGTCTGCAGCCAGGCCGGGAAGTGCTGGAAGATCTTCGGCGCGAACGCCGGCAGCAGACCCACGCCGAGCGCGACCGCGACGATGAACGTGTTGTGGTTGCCCGAAAACTCGACCTTCTTGAGGTTTTGCGCGCCGACCGCGGCGACCATCGCGAACATGACGACCGCGACCCCGCCGACCACCGGCTGCGGGATCGCCGCGATGAACGCGCCGATCTTCGGCACCAGGCCCATCAGCACCAGGATCCCGCCGGTCACCGCGACCACCCAGCGGCTGCGCACGCCGGTCATCCGCACCAGCCCGACGTTCTGCGCGAACGCCGTGTCGGGAAAGGAGTTCATCACGCCGCCGAGCACGGCCGAGAAGCCGTCGGTGGCCAGGCCGCGCGCGAGGTCGGAGTCGGTCGGCGGGCGTCCGGTGATCTCGCCGACGGCGATCATGTCGGCGGTCGACTCGGTGAACGTCACGAGCATGACCACGCACATCGACAGGATCGCGGCGACCGGGAACGTCGGCGCGCCGAAGTGGAACGGTGACGCCAGCCCGAACCAGCCGGCCGAGTCGACGCCGTCCCAGTGCACGAGCCCCATCGGGATCGCCACCACCAGGCCGATCGCCAGCGCGAGCAGTGGCCCGATCTGGTTGGCGAACCCGCGCAGCACCCGCGTGAACAGCACGAGCAGCGCGAGCACGCCGAACGCGAGCAGGAGGTGCGAGAGGGCCGCGTAATCCGGGGCTTCCGGGTCGTTGCCCGCGATCAGCCCCGCGCCCGGGCCGAGCAGCGAGACGCCGATGACGAGCAGCAGCGTCCCGGTGACCAGCGGCGGGAAGAACCGGATCAGCCGCGCAAAGGGTCTGGCGATGAGCAGCCCGAAAACGCCGGATGCCATCATCGCGCCGTAGACCGCGGGCAGGCCGTACTGGGACGCGATCAGGATCATCGGGTTGACGACGCTGAACGTCGCGCCCGCGACCACCGGCAGCCGGATGCCGAGGATCTTCCCGATGCCGACCGCCTGGATCAGCGTGGCGATGCCCGCGACGAGCAGGTCGGCGTTGACCAGCAGCCCGACCGTCGCCGGGTCGAGCTTGAGCGCGCTGCCGACGATCAGCGGCACCGCGACCGCGCCGGCGTACATGATCGACATGTGCTGCAGGCCGAGCAGCACCAGGCGCCCGGCGGGCAGGCCCTGATCGACCGGGTGAACGTCGGGTTTCGTCATGAGCAAGCCCCTTCCCGGCACGCAGCCAACGCTCCGCGCGTGACGGTAGCAAGTCCCGGGCGTCATGATCTTGTTTCAGGGGGCGGCGCGACGGCCGCGGATGTGTGACCATCGGTGCATGAATTCGGGCGGTATTTCCCAGGTGGGCCCGCCGTTTCGCGCCGATCACGTCGGGAGCCTCCTGCGGCCCCCGGTGCTGCGTGACGCGCGACGGCGGCGTGAAAGCGGCGAGATCGGCGTGGAGCAGCTCCGCGCGGTCGAGGACGACGCGATCCGCGACGTCATCAAGATGCAGCGTGTGGCCGGGCTGAGCTCGGCGACCGACGGCGAGTTCCGGCGCGCCTCGTGGCACATGGACTTCATCTACGCGCTCGGCGGCATCTCCAAGAGCGACGAGCGGCTGCACGTCAAGTTCCACAACCTGGCGGGCGACCTCGAGTTCAGCCCGCCGGGCCTGCAGGTCGACGGCAAGGTGCGGCTCGACGAGCCGATCTTCGCCGACCACTTCCGGTTCCTGAAGTCCCATGTGGACGAAGGCGTGACGCCGAAGCTGACCATCCCGTCGCCGAGCATGGTCTACTACCGCGGCGGCCGGGCGGCGGTCAGCGAGACCGTTTACCCGGACCTCGAGGAGTTCTTCGCCGATCTGAGCGCGGCGTATGCGGCGCAGGTCTCCGCGGTGCACGAGCTCGGCTGCCGGTACCTGCAGCTGGACGACACCAGCCTGGCGTACCTCAACGACCCGGCGCAGCGGGAGCTCGTCGCGCGGATGGGCGGCGACCCGGACACCCAGCACGTGCGCAACATCGCGACGATGAACGCGGCGCTGGCCGGCCGGCCCGAGGACCTCAGGGTGACTACCCACCTGTGCCGCGGCAACTTCCGGTCGTCGTGGGTCGCGTCCGGGAGCTACGAGTTCGTCGCGGAAGCACTGTTCGGTGAGCTGGCCGTCGACGGGTTCTTCCTGGAGTTCGACGACGAACGCTCCGGCGGCTTCGAGCCGCTGCGGTTCGTGCCGAAGGACAAGAAGGTCGTCCTCGGCCTGGTCACGACGAAACGGCCGGAGCTGGAGGATCCCGACGTCCTCGTGCGGCGGATCGAGGAGGCTTCGCGCTACGTCGACGTCGACCAGCTCTGCCTTTCGCCGCAGTGCGGGTTCTCCTCGACCGAGGAGGGCAACGACCTCACACCGGACGACCAGCTGCGGAAGCTGGAGCTGATCGTGGCGACGGCTGACCGCGTCTGGGGCGGCCGGTAATGATCACGTGCGTCGTCGACTACGTCATCGATCCCGCGAAGCTCGCCGACTTCGAACGCTTCGCCGCCGCGTGGATGCGGTTGGTGCAGCGCGAAGGCGGGATCCACCACGGCTACTTCCTGCCGTCGGAGGGCGCGAGCGACGAAGCCCGGGCGTTGTTCAGCTTCGAGAGCTTCGCCGCGTACGAGCGCTACCGGACGTTGTTCGGCGTCGACCCGGACTTCATCGAGGCCGACAAGATCCGGGAGGAGAGCGGGTGCGTGGTGCGGTACCGGCGGTCGTTCATGCGCCCGCTCCTGCCGGACGACGACCTCTGACGTGCGGCACAGCGCGCGGCGGCCGCCTTCGGTCGTGGATCGCGTCCTGGATCTACTGGGCGCCTTCACGGCCGAGCGGCCGCGGCTGACGCTGTCCGAGCTCAGCCGCCGCGTCGGGCTGCCGCTGTCGACCACGCACCGGCTGGCCGGCGAGCTGACCCGGCGCGGCGCGCTCATGCGCGACGAAGCGGGCGTCTACCGCGTCGGGCTGTGGTTGTGGGAAGTCGCTTCGCTCGCTCCGCACGGCGCGGAGCTGCGGGAGAGCGCGATGCCGTTCCTGGAGGACCTTTACGAGGCCACGCACCAGAACGTGCAGCTCGCGGTGCTCGACGGGCCGGAGGTCGTCTACGTCGAGCGCATCTCGGGCCGCGGCGCGGTCAACGTCCTGACGCGCGTCGGCGGCCGGCTGCCCGCGCACGCGACCGGCGTCGGCCAGGTCCTGCTCGCGCACGCGCCGGCCGAGGTCCAGGAGGAAGTCCTCGACGGCCCGCTCAAGACGTTCACGCCGAAGACGATCGGCTCCGCCGGGCAGCTGCGGCGCGTGCTGGCCGACGTCCGCCGCGAGGGCTACGCGATCAGCGACGGCCAGATCGAGCTCGTCTCCCTGTCGGTGGCGGCCCCGGTCCACGACTCGACGGACGAGGTGGTGGCGGCGATTTCGGTGGTCGTCCCGGCCGAAGGGACGGACCCGCGGACGCTCGTCCCGGCGGTCCGGGCCGCGGCGCGGGGCATCTCGCGGGTGCTGGGGGCACCGCGGGCGCTGCGGTCGCCTGGCGGTTCCTCGACGGCTTAAGCCTCTTGTGATCGGATGGCGGGCATGGGTGCGAAGAACACAGTGGTCGTCGTCGGGGCGGGTCAGAGCGGGTTCCAGGCCGTGGCGTCGCTGCGGGATCGCGGCTTCGCCGGCCGGGTCGTGCTGGTCGGGGACGAGCCGGGGGTGCCGTACCAGCGGCCGCCGCTGTCGAAGGCCTACCTGGCCGGGACCGCCGGACTGGAGCAGCTGCACCTGCGCGGTGAGGACTTCTTCGTCGACAAGGACATCGAACTGGTCGCCGGCCGGGTCGCTTCGCTCGATCGCGAGGCTTCGCTGGTCCGTCTCGAAGACGGCACCGAACTGGCGTACGACCACCTCGTCCTGGCCACCGGCTCGCGCAACCGGACGCTGCCCGTGCCCGGCGCGGACCTGCCGGGTGTGTTGATGCTGCGCACCCGCGACGACGCCGACCGGCTGCGTGCTTCGCTCACCGCGGCCGGAAACGTCGTCGTGGTCGGCGGGGGGTTCATCGGGCTGGAGTTCGCCTCGCACGCCGGCCGCCCGGTGACGATCGTCGAGGCCCAGGACCGGCTCCTCAACCGCGTCGCGACGCCGGAGATCTCCGCCTACTTCGCCGCGCTGCACCGCGAAGCCGGGCACACCGTGCTGCTCGGCCAGGGCGTCTCGGCGCTGCACGGGGACACGCGGGTGCGCGAGGTCGAGCTGTCCGACGGCCGCCGGCTGCCCGCCGACCTGGTCGTCGTCGCCGTCGGCGTCGTGCCGGAGACGACACTCGCCGCGGGGGCCGGGCTTTCGGTGGACAACGGCGTGGTCGTCGACGCACACCTGCGGACCGCCGACGAAAAGATCTTCGCGATCGGCGACTGCGCGAACTTCCCGTGCGTGCAGGCCGGCGCCGCGACCCGGCTTGAGTCCGTGCAGAACGCCGTCGACCAGGCCCGGTGCGTGGCCGCGGCGATCACCGGCGCGCCCGAGCCGTACGCGAGCCTGCCGTGGTTCTGGACCGACCAGTCCGGCGCGAAGCTGCAGATCGCCGGGATCCTGTCGGGCGCCGACCGGACGGTGGTCGCCGGTGACCAGGCGGCGGGCAAGTTCTCGGTGCTGTCCTTCCGCGACGACGTCCTCATCGCGGTCGAGTCGGTGAACCGGCCGGCGGACCACATCGCCGCGAGGCGCCTGTTCACCGCGGACCCGCACCCGCGGTACGCGGATTTGGAAGTGAGCGAGTTCAACCTGAAGGAGCATCTGAAGTCTGCGTCAACTCGCGGTTGACGATGCGCCTGCGTCAACCTACAGTTGACGGCATGGACCTTCCTGCCAACGTCAAACTCGACGACCTCATCAGCGCGATCAAGAGCAACAACGACAAGGACGCCCTCGCCCAGCTGTCCGACGCCGTCTACGTGGGCGAGCACCTCGGCGAAGTGGCCGACCACCTCATCGGCCACTTCGTCGACCAGGCCCGGCGCTCCGGGGCGTCGTGGACCGAGATCGGCAAGAGCATGGGCGTCACCAAGCAGGCCGCCCAGAAGCGGTTCGTGACCAAGGTGGACCCGGGCGGGGACCCGTCCGGATCGATCGAACGCGTCTACGGCCGCTACACCGACCGGGCGCGGCACGTCGTGGTCGAGGCGCAGAAGGCGGCCGTCGACCACGCCAGCCCGGAGATCGACACCGTGCACATCGTGCTGGGCCTGCTCACCGAACCCGCCGCGCTCGCCGCCGGGGCGATCCTCGCCCAGGGCGTGCAGCTCGACGCCGTTCGCGAAGCCGCCGAAGCGCGGCTGCCCGAGGCGGTGGACCCGGCCCCCAGCGTGGTGCCCTTCTCCGGAGCCGCCAAGAAGGCGCTCGAGCTGACCATGCGGGAGGGACTGCGGCTCGGGCACAACTACATCGGCACCGAGCACATGCTCCTGGCGCTGCTGGAACAGCGCGAAGGAACCGGGTTCGAGGTGCTCGACGGCCTCGGCGTCAAGAAGGACAAGGCCGAGGCGAAGATCCAGGAGGTGCTGGCGGAGATCCTCGCCGCCCGCGGCCAGTGAGACCGCTCTTGGCTGCCGCGCTCCTCGCGTTGCTCCTGGTGACGCTGCTCTGATCGGGATGAACCAGGGGTTTTCCCGATCAGAGCAGCACCGGCTCAGGCGGAGGCTTCCGGGCGGCCGTCGGCAGCCCAGGACGTGTGGAACGAGCCGTCGCGGTCAACGCGGCGGTACGTGTGCGCCCCGAAGAAGTCACGCTGACCTTGGACCAGCGCCGCCGGCAGCCGGTCCGCGCGGAGGCCGTCGTAGTACGCCAGCGCCGTCGAGAAGCCCGGCGTCGGGATGCCCAGCTGGACCGCCGTCGAGATCACCGAGCGCCACGAGTCCTGCGCGTCCTCGACCGCCTTGCGGAAGCCGCCCGACGTCAGCAACGTCGGCAGGCCCGGCTCCTCGGCGTACGCCGAGGTGATGTCGTTGAGGAACTTCGCGCGGATGATGCAGCCGCCGCGCCAGATCGAGGCGACCTTGCCGAGGTCGATGTCCCAGCCGTACTCGGTCGCGCCGGCCTGGATCTGGTTGAAGCCCTGCGCGTACGCGACGACCTTCGACGCGTACAGCGCCTGCTCGACGTCGTCCGCGAAGCGCTCCAGCGAAGAACCCGTCAGCGGCGACCGCGAAGGACCGCCGAGCCCGCGGGCCGCCGCGCGCAGCGAAGTCGAGCCGGACAGCGAACGCGCGAAGACGGCTTCGGCGATGCCCGAGATCGGGACGCCCAGGTCGAGACCGATCTGCACGGTCCAGCGGCCGGTGCCCTTCTGCTCGGCGGCGTCCGCGACGACGTCGACGAACGGCTTGCCGGACGCCTTGTCGACGTGCGCCAGCACTTCGGCCGTGATTTCGATCAGGTACGAGTCGAGCCGCCCGGTGTTCCAGGTCCGGAAGACGTCGGCGATCTCGGCGGGGGAGTAGCCGCCCGCGCCGCGCAGCAGGTCGAACGACTCCGCGATCAGCTGCATGTCGGCGTACTCGATGCCGTTGTGCACCATCTTGACGAAGTGGCCGGCGCCGTCCGCGCCGATGTGCGTGCAGCACGGCTCGCCGTCGACCTTCGCCGAGATGTCCTCGAACAGCGGGCCGAGGGACTCGTACGACTCCTTCGAGCCGCCGGGCATGATGCTCGGCCCGTGCAGCGCGCCTTCCTCGCCGCCGGAGACGCCGCTGCCGACGAAGTGCAGCCCGCGCTCGCGCAGCGCCTTCTCACGGCGGCGCGTGTCGGCGAAGTGCGCGTTGCCGGCGTCGATGATGACGTCGCCCTCTTCGAGCAGCGGCGCGAACTCGTCGATGACGGCGTCGGTCGGGCCGCCCGCCTTGACCATGATCACGACCTGCCGCGGCCGCTCCAGCGCGTTGACGAACTCCTGCGCCGAGTACGCCGGGATGAAGTCGCCCTCGTCGCCGAACTGCTCCACCAGCGCGCGGGTCCGCTCCTCGGACCGGTTGTGCAGGGCCACCGTGTGGCCGTGCCGCGCGAGGTTGCGCGCCAGGTTGCGGCCCATGACCGCCAGGCCGGTGACCCCGATGCTCGCCTTCTTGCTCATCCGCATCCTCTCGAAGACTCTCTCGATTCAGACAGTAGTCCGATCGAGGCCTCAAGGAAGGGCACGGAGGAGCAGCTCACCTAGTTCAGGAGAAGCAGCGGATCGGGCCGCGGTTGATCGCGACCATGTCCGTCACCGCCGCGACCAGGTCGATCTGCGCACCCCACTCGGCGCCGTCCAGCTCGGCGTACGCGCGATGCAGGTTGCCGGGCAGCCGCTCCTGCTCGCTCAGCGCGGCGAACTCGCCGAGGTCCGTCTCCTTCGCGGCCTCCAGCGGCGAGAGCCCAAGAGCCTTCCCGCGCTCGGCCGTCTCCTGGACGAACTTCAGGTAGCGGTCGACGCTCTCGACCACCGAGAGGTCGCAAGGGCCGCCATGGCCGGGCAGGATCACCTCCGGCTCGAGTTCGCGGATCACGTCGAGCCCGGCGCGCCAGCCGGCCACCGAGCCCATCAGCGCGAACGGGCTGCCGCCGTTGAACACCAGGTCACCGGCGTAGAGCACGCGCTGCTCCGGCAGCCAGACCAGGACGTCGTTGGTGGTGTGGGCCGCGTGGCCGGGGTGGATCAGCTCGAGGGTGACGTCGCCGGCGTGCACGGTCAGCCGGTCGTCGAACACGACCTCCGGCGGCCGCGACCGCAGCTCGCCCCAGTCGCTGCCGACGAAGATGCCCTCGAACGTCTGGATGCCCTCGGCGACCATCAGCTCGCGCGTCTTGCGGTGCCCGATGATCGTCGCGGCCCCGACCAGGTAGTTGCCGTTGGTGTGGTCGCCGTGGTGGTGGGTGTTCACCAGGGTCGTCACCGGGCTGCCCGTGGCGGCTTCGACGGTCTCGAGCAGCGCGCGCGTGCGGCGCTCGGTCGAGCACGTGTCGATCAGCACGGTGTGGTCGCCGGCGTCGACGAACCCGCAGTTGTTGATGTACCAGGAGCCGTCCGGCTGGACGTAGCCGTGGACCCGGTCGGTCAGGCGGGTGACGGTGGCGGCGGCGGGCGAGCGATCGGTCACCGGCTCACTATGCCCGAGGCCGGGCTCCGCCGGTTGGCGGAATAATTCGGAATTTCGCTGGTCCAGGAGAGTGATAGCGCAGGTGACTGGCATTCTGCGGCGTTTCCTGGAACGCTGCGCGATGTCATCATCGAGATCCGCAAGGTCAAGCACTAGCCTGGGTGGGTTCGATAGTTCGCGCGCGACGGCGGCCGATGGCCGTCGTCGCTTGGTAGTGGTCCGGGAGAGCAGGGCGATGGCCAGCACCGTCACCTCGCGCCGGAAGCAGCTCGGAAACGAGCTCCGGCATGCCCGCACCGCGGCGCGGATGACACAGCAGCAGGTCGCCGAGGTCCTCGGCTGCACCCAGGGCAAGGTCAACAAGATCGAGTCCGGTGCCGTCGGGGTGAAGCTCGGGGATGTGCGATCGATGCTGAACGCGTTCGGGATCAACGGCGAAGAGGCCGACACGCTGATGAACCTGGCGCGGGCCGCCGCCGGGCAGCGCGGCCACTGGTCGGGCTACCGCTCCGTGGTGCCCCACTGGTTCCGCACGTTCACCGACCTGGAGCCCGCGGCCGCGGAGATCCTCACCTGGCACGGCGAGCGCATCCCGGGGCCGTTGCAGTCCGAGCACTACATGCTCAAGCAGTTCACCGAGTTCGGCGCGACGGACGTGACGTCCCTGGTGCGCAACCGGCTCGACCGCAAGGCCGTGTTCGAGCAGCAGCAGCCGCCGTACTACCGGTTCATCATCAGCGAGGGCGCGCTGCGCCGGGCACCCGGTGGGTACGCGCCCGCGGTGATGCTGGACCAGGTCGAGCACCTGCTCTCGCTCGAACGCCACCCGCGGGTCTACGTCCACGTGCTGCCGTTCGGGGCCCGGCTGGCCGCGGTGCCCAACGACTTCACGATCATGCGCTTCCCGGACCGCACCCGGGACTTCGTCTACATCGAGCACTCCGCCGGCGGGCTGTACCTCGACGACGTCAAGGACTTCAACATCTTCGTCGACTCGTGGGACAGGCTGCGTGGAGCGGCGCTGGAGCGGCAGGAGACCCGGCAGTTCCTCAAGGAGCTCGCGGAGGGTTACCGCGGCCAGATGCAGCAGCTCCAATAGGGCGAACGGCCGCGCGAAGGGTCCCGAGCGGTGAACAACTGTCGGTAGAGTGGCTCTGTTGTGCGCTAATCCACCGGCTGTGCCGCCCGAAGGGGACATCGTGGACCCCGACTTCCTCCCCGACGCCGTCGACCTCGACCGGCCGAACGTGGCGAGGATCTACGACTGGGCGCTCGGCGGCACCGCGAACTGGGCGATCGACCGGCAGTACGGCGAGCTGGCCGTGAAAGCGTTTCCGCTGGCGAAGGCCCTGGCGCGCGGCAACCGCGACTTCCTCGGCCGGGCGGTCCGCTACTGCGTCGCCCTGGGCATCACGCAGTTCCTCGACCTCGGGTCCGGCATCCCGACCGCCGGCAACGTCCACGAGGTGGCCGACGAGTGCGCCGACGACAGCCGCTGCGTCTACGTCGACAACGAGCCGGTGGCCGTCGCGCACGGGCGGATCCTGCTCGACGAAGAGGGCGATCCGGAGCGGCACGCCGTGCTGCACGCCGACCTGCGGGACGCCGTGGAGGTCTGGGAGGCCGCGCTGGCCACCGGGGTGCTCGACCCCGAGCGGCCGATCTGCCTGCTCAGCGTGGCCGTGCTGCACTTCCTGCCGGACGTCACCGGCGTGCGCGAAGCCATCCGCGACTACCGGACGCTGCTGGCGCCGGGGTCGGCGTACGTCCTCTCGCACGCGACCGAGTCCGGCGTCGAGGGCGACGAGCTGGCGCAGATCCGGCGGCTCGTGAAGCTGTCCGAGCGGTCGAGCTCGCCCGCGGTTTCCCGGTCGCTCGACGAGATCGCCGCGTTCTTCGGTAACTTCGACGTCGTCGACCCCGGCATCGTGCCTGTGGGAGAGTGGCGCCCCGAGCCCGGCGCCGCCCCGGTCCCCCTCGCGAGCGTGGTCGGCGGTGTCGGCCGCAAGCCTGGAGGACGGAAATGACGACGCAGGACCCCGAGGCCCCCGAAGGCGTCGACCTCGACCGGCCGAACGCGGCCCGGATCTACGACTGGTTCCTCGGCGGCGACGCCAACTGGGCCATCGACCGCCAGTTCGGCGAGCAGGCGGTCAAGACGTTCCCGATGATCAAGACGGTCGCCCGCGTCGGCCGCGACTTCCTCGGCCGCGGCGTCCGGTACCTGGCGCGCAACGGCATCGACCAGTTCCTCGACCTCGGGTCGGGCGTGCCGACGGTCGGGAACGTCCACGAGGTCGCGGGCGAGGTGAACCCGAACGCGCGGTGCGTGTACGTCGACAACGAGCCCGTCGCGGTGGCGCACTCCCAGGTCCTGCTGGAGAAGGAGGGCGTCGCGGACCGGCACGCGGTGCTGCAGGGCGACCTGCGCGACCCGGCCGACATCTGGAAGCGCGCGCTCGACACCGGCGTCCTCGACCCGAACCGGCCGATCGGCCTGATCATCGTCGGTGTCCTGTACTTCCTCGGCAAGGACGAGCCGGTGGCCCAGACCATCCAGAAGTACCTGTCGCTGCTGCCGTCGGGCTCGTACTTCCTGTCCTCGCACCTGACCACCGAAGGCCTCGACGCGCTGGCCGACTCCGACAGCCGGGCGTCGATCGTGGAGCAGTACAACAGGTCCAGCACCCCGCTGTACCTGCGCAGCAAGGCGGAGTTCACGTCGTTCTTCGACGGCTTGGAGCTCGTGGAGCCGGGCATCGTCTACCTGCCGGAGTGGCACCCGGAGGAGATCGAGTCCCGGGCGACGAAGAAGCTCGCGAACGACCCGGCGTTCAGCGGCCACATCTGCGGCCTCGGCCGCAAACCGTGACAGCGGCTTACGACGCGGTCGCCGACCGGTACGCGGAGTTCGTCCGCGACATCTGGGACGGCGACCCGCTGGACCGGGCCGCGTGGGCCGCGTTCGCGGATTTCGCGCGCGGCCGCGGCCCGGTCGCCGACCTCGGGTGCGGACCCGGCCACCTGACGGCTCATCTGTCGGGGCTGGGACTCGACGCGTTCGGCGTCGACGTGTCGCCCGCGATGGTTTCGCTGGCGCGGGCGGCCGAGCCGTCGTTGCGGTTCGAGGTGGGTTCCATGGCGGCGCTGGACCTGCCTGACGAGTCGCTCGCGGGGATCCTGTCGTGGTACTCGATGATCCACACGCCGCCGGCGGAGGTGCCGGGGTACTTCGCCGAATTCACCCGGACGTTGGCGCCGGGCGGTCACGTTCTGTTGGGGTTCTTCGAGTCCGGCGACGGCCCGGTGTCGGAGTTCGACCACAAGGTGACGACGGCGTACCGGTGGCCCCTGGACGAACTGATGGCGCTGGCGGCCGCGGCGGGTCTCGTCGAGGTGGGACGGATGTTCCGCGAGCCCGTGGACGGCGAACGTCCGTTCCGCCAAGGACGGCTGCTGCTGCGGAAACCGTAGCCACGAACAGCGAGAGCCCCGGTCCCATCAGGGAACCGGGGCTCTTTTCGTGGTGGGACAGCAGTTCAGGCGCGTGAACCGATCCGCCCGCGCAGCAGCGGGGTCAGGTCGATCGACGCCTCCAGCGGCCGGGTCGTCCGGATGCCGTCGGAGTACCGCTGCAGCGGGAGATCCTGGTCCGTCGCCCACGTCGTGGTCTTGCGCAGGGGCGCCTGGATCAGGCTGAAACCGAAGCGGTTCCTCAGTTCGTTGCCGATTCCGCGGCGGCCACGGGGCTCTTCGTCCTCGCGGCGGAAGAGCGAGTTCAGCCGGACGGCCATCGTCTACACCCCCAGCTCTCGTCGCGGCGGCCGTACGACGGCCAGTCCGGGACAGAGTTCGGTCGCGGTGCGGGAAAACGCTTCCCCGCCTGTGGTTCGGACCAGCTCGGTCGCACCGCGGGCGGGCCTGCCCACGACGAGCACGCTCGGTGGCGCGCTGTCCTTGACGATCACGCTGATCCTCCCCCATGAGGTCCTGCTGTGGTGGTTGGTCGGTCGTCAGCCAGAGGTCTGCGGCATCCGCGGACCGCCCGTCGCAGAGAGGCAGTCATTCACCGACACCAGCGCCCCGGCCGATGCGATTAATCCTACTCCTGGAATAATCTTCATGTCGAGGCCGGACCTAGTTGATCACCCGCTTGGCCGTGCGGCGTACTCCATTGAGACACTGAGTAGCCGGACGCGGGTACTTTTGACCTGGTCGCGGCCGCGCCCCCCATCGATCCACGGAGGTACGACCCATGGCGGATTATCCGTCGTTCGCGGATTACGATCCGAACACGGCCGTGTCCCTGTTCCAAGAGGCTGCCTGGGAGAAGTCGTTCGCCAGCGAGCCCAACGGTGGGAGCTGCGTCGAGGTCAACCTCGGTCGCGAAGGCCTGATCGGGGTCCGCGACACCAAGCTCGCGAGCAGCCCCGTCTTCGTGTTCGACACCGCCGAATGGGAAGCGTTCCTGGTCGCCGTGAAGGCCGGGCAGTTCGACCTGCCCGCCTGAACCATCCCCCGTGGCGGTGATCGTGATCACCCACCTGTGTCCAAGAATCGCGAAGGCCCCCTTCCCGTCTCTGGTGAAGGAGGCCTTCGCGACGACGCGGATACGCCCGAGCGCTGATTGTGAGCGGAATCTCACCCGATCGCCGGAAGCTCACCTCCGCGCAACCGGCCCCGGGTCCGGCGCCAGGCCACCACGACCAGCACCACGAGCCCGATCAACGGCAACGTGCTGATGGCCCAGCTCAAGCCCATCGGCGGCCCCGGCTGCTCGAGCACCGGCAGCGCTTTCAGGTCGCCGGTGCCGGACCCGGCCGGGCCGTTGACCGTGAAGCGGAACGTCCACTCACCCGGCCGTGGCATCGAACGGACGTCGAGCCCCCACACGTCGAGCTTGCGCGGGTGGCGGACCAGCGGCTGCGTGCGGTTTTTGCCGCCCTCCGGGTTGATCATCGTGAGCGTGCCGGACTTGTCCTCGATCCCGCCGTCGGGGATGAACGTGAAGTCCAGCGACTGCATGGCTTTCAGCGGCCAGGTGCTGAACCCGATCGTCATCCCGTACGGCCCGGCCTGCACGTGCTCGGTGTGCACGATGTTGACCGGCTCGTAGGCGTTGGCCGGCGCCGCGGTGGCGAACAGCAGCCCAGCGACGGCCGCCATGGCCAGAAGTGCCTTACGCATCAGCGGTTTCCCCCTTCTTCGCGGGCGCCAGCAGGCAGAGCATCCCGCCGAACCGCCACCCGGCGAACCCGCCGAGCAGCCCGAGCAGGCCGCTGAGCACGGCCGTCGTCGTCAGGTACCAGGCCGGCGGCAGGTGCGCGCCGGTGTAGAGCAGGACGCGCTGGACCGGCAGGCTCAGCCCGATCAGCAGCCCGGCGATGCCGCCCGCGAGCACGGACACGCGGCCCGCGGACCACCCCCGGCGTCGGCCGGCGAAGTACGCCAGCTCCATCAGCGCGGCCACCGGCAGCAGCGCCATCGGCGTCAGCGACGGCATTTCCGGCACGCCGGAGATCGCGTCGCGCATCGGCAGGCCGACGAGGTCCGCGTAGGCCTGGGCCGCCCACGGCGAGAACCACCAGAAGACCGCCTGCACGGCCGCGACCATCGCCGCGGTGCCGACCGCCCCGCCCGGACGGCGCAGGAACCCGGCGCCGACCGCGACGAGCAGCACCGCCATCATCGAGCAGCCGATCGAGACGGCGTCGGCGTAGTCGTCCGGCACCTGCTGCAGCCCGAGCGCGAGCACCGGCCCGAACGTGAGCAGCACGGTCAGCGAGGCCAACGTGCCGAGCCGGCCCCAGCGGTGCTCCCGCGCCGCGGCGAACACCGCGGTCGTGCCGATCAGCGACACCGTGATCGACAGCAGCAACCCGATGTGCGGCGGCGAGTCGATGACCGCGTCGAAGCCGTAGAGCCCGTGCCACCACTGGTCCCACAGGCCGTACAGCAGGAACGTCGCCGCCCCCACCCCGGAGACGAGGTAGCCCAGTGGCGCCGCGAACGTCCGGCCGAACACGTTGACGACGCGCCCGCCGATCCGCGGGTCGACCGGACGGCCCGCGCGGCGCGCCGCCGTCGTCAGCAGCACGACGGCGAGACTCGCCAGGCCGACGACCGCGCTGCCCGCGTACAGGAACAGGTGCGGCAGCGTGAAGAACGTGTCCGGCCCGACGTCGCTGTGCCACTGGATGTCCCAGGTCAGCCCGACCAGTGACAGCAGTGACCCCCCGAGCACGACGTTCGCGGGCAGCAAGCCCGTTCGCGCCTGTTTCGCCACCGACGTGGTGCGCACGCCGGATGCGGTGAGATCCATTTCCCCCGACCTTTCTACTTGTCTACTTGACGAGCAACGGAAAAACGACTTGGGCGGGCCCACCGGGCCCGTGCACGGACACGGAGATCTCCCACTGCCCGGACATCGGCAGCCCGACGCCGGTGACGCGGAACCGGCCCGGCCCGTCCGGCACGGCGAGCACCGGCGCGAACGCGTGCCCCATCTGCGCCATCACCGGCTCGACCGAGACGCTGTCGGGCGCCGGCCCGGTGACGGCCACGGCGAACGTGTTGCCGCCGATGCGCGGCGGGTCCGCGGAGAACTGGACCGTGTACGGCCCGGAAACCGCTTGCTGCGTGGTGGCTTTCGCGGCGCCGGCGGGCCAGAGCAGCCAGGCGGCGCCGGCCGCGACCACCAGCACGACGACGGCGATCAGCACCGTGGGGCGTTTCATCGGCCTGCTCCTGTCGTCGGGATGTCGACCACGGCGGGGATGGTGAGCACGCGGTAGCCGCGTTCCGCCTGCAGCCAGATCCGGTACCGGCCGGACGCGGCGAAGGTGTAGGTGAAGCTGACGTCCGGGCCGTACGCGGCGACGGTCTCGTCGGGGCGGTCCAGCTGCCCCGCGACCGGCGGGATCATCGCGTGGACGTGCGCCCACGTGGGGGCCTTCGCGGCGGCGGCTCCGACGTCCGGGCCGGTGATCGGGCCCGCGACGATGAGGTGGCCGAGCATGCCCAGCCACGGCTGGAGGTCCTGCGTCCGGAAGTGCGCGGTGACGGTGGTCGGCGTGCCGGGGGTGATCGTGAGGTCGACCGGGGTGCCGTCGATCGTCCGCGGCCCGGCGCCGGACGGTTCGGGCGCGGGGGCGGCGGTCCCCGTCAGGTCCACAGTGGACCTGACGAGCTGGACCCCGCCGCCGCGCCGGACGAGCTCCGCGGCGACGCTGTACGTGCCCGTTTCCGGAGCGGCGACGCCGACGCGGTAGTCGCCGGGGCCGACCCGCACCGGGTGCAGGTGGCTCATCCGGCCGGACGGCGAAACCAGTACCAGGTGCACGAGCGCGTTGTCGTGGATCAGCAGGTCGTCGACCGGGCGGCCGGTGGCGCCGTCGGTGAGGCCCAGCCGCAGGCCGCCGGGTTCCGCGTGCGCCGCGAGGTTCACCGGCGGCCGGGAGTAGTCCACAGTGGACAGCTGCGCGTTGGCGTACGGGTCGGTGACGTTGTCGTACGTCGGATCGAGCTGGCTGCCGGGCGCGGGCGGCGGGGGAGTGCTCGCCGACAGCAGCGCTCCCGTGACGGCGACGGCGAGCGCGGCGACCACGCCCCCGGCCGGGATCAACGCGAAGGCAGTTCGCTTCGCCCGCATCCCCACGACGAGCGCGAGCAGCAGGAAGACACCCGCGGCGACGAACCCGCCGTAGGTCGCCTTCTCCCACGGCGGAACCACCCGCGCGGGAACGAGGAACGGGATGGTCGCGGTGGTCCCGCTGCCGTCGTTCAACGACAGCTCCCACGGGCCCGGCTTGTCGACCTGGAGATTTCCCGCGTACACGCCGGGTTCGGCGCCGAGCACGACGTCTCCCCGCGAAGTCACGACGCCGTCGGCGGCGACGGCCAGGTGCAGCGTGCCGGGCGCGGTGCCCTGGTGCGTCACGACGTCGACTCGCAGCGGCGACGGCGTGACGTCGACCCGGCGGATGATCATGGTCAGCTCGCGCGCGCCGAGTGTCTGCGCGACCTGGATGTCGGTGCCGGACGGCGCTCCGTCGGCGTGCGCGGTCCCGCCGGCCAGTGCGATCCCCAGCACGGCCAGCAGCATCAGCAGCGCGGCTTTTGTTTTGGTCCCCATCGTGGTTCGAACCTAGCGACGGCGGACCGTGGCGGGCGTCACGGCGGGGAGGGAACTCCGGTCCCCAGTGCGGGGGACCGGAGCCCCCGGGGGTCTCAGGGGTGCAGGAACTTCCGCAGGTGGGAGACGACTTCCGCGGGCTGTTCCTCGGGCAGGAAGTGGCCGCATTCGGCCAGGGCTTCACCCGTGGCGTCGTTCGCGTACTCCCGCCAGATCTCCAGCGTCGGCAGGGTGCCGAGCAGGCCGTTCGCACCCCAGAGCGCCAGAAGGGGCTGCGTGATGCGCTTTCCGGCGGCGTAGTCGGCGTCGTCGAGCTCGGCGTCGTCCGGGAAAGAGGCGCGGTAATCGTCGAAACCGGCGCGGAGTGCGCCGGGCTGGGAGAAGGCGCGGACGTACTCGGCGACGGCGTCCGGGTCGAGGCTGTGGCGCTGGTAGGTCCAGCGCTCGTAGAAGTAGCCGAGATAGGCCGCGATGTTCTGGCCGGCGAGGAGCTCCGGGAGGTCGGGCTGGAGGTGGAAGAGCCAGTGCCAGTAGGCCTGCGCGACGCCGGTGTCGAGGCGTTGCCACATGGCGCGGGTCGGGGCGATGTCGAGGACGGCGAGCCGGCCGACCTGGTCCGGGCGGTCGAGGGCCCAGCGGTGGGCGACGCGGCCGCCGCGATCGTGCCCGGCGACGTCGACCTTCGCGAAGCCCAGGTGCTCGGCGAGGGCGGCGACGTCGGCGGCCATCGTGCGCTTGTCGTAGCCGGCCCGGGGCTTGTCGGTGCGGCCGTAGCCGCGCAGGTCGGGGGCGATGACGGTGTGCGTCTCGGCGAGCGGTTCGAGGACCTGGTGCCAGCAGTGCGACGTCTGCGGCCAGCCGTGGAGGAGGAACAGCGGCGGTCCTTCGCCGGCGCGCAGGTAGTGCATCCGGATCCCGTTGACCGTGGCCATGCTCTCTAACCTGTTCATACGGTTAGAAGATAGCGGCACTTCTAACTGTTCGCAACGGTTAGGATGCGGACATGGAGTGGGCTTTCGACGGCGGACGGCCGTGCCTCGACCTGGTCAACACCCTGCGTTCCCGGTACGCCGAGGGCGTCGAGCTGCTGACCGGGCCCGACGCGCTGGCGGAATGGCTTTCCCTGGCGGGCTTCACGACGGGCCCGGTGCCGGTGACGGCCGGGAACGTGCTGGCGGCGAAGGCGTTGCGGGAGGCGATCGACCGGGTGCTGCTCGCGGACGGCCTGCCGGACGAGATGGACATCGACCTGGTCAACAACGCGGCGGCCGCGGCGCCGGCGCCCCCGCCGCGCCTGGTCGCGGCCGACGGCCGTCTCCGCCGCGAGGTCCCGGCGCCGAAGGACCCGGTGGCGGTGGCGTTCGCGGCACTGGCGGCGGACGCGATCGACCTGGCGGCGAGCGACGCGGAGGTCCGCATCTGCGCGGCGGACGACTGCGGGGTCCGGTTCTGCGACGCCTCGCCGCGGCGCAACCGGCAGTGGTGCTCGATGGCCAGGTGCGGCAACCGCGCCAAGGCCCGCGCCCACTATGCGCGGGGCTGTGCCGACCCGGGTGTATTCGGTGTCGCTGGGCGGGTTCGACACGCACGCCGACGAGCGCGGCACCCAGCAGCGCCTGCTG
>NZ_JBFBAG010000031.1:0-140660 GCF_040682155.1 Amycolatopsis sp. NPDC051371
GGCCTGAGCGCGATCGGAGCCGACGAACTCGGCTCGGCCGCCCAGCGCGACCGCCGTCGCCGTAAACAGTGTTCTAACACTGTTTCTCACTCACGACGGGAGTCAGCGGGGCCGGTTGGGCTTCTTCGGCAGCAGGTCGTAGAGGCCCTTGCGGGCGCCGTTGTCGTTGACGTTGCGGGCCACCGCCACCTCGGAGATGAAGTCCTCGAAGACGAACTCCTCGTCGGCCGGGACCACCGCGGGTGCCTGGTTCTGCTCCAGGTAGCTGTCCAGCGTCGTCGCGATCTCGCGGAACGACAGCGCCTGCAACGTCTCCGGGGCGTAGGTCGTCACCGGGACGCCGTTCGCCGCCGCCTCGTTCATCACCACGCCCAGCGGCAGGTGCGACAGCATCGGGATGCCGAACTCGTACATCTCCTGCAGCGCCGCGGCCGCGTAGTGCGAGATCGGCCGCCGGTAGAGGCTCGGCACCAGACCGAACCAGGACAGCGGGGGCCGCCCGACCGTCTGCTCGACGTACCGGACCTGGTCGGCCAGCAGCCGCAGCGCGCGAATGCTCGTCTTGTCCGGCTGGACCGGGACCAGGATGCCGTGCGACGCCGCCAGCGCGTTGTTCGTCAGGACGTCCAGCGCCGGCGGGCAGTCGATGATGCAGTGGTCGTAGTTGGCGAACTGGATGACCCGTGCCAGCTGCCAGCCGGGCACGCGGAACGAGTCGAGCCGCCGGATCAGGTCGAACATCCCCGGTGACGTCGGCACGACGTCGAGCGCGCCGCCCTTGCCGAGGTTGCTGCGCGGGTGCGGGACGACGATCTCCTCGATCGGGCCCTTCCACGTCTTGGCCAGCGCTTTCGCCAGGCTCGGCTTGTCCGGGGGCACCTCGGACAACCCGAGCATCTCGGTCGTCGCGTGGCCCTGCGGGTCGAGGTCGACCAGCAGTACCCGGCGCCCCTGTTCGGCCAGTGCGGCCGCGGTGCCGACGCTCAGCGAGGTCTTGCCGACCCCACCTTTCTGGTTGACCACCGAGGTGATCTGCATGCCGGAGCGCTCCTCAAGTCGGTCGTTCCGCGAAGGCTATTGGATGCGGGCCCGTTGTGGGTGGCTATCCGCCCCCGGCCTGTCGCGGTCGCACCATCAGCGCCTGCGCGCCGGTGGCCACCGGGCCGTCGCCGTCGTGCAGGATGCTCGTCGCCGTGCCGACGCCGTGCTTGCCGACCAGGGTGACCGCGTCGAGGCCGATCCACTCGCCCGCCGGCGGGCGCCGCAGGTGCACGGTCAGCTCGGAGTTGATGAACCACCACTTGCGCGGGTCGAGGTAGTTCGACACGCCGTTGCCGGAGTCGGCGACGGCGAACAGGCGCTGCAGTCCGCTCGGCTCCTCACCGTCGACCAGCGGGACGCGCTGGCGGGCCCAGACCGCCGCCGGGCCGGGCACGTCCATGCCGCCGCGGACCGCGCGCCACTCCACCGCGTCGAGGTAGCCGGCCTGCCAGCCTTCGGGCCACTGTGACTCCGTGACGCTGGCCGGGGTGGGCATCAGCGGCCCGGCGTCGGTGGCGATCTCGGCCGTGTCGGACGTCGCGATGCGCCACGCCGAAGCTCGTGCCACGACGCGATCCGCGCTCGCCAGCTCGGCCTGCAGCAGTTCGACCGACCGGCCGGGCCGTTCGATCCGGGCCCGCACGGCGAGCTCGGCGACCGGGGCCGGGCCGAGGATCTCGACGGTGACCCGCGCGAGTTCCGCCGGGTGCGCGGGTTCGACGTTTTCGAGCGCCCGGACCAGCAACGCCGACGGCGGGCCGAAGTGCTGGGAGTCGGAGGACCAGGGCCCGGCCGTGTGGGCGGTCGCGGAGTACCGGTCGCCGCCGAGCGGGACGTAGAAGGCGTCGGCCATCAGTCGGCCCGGTCCAGCGGCGTCTCGTCGCCCGCGTCGGGCTCCGGCCAGCCGGGGTAGGCGGGTGGCGTGCCGCCGTATTCGGGACAGTGCGCCTGGTGGTCGCACCAGTTGCACAGCTTGCTCTTGTTCGCCCGGAAGTCTCCGGTCTTGCCCGCCTTGAGGATGGCCTGCCAGATGGCTTCCAGCGTCCGCTCGAACCGGATCAGCTCGGCTTCGTCCGGGGTGTAGGCCAGCGACTGGCCGTCGGTGAGGTACATCAGCTTCAGCTGGCGCGGCACGATCCCGCGCAGCCGCCACAGCACCACGGCGTAGAACTTCATCTGGAACATCGCCTTGGCCTCGCCGATTTCACGCGGCGCGGCGCCGGTCTTGTAGTCGACGACCCGGATCTCGCCGGTCGGCGCGACGTCGACGCGGTCGATGTAGCCGCGCAGCAGCACGCCGGAACCGAGCTCGATCTCGACGTGCAGCTCGCACGCCTCCGGCTCGAGCCGCCGCGGGTCTTCCAGCTCGAAGTAGGCGTCGAGCAGCTTTTCCGCCGACCGCAACCAGTCCGCGTGGTCGTCGGGCTTCTCGCCGTCGAACAGCTCGGTCCACTCCGGACGGTCTTCGGACAGCTCCGTCCACGCCGGGCCGAGCAGCTCCCGCGCCTGGGCGGGCACGCGCTCCGCGGCGGGCAGCGCGAACAGCCGCTCCAGTACCGAGTGGACGAGCGTGCCGCGCAGCTGGGCCTTGGTCGGTACCTCGGGAAGCCGGTCGACCGCGCGGAACCGGTAGAGCAGCGGGCACTGCTTGAAGTCACTGGCCCTCGACGGCGACAACGCGGGCCGCCGGCGCACCTCGGTGGCGACGGCGGCGGCTGGGGGTTCCGTGGTGACGGTGTCGGCGTCGGACATGGGCAGAGCGTAACGCCGGGGTACGACAGTTCCGGCGACCGCAACGCCCGCCGGCCCCGACAGGTCCGGACAACCCGCGTACCCGGGCAGTCGGTTCGGCCCCGGCGCCGAGCCGACCCTCCGGGTACGCGAGTCGTCCTTCCAGGTACAGGTGCCCGCCATGGGCGACACCACCCGGACCGGATCACCCGGTACCCACACCGGGGGCTCTAGGCTCTCCGGCATGGCCGCGACCAGTGAGCAGGGCACCGGGGGCACCCGGCAGGCCGTCCTCTCGGACGGCGGTCTCCTGCTGTTCCGGGTCGCCGGCGTGCCCGTGCTGCTGGCGCCGTCCTGGTGGATCGGCTCGCTGGTCGTCGTCGTGCTGTACGCGCCGCTGGTCGGGCGGCTGCTCCCGGACGCCTCCACCCTGACGTCGTGGCTGCTGGCCGGCGCTTTCGCGCTGCTGCTGGGCCTGTCGGTGCTCGCCCACGAGCTCGGCCACTGCCTGGCCGCGCTGCGGCTGGGGATCCCGGTGCGGCGGCTGCGCCTCTTCCTGCTGGGCGGGCTGTCCGAAGTGGCCCGCACGCCGAAGCGGCCCGTCCACGAAGGCCTCGTCGCCGCGGCCGGCCCGGCGGTGTCATTGCTGCTGGGCGGGTTCTGTGGCCTGCTGATGTTCGCCGTCCCACCGGACGGCGCGGTCTGGATGCTGGTGGCCGAATGCGCGGTGGCGAACCTCGCCGTCGGCGTGTTCAACCTGCTGCCCGGCCTGCCCCTGGACGGCGGGCGGCTGGTCCGCGCGGGCGTCTGGGCAGCGACGGGGATCCGCGCGAAGGGCACGCGTGCCGCGGTCGCCGGCGGCGCGGTCGTGGCCGCGGGGCTGCTCGTGTGGGCGCTGTGGGGCCTGGCGACCGGGAGCCCGGACCGCTGGCTGCGTCTGGGCGTCTGCGTCGTCACCGCGTGGTTCGTGATCCTCGGCGCGCGCTCGGAGCTGGCCGCGGAAGCGCGCCGCACCTGGCCCGAAGGACTGGAGCTGGGCGAGCTGGTGCGGCCGGTGCTGCAGCTGCCCGCCGAGAGCCCGGTGTCGGACGCGCTGGCCGCGTCGGCGGGCCGGGGCGTGGTACTCGTCCGGGCCGACGGAGTCGCCGCCGGGCTGCTCGACACGGGCGCGGCGGAGCGGCTCGCGGGCACGTCGCCGCACGCGCCGGCGGAACTCGCCGCCGAGCCGATCCGGGCCGAGACCGTGCTGCTGGCCTCGGAACCGGGGGAGGACGTCGTCGAACGCGTCCGCGAAACCGCGGCGTGGCAGTTCCTGGTGGTCGACGACGAGGGCCGCCCGGCGGGCGTGCTGCGCCGGGACGACCTGCGGGCCGCGCTGAACCGCCGCGCCCGCTGACACCCGCTGCGTCCACGGCCCGGGCGGCCTGCGAAGATCTGTCGTCGGCCATTCGGGGTACTGGAGGAAGTGTTGTCGGTCAGCGGACCGTTTCGCGCGGGTGATCGGGTGCAGTTGACCGACTCGAAGGGGCGGCACTACACCCTGACGCTGGCCGACGGCGGGGAGTACCACACCCACCGCGGCGGGCTCGCCCACGACGACCTCATCGGCCGTCCCGAGGGCTCGGTGGTGACCTCCGCGGGCGGGTCGACGTACCTGGCGCTGCGCCCGCTGCTGCCGGACTACGTGCTCTCGATGCCGCGCGGCGCGCAGGTGATCTACCCGAAGGACGCCGCGCAGATCGTGATGTGGGGCGACATCTTCCCCGGCGCTCGCGTGCTCGAGGCGGGCGCGGGTTCTGGTGCGCTGACGTGCTCGCTGCTGCGCGCGGTGGGCCCGGCCGGGAGCGTGCACTCCTACGAGATCCGCGACGACCACGCCGTGCACGCCGAGCACAACGTCGTGAAGTTCTTCGGCGAGAAGCCGGCGAACTGGTCGCTCACGGTGGCGGACCTGGCGTCCCACGAGGGCGAGGTCGACCGGGTCGTGCTGGACATGCTGGCCCCGTGGGACCAGCTGCCGAACGTCGCCGCCCACCTGGTGCCGGGCGGCGTGCTGACGGTCTACGTCGCGACGGTGACGCAGCTGTCGCGCGTCACCGAGTCCTTGCGCGAGCAGCAGTGCTGGACCGAGCCCGAATCGTGGGAAACGCTGATGCGGCCGTGGCACGTGGTAGGCCTGGCGGTGCGCCCGGACCACCGGATGGTCGCGCACACGGCCTTCCTGCTCACGGCCCGGCGGCTCGCGGACGGCACCGTGTCCCCGCGCGTGTCGCGGCGCCCCGCCAAGGGCAAGGGCTGACGTCATGACCGCGCGCCGGTGCCGGCGCGCGGCCGGCTTCGCCGGTTGGGCGGCTTGCCGGGCGCTCGGCGGTTTCGCGCTGGGCGCGCTGCCGACTTTCCGGCAGCCGACGTCGCCGCCGCGCTGGATCGGGGGTGACGTGATCGAGCCGGGCGCCGGGCGCCGGGTCGGAGCCGGACCGCGGTGCCGACCTTGCCGCGCCGGCCATTCCGCTGGTCTGCCTGGCCACTCGCCGGCCCGCGGGGTTCCGGCCGAGCTAGCCCGGCACGCACCAGTGCCCGGACTCCTTGTGCAGCGGGAAGGGCGTGTCCTTCGTCCCGCCCGCGGCCTCGACGTGCACCTTCGCCGTCGCGGACTCGCCGCGGACCTCCGGCGGCTCCTTCAACGTCGCCGTCACCGGGCCGGCCGCGTCCCACGTCCGCTGCAACCCCGCCAGGGCTGCTGCGCTCTGCGGGCGGCACGTCAGCTTGCCGAACGCCGCCGAGTCGTGGTGCGCGATCGCGTCGACGATCGCGCGGGCCAGCACGGTCACCGCTGCTGTATCACCCGCGTCGGGCGCGGTGGACGTCGACGCGCGGGTGGCCGGGGCCGGCGGGGTCGAAGGGGCGGGCGAGGAGCCGGACGGCGCGACGAGCAGCAGTCCCAGCACCACGCCCGCACCGGCCACGCCGAGCAGCACGAGCCCGGCGGCGAGCGCGCGGTTCACCGCCGGCGCGTGCTCACGAGCCGTCCGCCCTGACGTTGGACAGGCACCACAGGCCGGATTCCTTCTGGGCCGACATCGTGCCGACCTTGGTCTTGCTGCCGTCCGTGGCCGAGTAGCGCACGGTGGACTTCTCGCCGGTGTCCTGCGGCGAGCCGGTGAGCTTCACCGTGACCTTCGGGATGTCGCCCGTCGTGCCCTCGAAGACGCTCCGGCAGATGGTGTCGGCCAGCGCCTTCTCGTCGCTCGCGTTGTAGGCGGCGACCGTCGTGTCGAACAGCTCCTGCGAGCTGCCCTGGCCCGAGGGGGCGGGGCCACCGGCCGGCTTGCTGCCGGTCGTCGACGGCTTGGTGGGCGAGGTGGCCCGTGGCTTCGAAGCGGACGTCTTCGGCGCGGACGTCGGCGCGGCAGAGCTGCTGCTGGCGGGCGGGGCAGCGGTGTTGCCGTCGTCGCCGTTGGCCAGGACGACCCACGTCACGCCGCCGCCGACGAGGACCACCGCGGCGGCCGCGATGCCGACGATCAGCCCGGTTTTCTTCTTCTTGGGCGGCGGGGCGTCACCGAAGCCACCGCCCCCGTACGGGTCGTGACCGCCGTAGTTCTGCTGCTGCTGGCCCCACTGGTCCTGCTGGCCGTACTGCGGGTAGCCCTGCTGGGGCTGAGGACCCGTCTGCGGCGGGTAACCGCCCTGCTGCGGCTGACCGTACGGGTCGGGCTGGCCGAACTGCTGGGTGCCGCCGTAGCCCGGCTGGGGCTGCGGTCCGCTCTGGGGGTAGCCACCAGGCTGCTGGCCGTACGGCCCGGGCTGCTGCCCGTAGCCGCCGGGCTGCTGGCCGTAGCCGCCCGGTTGCTGCGGCGGGTAGGTCATGGGTGGTGCCCCCTCGCGTTCCTTCGGCTCCGGACGCCGTCCTCAGGGCGGCCGGCGTCGGCCCGATGCTAGCCATCGGGCCGGGGCGCCGCGCGGTTAGGGCGGAACTCGCCCGAATCGTCATCCCGGGGCACGGTTGGGCCGTCTGTGGAGCGGGTACTCCCGCCGTGCTTGGTTCGTCCCGGCCCGGACGGGCCCGCGACGCGCCGGGGCCACGGCACCGAAATGGCCGCTTGCGCTGCGGGAATGTCCGTGCTGGACCAGGCGAGGAAACCGCGACGCGCCGATCTTGTGATCCGGAAAGGCCTTTTCTTGTCGGTGATCGCCGGTACCGTGGAATGAAAAGCACTCCGAGGAGGTGCCCGATGCATCATGACCTTCCCGGAGGTCGGCGCGAGGAGGCCGACCCTTCAGCAACATCCGGAGCTGGGACGACGGCGGACGAGCAGGCTCGGCAGATCCGTTTTCTCGAGGAGGAAGTGGCGCTGCTGCGCCGCAAACTGACCGACTCGCCACGGCAGAACCGAGTTCTCGAACAGCGGCTCGCCGAGGCCTCGGAAAGGGTGAGCCAGCTCACCGAACGCAACACCAAACTGGTCGAAACCCTGCGTGAAGCGCGAGGACAGCTCCTCGCGCTGCGTGAGGAAGTCGACCGGCTGGCCCAGCCACCGTCCGGGTACGGCGTCTTCGTCGAGGCGTACGAGGACAACACGGTGGACGTCTTCACGGCCGGCCGGAAGATGCGGGTGTCGGTCTCACCCGCGGTCGAGCTCTCGTCGTTGCGTCGCGGCCAGGCGCTGCGGCTCAACGAGGCGCTCACCGTGGTCGAGGCCGGCGGCTTCGAACGCACCGGCGAGGTGTGTGCCTTGCGTGAGGTGCTCGCCGCCGACGTCGAGGGCGGCAGCCTTCGCGCGCTGGTGGTCGGGCACGCGGACGAGGAGCGGGTGGTCCTGCTCTCCGATCTGCTGGCCGAGCAGCCGCTCAAACCGGGCGACTCGCTCCTGGTCGACTCCAAGGCCGGCTACGCGTACGAGCGCGTGCCGAAGGCGGAGGTCGAGGACCTGGTGCTGGAGGAGGTGCCCGACGTCCGCTACGAGGACATCGGTGGCCTCACCCGGCAGATCGAACAGATCCGCGACGCGGTGGAACTGCCGTTCCTGCACGCCGACCTGTACCAGGAGTACCAGCTGCGCCCGCCCAAGGGCGTCCTGCTCTACGGCCCGCCGGGCTGCGGCAAGACGCTCATCGCCAAGGCGGTCGCGAACTCGCTGGCCAAGAAGGTGGCCGCGGCACGGGGCGACAACGAGGACGGGAAGTCCTACTTCCTGAACATCAAGGGTCCCGAGCTGCTCAACAAGTTCGTCGGGGAGACCGAGCGGCACATCCGCCTGATCTTCCAGCGGGCGCGGGAGAAGGCCTCCGAGGGCACCCCGGTGATCGTGTTCTTCGACGAGATGGACTCGATCTTCCGGACCCGTGGGTCGGGCGTTTCGTCCGACGTGGAAACCACGATCGTGCCGCAGCTGCTGTCGGAGATCGACGGTGTCGAAGGCCTGGAGAACGTCATCGTCATCGGCGCCTCCAACCGCGAGGACATGATCGACCCGGCGATCCTGCGGCCGGGCCGGCTCGACGTCAAGATCAAGATCGAGCGTCCGGACGCCGAAGGCGCGAAGGACATCTTCTCCAAGTACCTGGCCGAAGGCCTGCCGATCCACGCCGACGACCTCGCCGAGTTCGGCGGCGACGCCAAGGCGACGTTCGACGCGATGATCCAGCACACGGTCGAGCGGATGTACGAGGAGAGCGACGAGAACCGGTTCCTCGAGGTGACCTACGCCAACGGGGACAAGGAGGTCCTGTACTTCCGTGACTTCAACTCGGGCGCGATGATCCAGAACATCGTGGACCGGGCGAAGAAGTCGGCCATCAAGTCCGTGCTGGAGACCAACCAGCCCGGCCTGCGCGTGCAGCACCTGCTGGACGCGATCGTCGACGAGTTCGCGGAGAACGAGGACCTGCCCAACACCACCAACCCGGACGACTGGGCCCGGATCTCCGGCAAGAAGGGCGAGCGGATCGTCTACATCCGCACGCTCGTCACCGGCAAGAACACGGACTCGGGGCGGGCGATCGACACCGCCACGAACACCGGTCAGTACCTGTAGGTTCGCATGTTCGATGGGGCGGTCGCTTCGGCGGCCGCCCCATCGGCGTGTCCGGCGGTGGACAATTCGGGTTCGGAGGCGCGGCTCCGAGGCGGACGTCCGTGCGCCGCGACGATGCCCAGAACCACCAGGAGCGCGCCGGCCGGCTGGTTCCAGCTCAGCGGTTCGCCCAGTACGAGCACGCCGAGCAGCACCCCGACCACCGGTGTGAGGTAGGTCACGGCCGAGGCGTTGGCCGCGCCCCAGGCCGCGATGATGCGGACGTTCCAGACGTAGGCGATGCCCGTGCCGAAGACGCCGAGCGCCACCATGCTCGCCACCACCGTGAGGCCCAGGTGGACCGGCGTCGCCGCGACCGCCGGCGCCAGCAGGGCGAGGATGACCGTCGCCGAGCCCGTCTGACCGAACGCGACCACGACCGGATCCGCCCCGCGCGGTGAGACGAACCGGCGCAGGTAGACGAAACAGGCGCCGTAGCACGTCGTGGCACCGAGGCAGGTCAGTTGCGCGGTCAGCTGGTGCGAGACGTCGACGCCGTGCCACACCCCGACGATCGTGAGCACGCCGAGGAAACCGAGCGACAGGCCGAGCACGCGGGGCGGCGTGAACCGCTCTTCGGGCAGCGCCGTGGCGGCCATCAGCATCGTGATGAGCGGGGTCGTCGCGTTGAAGATACTGGCCAAACCGGACGAAATGTACTGTTCCGCCCACGAGAACAGCAGGAACGGCACCACGCACAGCAGCACCGAGACGACCGCGAGGTGGCCCCATAGTACGGGATCCCGGGGGAGCGGCCGCCGGCGCAGCACCAGCACGGCCGCCAGCGCGAGCGCGCCCAACCCGACCCGCGCGAGCGCGATCTGACCGGGGGAGAGCCCACCCAGGCCCACCTTGATGAAGAGGAAACTCGCCCCCCAGACGACCGCCAGCAGCGCGAACCGCACCGTGACGCCGAACTCCATGGCTCCGAACCGCATGCGCGCAGTCAAGCCGGGACGGCAGGCGCGAAGCCAGCAGGTTTCGGACGTCGTAATTCCGTATAACGACCTATACGCATCGGGGTAGGATGCCGCCCATGGCGTGGGGGGAAGAACCGTGGCGGCGAGCGGTCGAGCACATCGCGCGCCGCGTGGACGGGCCGCCGCTGCCCGGTGGCCTGGACGTCACCGTCCACTTCCACCCGGACCGCCTGGTGGGCGAGGTGCCGTTGCTGCGGCACCTCGTCATCGACGGCGTCTACCGCTCGCAGTTCGAGACGGGCACGAGCAACGGCGGGCTGACCGCGCACACCGGCGGCGACCGGTGGCGCTGGGAGAACCGCATGTTCGGCGGCGCCTACGACGACCTGCCGCCGTCGGCCCGGCCCAAGTACGGGTCGCTCAACTACCGTCGCCGTCCGGCGGGCGGCTCCGTCCGGTTCGGCTCGTCCCACCTGCGGCTGAAGCGGGAAGTGCTCGCGCGCACGACGTTCTGCTACCCGGACAGCTTCTTCGAGCCGGAAGACTTCGGCACTGCCGAGCACCTGCCGCTGCTCGCCCTCGCCGAGGCGGACACCCAGGACGAGCTCGACGACCACGTCGAAGCCCACGTCCACGGCCCGCTCCGGCTCGCGACGGACGTCGACGCGCTCGTGCTGGACCCGGCGTTCCGGGGCACCGACGTCGAGGCGGCGGCCGCCGAGCTGCCGTTTCCCACCTCCTGGCACCACGGGTTCCGGCTGCCGGTCGAGGTTTTGGCCGAACACGCCGGCTTCCGGGGCGAGGATGTCGTGCGGGCCGGCAAGGAGATCGCCCGGGACGGCCTGCTCGACGCCCGCGTCATCGGCGACGCCGTCCGTGCCGGCCGGCACGATCCGCAGGGGCTCAAGCGCGTCTGGCACTGCACCGCGCGGTTCGGGCTACGCGACGACGCCGGCGGGTAACAGCGCTTCGGCCAGCCGGCGCCAGTGCGGCATGGCCGAAGTGCCCGGTTCGACCCCGATCACCTGGATGCCGACGTGGTCGGCGCCGGCGTCGAGGTGGGCGCCCAGCTTGCCGGTGATCGTGTCGAGGTCGCCCCAGAAGACGAGATCGTCGACGAGCCGGTCGCTGGCGCCGTCGATGTCGGCCGGCGAGTAGCCGAGCCGCCGGAACTTCGCGATGTTGTACTGCGAGGTGAGGTACATGTGCAGGTGGCCGCGGGCGATTTCCCGCGCCTTGGCCGCGTCGGTTTCGAAGAGCACGGCTTGCTCGACGCCGAGGAACGGCCCGTCGCCGAGGATCTCCCGCGCCTGGGCGGTGTGCTCCGGCGTCACGTGGTACGTGTGCGCCCCCGCCGACCGGTCTCGGGCCAGCTCCAGCATCTTCGGGCCGTACGCGGCGAGCAGGCGCCGGATCGGCGTCGGCGGCTCGGGGTTGACGCTCGTGATGGCGTCCAGGGCGTCGAGGTAGTCGTTCATCGCCTGAAGCGGCTTCGCGCCGGGCTCCCCGGCGCCGAAGCCGAGGCCGAGCAGGTGGCGGTCCGGGTAGGCGTCGGCCAGCAGCAGGGCCGCGCCGCGGGTCCAGCGCGGTCCGCGCGACCGGATCTGCGCGATCCCGTTGACGACGGTGAGGCGTTCGGTGGCCGACAGCAGGAACCCGGCGTGCGTCAGGGCTTCCCGGCCGTCGCTCTCCGGGATCCAGACCGCCGGCCAGCCGAGTTCTTCCAGCTCCCGCACGGAGTCCCGGATCAGGCCGGCCGGCTGGTCCTCGAAGTCGAACGTCCAGATGCCGTAGCGGCCGAGCCGCATGTTCTCGATCGTGCCCATGCATCGAAGTATCGCAGAAGTACGATATGAGTCAACCGTGTGTCCGCCGCGGCGGGGGAGGGGAGCGGTCAGAGGGAGTGGCCGAGCGCGGCGACGAACTCGGCGATCCGGGCTTCGTCGCGCTTGTAGTGCGTCCACTTGCCGACGCGGGTCGCGCGCACCAGGCCGGCGCGCTGCAGCGACGCCATGTAGGCCGACACGGTCGACTGCGCGAGACCCAGCTTCTCCTGGATGTGGCTCACGCACACGCCGACCTCGACCGGGTCGGCGATGGCCCGGTCCACGGGGAAGTGCCGCTCGGGCTCCCGCAGCCACCGCAGCACCTGCAGCCGCACGGGGTTCGCGAGCGCCTTGAAGACCTCGAGCAGCTGCTCGGCGTCCGGCTGGGATTCGGTGCGTGTCGTCATGGCTGGTTCGAGTATATCGACGTATAACGACCTATACTCCACGCCGTGAGCGAAGAAATCCGCCGGCCGCGCGCGCCGATCACCGAAACCGACGTACTGGCCTGGCTGGAGACGACGGCCGCCGCCGTCCAGGCGGGGGAGGTGAGCGCCCAAGAGCTCATCGACATCCTCGGGGAGCTGCGCCGTGCCTCGGCCGCTTGTGCCGACGCCTCCGACTGGGCCCTGCTCGCCGCCCGCGAAGGCGGCGCGAGCCTCCGTCAGATCGCGCCGGTCTTCGGCAAGGGGTACGTCCGGGCGCCGGCCGCGCGCCTCGAGAAGCTCCACCGCCAGGCCCAGAACGCCGACCAGTGGCTGGCCATCCTCCGGCACAAGCAGACGGCGTGAGGGCGCCGGTGGAGCGCATCGCGCTCGGCCTGGCCGCGCTGGGCCGGCCCGCCTACATCAACCTGGGCCGCGACGGTGCGCTGCCGGCGGAGCGGGACGTCGAGTCCATGCGCGCCGCGACCTTCGCGGTGCTCGACGACGCCTACGCCGCGGGGATCCGGCACGTCGACGTCGCGCGGTCGTACGGGCGCTCCGAGGAGTTCCTGGCCGGCTGGCTCGCCGAGCGCGGGCACCCCGGCGTCGAGGTCTCCAGCAAGTGGGGCTACGCCTACGTGGGGGACTGGCGGCTCGACGCCGACGTGCACGAGGTGAAGGAGCACTCGGCGGCGCGGTTCGCCGCGCAGTGGGCGGAAACCCTGGCGCTGCTGGCAGATCGGGTCGGCCTGTACCAGGTGCATTCGCTCACTGTGGACAGTCCTTTGTTCACCGACGAGCCGCTGATCGAGGCGCTGGCGGAGCTTTCCGCGAACGGCGTCGCGGTCGGGTTCTCGACGTCCGGACCGGCGCAGGCGGACGCGATCGAGCGGGCGTTCGCGCTGGAAGTGGCCGGGCGGCCGGTGTTCTCGGCGGTGCAGTCGACGTGGAACGTCCTGGAACGGTCCGCCGGGCCGGCGCTCGCCGCGGCGCACGCGGCCGGGAAGCGCGTGCTGGTCAAGGAAACCCTGGCCAACGGCCGGCTCGCGGTCGAAGCCCCGAAGGCGGTCCGCGACATCGCGGCGGCGCACGGGATCGGGCCGGACGCCGTCGCCGTCGCCGCGGTGCTGGCGCAGGAGTGGGCTGCCGCGGCGGTCATCGGCCCGGCGAGCCCGGGCCAGCTCGAGGCGAACCTGCGGGGCGCCACGCTCTCGTTGAGCACGGAGGAGGAGGCCGGACTCGCGGGCCTGGCGGAGAATCCGGAGCAGTACTGGCGACACCGGTCCTCGTTGCGTTGGGACTGAGGGGCTGCACTACTCTGCGCAGGCACGAAACCGGATGACAGGAGTCGAGGTGCGGCATCGGCAGGCGATCGCGTTGGCCGCGGTTGCGTTGGCAAGCCTCACCGGCTGCGACGGGCCCGACCCGAACAACCTCGAGACGTACTACGACGATCCGGTGACCACGTCGGCGCCGGTCCCCGCGGAACCGCGGGTGAGTCAGGCCCAGGCCGCGCCGGAGAAACCGGCGGTCCCCGATCTCGGGCCGCTCGCGGAGCGGGCGCTGCTGACCGACGCCGATGTCGCGGAAGAAGGCGTCGAGCCGGTTTCCGGCGAGGCCTCGGGGTGCCTGGCGGACGGGCCGTCGGTGGGCAGCCGGACGGCGACCTGGCGCTACCCCGGCGCGTCGCTGCTGAGCCACCGCGTCCTCGCGTTCCCGGACCGATCGGCCGCCCAAGCCGTCGCGGAAAACGAGTGCGCGGGCAAGACGGTGAGCGTCCCCGTCCAGCCCGGGGTCGAGTTGCAGCATGCCTGGCGCGATGGCAAGACCTGCACGGTGATGCTGGCCAAGGGAAGCCTGGTGTCCGAGCTGACGGTCTCGGCGAGCACCGAGACCCGCGCGGTGGACGCGGCGAAGCGCCTGCTGCCCGCGATGACGGCGAAGCTCACCGCTCAGCCGTAGCGGCGGAACCATTCCTGGACGCCTTCGCGGCCGTCGGGGATGAAGGGCAGTTCGGGTGCCGGGTCGTCGATCCAGGCGCGGAGCTCTTCCAGCGGGATCCAGCGGCCTTCGACGATCTCTTCGGCCTGGTGGCGGATCGGGCCGTCCCAGCGGACCTCGAAGGCGAAGTTGTGGCAGCGATTGCGACCGTCGTCGTAGACCTTGGTGAACAGCGGAGCGGGTTCCACCCCTTGGACGCCGAGCTCTTCGGCCAGTTCCCGGCCGGCGCACTCGGCCGGTGACTCGCCCGCGGCGACCATGCCGCCGGCCCAGCAGTCCCAGGTGGACGGGAACACGTCCTTGTCCGGGGTGCGCAGGTGCACGTAGACGGCCTTTCCGTCACCCGAACGGACGAGTACGACGCCGGCGGCGTGCCACAGGCCCTCGGCACGGACGCGGGAGCGGCTGGTCGTGCCGACGGCGGAGCCGGCCTGGTCATAGAGCGCAACGAGTTCGTCACTGCCTGGCATGGGTGCATCGTTCCACTAGGACGACCCCGTAGGGTGGTGGACATGCGGCGGATCATGGGAACCGAAGTCGAGTACGGCATCTCCGTGCCGGGCGACGCGACGGCGAACCCGGTACTCACCTCGACCCAGGTCGTGCTGGCCTACGCGGCCGCGGCCGACATCCCGCGCGCCCGCCGGGCGCGGTGGGACTACGAGGTGGAGTCCCCGTTGCGGGACGCGCGCGGGTTCGACCTGACCGGGCCCGGCGGGCCCGGGCACGACCCGGACGTCGAGGACCTCGGCGCGGCCAACGTCATCCTGACCAACGGGGCGCGGCTGTACGTCGATCACGCGCACCCGGAGTACTCGGCACCCGAGGTGACGAACGCGCGCGACGCGGTCATCTGGGACAAGGCCGGCGAGCGGGTGATGGAGGAGGCCGCGCTCAAGGCGGCGTCCGTGCCCGGCCAGCCGCAGCTGCAGCTGTACAAGAACAACGTCGACGGCAAGGGCGCGAGCTACGGCACGCACGAGAACTACCTGTGCGCGCGGTCGACGCCGTTCACCGCGATCATCGCCGGGCTGACCCCGTTCTTCGTGTCGCGGCAGGTGGTGACCGGCTCGGGCCGGGTCGGCATCGGCCAGCAGAGCGAAGAGGCCGGGTTCCAGCTCTCCCAGCGTGCGGACTACATCGAGGTCGAGGTCGGGCTCGAGACGACGCTCAAGCGCGGGATCATCAACACCCGCGACGAGCCGCACGCGGACGCGGACAAGTACCGGCGGCTGCACGTCATCATCGGCGACGCGAACATGTCCGAGTACTCGACGTACCTGAAGGTCGGGACGACGGCGCTGATCCTCGACCTGATCGAGTCGGGCATCCGGTTCGACGACCTGAAGCTGGACGAGCCGGTGCGCGCGGTGCACCAGATCAGTCACGACCCGACGCTGAAGGCGCAGGTCGCGCTGGCGAACGGGAAGAAGTACACCGGGCTGGACCTGCAGTTCGCCTACCACGAGATCGCCTCGCAGAACTTGGAGCGCACGGACGCCGACCAGGCCTCGAAGGAGGTCCTGCGGGTCTGGGGCGAGATCCTGGACGCGCTGGCGCGCGACCCGCAGGAGTGCGCGGACCGGCTGGACTGGCCGGCGAAGCTGCGCCTGCTGGAGGGTTACCGGCAGCGGGACAACCTGGCGTGGGGCGCGCCGCGGCTGCGGCTGGTCGACCTGCAGTACTCCGACGTGCGGCTGGCGAAGGGCCTGTACAACCGGCTCGTGACGCGCGGGTCGATGAAACGGCTGGTGTCGGAGGAAGAGGTGCTGGCCGCGGTGACGACGCCGCCCTCGGACACGCGGGCCTACTTCCGGGGCCGGGCGCTGGAGAAGTACGCGACGTCGATCGCGGCGGCGTCGTGGGACTCGGTCATCTTCGACGTGGGCAAGGAGTCGCTCGTGCGGATCCCGACCCTGGAGCCGCTGCGCGGGACCAAGGCCCACGTCGGGAAGCTGCTGGACGAGTCGGCGACGGCGGAGGACCTGGTGGAGGCGCTCACCGGTTCGGACTAGGCGGGACGCACCAGCGATCGCGGCGTGACCCCGAATGTCGGGGCCGCTGGGTAGGCTAGGAAACATCAGCCACACCGGGAGGCGAGATGGCCCAGGAAAAGATCGAAAAGCACGGCGGTGGTGACTCCGACGAGGAGTTCGACGACACCGGCGCGGCGGGTCAGGAGCGGCGCGAGAAGCTCGGCGAGGACGTGGACACGATCCTGGACGAGATCGACGACGTGCTCGAGGAGAACGCCGAGGACTTCGTCCGGGCCTACGTGCAGAAGGGCGGCGAGTAAGCCGCTCGGGCGCTGCGCCCTTGCCGACCGTTCAGCCGGCGGCCGGGGTTCCGCGCGTGGTGACCGTGGTCCGGGTGGGCCCGGCTCGCCCGGCGCGGGGCTCTGGTCCGCGTGGCCCGCACAGATGGGATTTTTGAGCACGTATGGACAACACCAGGGGCATGTCGGGTCCCGCGCTGCCGGCCGCGTACTTCTCGTCGGCGACGTCGTCGTTTTCGGACTTCTTGCGGGTGCAGGCGCCGGAGCTGCTTCCGGAGCGGCGGGTGGGCGGTGGCGTCGCGGAGCTGGGCGTGCCGCACGGGACGACGATCGTCGCGCTGACCTTCGCGAGCGGTGTGCTGATCGCGGGTGACCGGCGGGCGACGTCGGGGAACCTGGTCGCGAGCCGCGACATCGAGAAGGTGCACGTCACCGACGAGTATTCGGCGGTGGGCATCGCGGGCACGGCCGGGCTGGCCGTGGAGATGGTGCGGCTGTACGCGGTGGAACTGGCGCACTACGAGAAGATCGAGGGCGTCCGGCTGTCGCTGGACGGCAAGACGAACAAGCTGGCCGGGATGGTCAAGGCCAACCTCGAGATGGCGATGGCCGGGCTGGCGGCGATCCCGTTGTTCGTCGGGTACGACCTGGAAGCCGAGGACGCCAAGCACGCGGGCCGGATCGTCTCGTACGACGCCGCGGGTGGCCGGTACGAGGAGAACGGCGGCTACGCGGGCATCGGCTCGGGTTCGCTGTTCGCGAAATCCGCGCTGAAGAAGCTGCACGACCCGGACGCCGATCTCGAAGGCGCGGTGCGGGTGGCGGTCGAGGCGCTGTACGACGCGGCGGACGACGACACCGCGTCGGGCGGCCCGGACCTGGTGCGGCGGATCTTCCCGAGCGTCGTGACGATCACCGCGGAGCACGGCGCCGTGCAGCTGCCCGAGTCGGAGACCGCCGCCGTCGCGGAAGCCGTGGTGGCCGGGCGGATCGAGCGCCATCAGCGCCGGCTCTCCTGAAATCGCCGGAGCTGAACCAGTGAACGATGGAACACCGAAAGACCTGGAGCGCACACCGTGACGATGCCGTTGTATGCCTCTCCCGAGCAGCTGATGCGGGAGCGTTCCGAGCTGGCGCGCAAGGGCATCGCGCGCGGCCGGAGCGTGGTGGTGCTGAAGTACGCGGGTGGCGTGCTGTTCGTGGCGGAGAACCCGTCGGCCACGCTGCACAAGGTTTCCGAGATCTACGACCGGATCGGCTTCGCCGCGGTCGGGCGCTACAGCGAGTTCGAGAACCTGCGCGTGGCGGGGATCCGGCACGCGGACCTCAAGGGCTACCAGTACGACCGTCGTGACGTCAGCGCGCGGGCACTGGCGAACGCGTACGCGGCGACGCTGGGCAGCATCTTCACCGAGCAGCTGAAGCCGTTCGAGGTGGAGGTCTGCGTGGCCGAGGTGGGGGCGACCTCGGCGGAGGACCAGCTGTACCGGCTGACCTACGACGGGTCGATCTTCGACGAGCCGCAGTTCACCGTCATGGGCGGGCAGAACGAGAAGATCGCGGCGAAGCTGAAGGAGACGTTCGAGGACGGCCTGGACCTGCAGGCGGCCTTGGGCGTGGCGGTGGCGGCCCTGCGCACGCCGACCCAGCCGGCGCCGACGACGACGTCTTCGTCGACGGCCTCTTCTTCGTCCTCGTCTTCGGCGGCGAGCTCGTCGCCGAACGGCAACGGCGAGGCCGACCCGATCAAGCTGGAGGTGGCGGTGCTGGACCGCGACCGCCCGCGCCGCTCGTTCCGCCGTCTGACGGGCACGGCGCTGGACTCGCTGCTGCCGGTCCCGGACCCGCAGGGCGACGAGCCGGAGGGCAAGCCGGAAGGCGAGTAGTACTTCGCGAAGGCGGGGGGCGTGGTCGGTGACCGCGCCCCCCGCCTTCGTCATGCGGGCCGGTGGGCGAAGGCGAGCAGGTGGGCGCTGGCGTCCATGAGGTGCGGGTCCCGCTCGACGATCCGGGCGGCGCGCAGGGCCGGTTCGACGAGCTCGTCGAACCGGGACAGCCCGGCAGAGTCGAGCGCGGGCCACGAAGGCCCTTCGACGCCGAAGACGGCTGTGCCGGCGAAGCCCGCGGCGGCGACTTCGTCGTGGAGTTGGGTCGCCGTGTGCCAGTGCGTGGGGACGAAGCCGGCGTGGCCGTCGTACGCGCCGGTCTCGATGACCGCGCGAACCGGGGCCACGTGGCCGGGCGTGAGTGTGCCGGCCGCGCCGGTCTCCAGCAGGGAGAGGTACCGGCTGATCCCCGCGGCCGCGAGCAGGCCACCCGGGCGCAGTACGCGCCGGGATTCGGCCAGTGCGCGGGCGCGGTCCTCGGCGTCGACGAGGTGGTAGAGCGGGCCGAACAGCAGGACGACGTCGTACGAGGCGTCGGCCGCGTCGAGGTCGCGCGCGTCGCCGACCGAAGCGGTGACACCGGACAATGTCGCCGCCTGGGCGACGTGGGCCGGTACGACGTCGACCAGGTGCACCGGGTGCCCGGCGGCGGCCAGCCAGGCCGCGTGGACGCCGGTGCCGCCGCCGACGTCGAGGACGCGTTCGTGGCCTGGCAAAAAGCGGCGGAGCAGTTCCCGGGTGCGCAGGTATTCGAGGCGGCCGTGCGGAGTGCGGGCGAGCCTGCTGTCTTCGGCGGGGCCGGTGGCGTAGTGCGTCGCGAGGTCCATGCTCCAGGATCGCGTGCACCACAACCGGATTTCAGGTGGCGCCGGGGCCGAAGAGGCCGTCGAACCGGGCTTTCGCCCGCCGCCGGAGCAGGACGAAGACCGCGGTGAGCACCAGGACCAGCGCGACGGTCCCGCCGAGCAGCCACCACGGCCAGGTGCGCGGGGTGTGCCCGGTGACGACGACCGTGTTGCCGCCGGGCACCGCCGTGATGTCCGCCGGGGTCATGACGAGGTCCTCGGGGGTGAGCAGGTCGTTGTGGGCGCGGAAGTCCGCCAGGTCGGTGTAGCCGCGGCCGGTCCGGTCGATGGCCAGGGACTTCCCGGGGCCGTGCACGACGTAGAGCGTGAGCAGTTCGAGCGTGCCGCGTTCGTGTTCGACGAGCAGCGACCGGGCGTACAGGTCGCCGTCGCCGGCCGTGCGGCGGACTTCGTCGGTGAGGTCGCACTTGTCGGAGGGCCACGGGCCGTGCTGGCCGCCGGCGCCGCACCGGAACGTCCCCAGCAGCGCACCGAAGAGCCGCCCGCCGGGGTAGTTGGCGAAGAGGTACTGCGCTCGCTGCGCGCTCGACCCGGTCCCGGTGAACCGGTCGTTCTTCACCGTCGTCGACCGTGCGTACTCGTCGAGCAGGGCCGCCGTGGACGGGAGCGGGTCCGGCGGTCCGCAGGCGGAGACGGCCAGGGTCGCCGTCACGGCGAGGAGCAGGGAACCGAGGCGCACCCGGCGACCGTAGCCGCGGGTGCCGGGGACCCCTCCCGGTTCAGGACGTCGCGGGGGAGGCCCGGAAGTTCTGGTCGGCGAAGGCGAGCAGGTACGGCAGCGTCGCCCGGGCCGTGTGCCAGGTGTGGTTGAAGCCGCGTTCGGCGTGGACGACCGCTTCCTGGCCGCGGGCGCGGAGGGCGTCGGCGATCCGGTGGGCCGTCGTGACGTCGGTGGGCGCGCCGGTGCCGACCGCGAGCATCACCGAGATAGGCGCGGCGAACGTCATCGCCGGCAGGTAGCGGCGCGGGGTGTTGGCGGCGATGGCCGCCCGGTTGCCGTCGAGGACGCCGACCGAGTCGTTGAGGTCGTCGTAGGGGAGGGCGATCAGCAGGGTGCCGAACTCGTCGACGTGGTGCAGGCCGATGTTGAGCGCCCCGAACCCGCCGCCGGACATGCCGCCCAGCGCCCGGTGACCGCGGTCGGCGACGGTGCGGTAGCGCTGGTCGATCGCCGGGACCACCGTGCGCGCCAGGTACGTCTCCAGCTGCGGGCCGCCGGGGACGTCGAGGCATTCCCAGTCGGTGGCGGGGTTGCCGGCGGTCAGGTCGACGCTGACCACGATCATCGGCGCGATCACGCCGGCGCGCTGCAGGGCCAGCACCGTCCCCGGGGCGTCGCCGGAGGTCAGCCAGTCGCGCGGGCCGCCGAACGGGTAGCCGTGGATCAGGTAGACGACCGGGTAGCGGCGGGCCGCTTTCGCGTCGTAGCCGGGCGGCAGGACGACGTAGTTGCTGCCCGACGGGACACCGTGCGCGGGGTCGGGCAGGTTCACGACGTCGATGCGCTGACCGGCGGCCGCAGCGCCCGCGCCGACCCCGGGCTTCGGCGCGGACGGTGCTTCCTTGTCGTCGTCGAGCAGACGGCCCGCGAGGTTGACGACGCCGGGGCCGCGTTGCAGCAGGCGGGCGAGGTCGTCGGACGTGCGGACGTACCCGACGTAGCTGTTCAGGGCAGTGACTGCCGCGAGCAGCACCAGGACGCCGAAGGCGGTGAAGCCCCAGCGACGTGCCCGGCGCCGGTGCCACAACGCGAAGACGGCAGCGAGGACCGCGACGGCGGCCGAGGCGAGGGCGAGCCAGATGAGCGGGGACTCGAACGGGCCGAGGTCACGGGCGCGCGCGGTGATGTCGCCGGGCAGCACCGGGTCGGTGGCGGCCCGGTGGATGCCGCTCGCCAGGCCGTGCCCGCCCATTCGATCCCCGCTCGTCCCCTGGTCGCGGGCAGGATCGCCCGCATCTCGATCAAGACGCTAGCCAGGGCTCGCTGTGGGTTCGTTGAGAGAAAGTAAGGAGTACTTAAAGGCGGTAGATGGTCAGGGCGCTGGGGCAGGACCGGAACCGGAACCGGTTGCCGAGCGGGCCGACCTCGCCGTCGGTGGCGACGCGGCGGTGGCCGTCCAGCAGCTCGACGTCCAGCTCGGGCACGTCGAGCTCGTGGTAGACGTGGCTGGCCGCGAGCGTGCGGGTGACCATCGCCAGCAGGAACCGGGCGCGCGAGTAGGGCAGGTCCGCGCGCAGGTAGCGGACGTCGAGCAGGCCGGTGTCGAGCGCGGGCCGCCGGCTGGGCGCGAAGCCCTTCGGCGCGTACGTGCCGTTGCCGACGAACAGCAGCCAGACCTGGGTCTGCTTGCCGTTGAGCCGCACGGTCAGCGGCCTGGCGTGGCGTAGCGTCCGGGCCAGCGCGATCGCGGCCGAGGGCCACTTGGGGTGCTTTTCCTGGAGCTTCTCGCGCAGCCGGACCATCTCCGGGTAGCCGCCGAGGCTGGCGGTGTTGACGAACCAGCGGTGCGCGGTGCCGTCGCCGCCCTCGATCTCGACTTCGCCCAGGTCGATGCCGACGGCGTTGCCGAGCTCGGTCGCCGCGTCCGCGTCGGGCATCGAGCTGACGCCGACGTCGCGGGCGAAGTGGTTGAGGGTGCCCGCCGGGATCAGCGCGAGCGGGAGGTCGCGTTCGGCGGCGACCGAGGCGACCGCGGCCACGGTGCCGTCACCGCCCGCGACGCCGAGCGCGCGGACCGTTCCTCGGGCGTCGATCTCGCTTTCGAGCTGGGTACGCAGGTCCTGGTCGGGGTCCGGGTAGAGGATCTCGGCCTTGGGCCAGGCGTGCCGGGCGTCGTCGGTGGGGTCCTGGCCGTCGATCCCGGACTTCGGGTTCACCAGCACGAGCATGTCGTCGCCGTCGACCATCTCGGGCGCGTCCGCGTCGTGGGCGGTCCGCCCCGGCACGTCGTCGTGCAGCGGCCACCAGTGCCGGGTCACCAGGCCCACGCCGACCCCGATGCCCAGGCCGACGCCGACGTCGGAGGGCCAGTGGACGCCCGTGTGGACGCGCGAGTAGGCGACGGCCAGCGCGAGGGGCGCCACCGCGAGACCGGCGCGGGGCGACTCCATCGCCACCGCCGTCGCGAAGGCCGCAGCCGAGGCCGAATGGCCGGACGGGAACGACGACGACGTCGGGCGTTTCCGCAGGCGGCGGTGCACGGGCACCTCCTCCTCGGCCGGTCGGCGGCGGGGGAACAGCGGCTTGCCGATCAGGTTCGCCGCAGCGCTGGCCCCGGCGATCGCCACGACCCCGCGCAGCGCGCCGCGCCGCATGGTGCCCTTCTGAACGGCCAGCAGCGCGGCGACGCCCCACCAGAGCCGGGACTTGTTCGCCGATCTCGACAGCGCCATCAGTGCGTCATCGGCTTTCGTGGCCGGGAGGGCGGCGCTGCGCCGGATGAGGGCGCGATCGGTGCGCCCGACCCGCCGGAAGGCCTGGATGAGCTGGTGTGTCAAGGAGTCGCCTTCCCCAAGTAGTCAAGAGCAGTGCTCCAATCGTGCCTGAATCGGGGAGATTTCACCGTCTGTGGCACACCGGGGGCGTGTCGACGCCCGAACGGCGCACCGTCGAAGGGGGTCCAGCGCCTACTCTGGTGGCATGCAGCGGCGGATCTTTGGCATCGAGACCGAGTTCGGGGTCACGTGCACCTTCCACGGACAGCGCAGGCTCTCGCCCGACGAGGTGGCGCGCTACCTCTTCCGGCGGGTCGTGTCCTGGGGACGCTCCTCCAACGTGTTCTTGTCGAACGGCTCCCGGCTCTACCTCGACGTCGGCTCGCACCCCGAGTACGCGACGGCCGAGTGCGACGACCTCGTCCAGCTGGTGACGCACGACAAGGCCGGGGAACGGATCCTCGAGGACCTGCTGGTCGACGCCGAACGGCGGCTCGCCGACGAAGGCATCGGCGGCGACATCTTCCTGTTCAAGAACAACACCGACTCCGCGGGCAACTCCTACGGCTGTCACGAGAACTACCTGGTGACCCGCGCGGGTGAGTTCTCGCGGATCGCCGACGTGCTGCTGCCGTTCCTGGTGACCCGGCAGCTCATCTGCGGCGCCGGCAAGGTGCTGCAGACCCCGCGCGGCGCCGTGTACTGCCTCTCCCAGCGTGCGGAACACATCTGGGAGGGCGTCTCCAGCGCGACCACCCGGTCCCGGCCCATCATCAACACCCGCGACGAGCCGCACGCCGACGCCGAGCGCTACCGGCGCCTGCACGTCATCGTCGGCGACTCGAACATGGCCGAGCCGACGACCATGCTCAAGGTCGGCTCGGCGAACCTCGTGCTCGAGATGATCGAGGCCGGCGTCCAGTTCCGCGACTTCACGCTGGACAACCCGATCCGGGCGATCCGCGAGATCAGCCACGACCTCACCGGCCGCCGTCAGGTGCGCCTGGCCGGCGGACGCGAGGCCTCGGCCCTGGACATCCAGCGCGAGTACTACGCCCGCGCCGTCCAGCACCTCAAGGACAACGGCTCGAGCGCGGCGAACGACCGCGTCATCGAGCTGTGGGGCCGGGCGCTGGACGCGGTCGAGCAGCAGGACTTCGGCAAGATCGACACCGAGATCGACTGGGCGATCAAGCACCGGCTGGTCGAGCGCTACCGGCACAAGCACGACCTGGACCTGTCCAGCCCGCGGATCGCGCAGCTCGACCTGGCCTACCACGACATCCGCCGCGGCCGGGGCATCTTCGACCTGCTCCAGCGCAAGGGCCTGGTCCGCCGGGTCACCGACGACGGCGAGATCGAGGCCGCCAAGGACACCCCGCCGCAGACCACCCGCGCGAAGCTGCGCGGCGACTTCATCGCCGCCGCCCAGGCCGCCGGGCGCGACTTCACGGTCGACTGGGTGCACCTGAAGCTCAACGACCAGGCCCAGCGCACGGTCCTGTGCAAGGACCCGTTCCGCTCGGTCGACGAGCGCGTGGAACGCCTGATCAGCTCGCTCTAGTCCGCACCGCCCGCCCGGTGAACCCTACGAAAGTCGCCGGGCGGGTGCGGCAGGATCTCCCGCATGCGTGTCGTGCTGCTCGTGTGCGCCCTGCTGGTCTCGCTCGCGGTCCCGGCATCGGCGGGTGAGCACCTGCCGAAGTGGGAGCTGACGCCCACCGGCGTCACCGCCCAGTTCCGCGGCCTGTCCGCCGTCAGCGCCCGCGTCGCGTGGGTCAGCGGCACGCAGGGCACGGTCCTGCGCACCACCGACGGCGGGACGAGCTGGAAGTCCGTCGGCCCGCCGGACACCGGCACCCTCGAGTTCCGGGACATCGAGGCCTTCGACGCCGACCGCGCCGTAATCCTTTCGATCGGCCCCGGCACCGACTCGCGCGTCTACCGGACCGACGACGGCGGCGCGCACTGGCGCCAGACCTTCCAGAACACCGACGCGGCGGCGTTCTACGACTGCCTCGCCTTCTTCGACCCGTGGCGCGGCCTCGCGATGAGCGACCCCGTCGACGGCCGCTTCCGCGTGCAGGCCACCTTCGACGGCGGCCGCAGCTGGCGCCAGGTCCCCGACAGCGGCTTCCCGCCCGCGCTGCCCGGTGAGGCCGGTTTCGCCGCCAGCGGGCAGTGCATCACCACGGCGGGGCCGTTCGACGCCTGGCTCGCCACCGGCGGCGGTGCCACGGCGCGCGTCCTGCACTCCGGCGACGGTGGCCGGCACTGGACCGCGTCCGCCACGCCGTTGCCGAGCAGCCCGTCCGCGGGCGTGTTCGCCGTCGCCTTCCGCACCCCCGGCGAGGGCGTGGCGATCGGCGGCGACTACGCGAACCCGACCGCGCCCGGCCCGGCCGTCGCGCTGACCAAGGACCGCGGCCGCACCTGGCGCACCCCGGAGCAGTACCCCGCCGGGTACCGCTCCGGGCTGGCCTGGCGCGGTGGCTCCGTGCTCGCCGTCGGCCCGGGCGGCAGCGACCGCAGCCCGGACGGCGGCCGGCACTGGACGTCGTTCGACTCCGGCAGCTTCGACAGCGTGGACTGCGCCGGGATGGCGTGCTGGGCAAGCGGCGTCCAGGGGCGTGTGGCCCGCCTGAGCCGCTAGTGTCGCGCGTCCGAGGTTCGTTGACGGCTCGGCGGCGAGGGCGAGCGTCTTGAATGAATCATTCAGGTCTTCGGAGGTCTTGAATGACTCATTCAAGACCTTTGTTACGGGCTACCGAGCCTGGTCCGGGCTCGGCGAGCGCCCCGGCTCCAGCGGCCCGAACGTCCACAACTTGCCACGCGCGACACTAGAGGACCTGGCCGGTCGGGCGGACCATGATCTCGTTGACGTCCACCGACGGCGGCTGCGACAGCGCGTAAAGCACGGCGCGGGCGATGTCGTCCGGCTCCAGGTGGGGCTTCTTCCGCTGGTCGTCGGTGAGGATGTCGGTGTCGGTGATGCCGGGGTTGATCAGCGTGACCCGCACGCCGGTGCCGACGGCCTCCTCGCGGATCGCGCCGGCCATCCCGGTCACCGCCCACTTGGTCACCGAGTACAGGCTCGCGTTCCGGATGTAGCGGCCGGCGACCGAGCCGGTGATCAGCAGGTGCCCGGACGACTCCTTCAGCGCGGGCAGGGCGGCGCGGGCGGTGTAGGCGGCGCCGAGGACGTTGGTGCGGACCATCTCCTCCCACGCCCGCGGGTCGGGGTCGTCGGTGCCGAAGAACGACGTCCCGACGCCGATGCCGGCGTTGGCGAAGGCCGCGTCGAGCCGCCCGAACCGCTCGACGGCCCGCGTGACGGCGCCGGAGATGCTCGGCCAGTCGCCGACGTCGGCGCCGAGTGCGAGGGCTTTGTCCTCGCCGAGTTCGGCGGCCAGCGACGTGACGGATTCGGACTTGCGAGCCACGAGGGCGACCTTGAACCCGGAGGCGGCGGCGAGGCGCGCGGTGGCGGCGCCGAGACCGCGGGAGGCGCCGGTGATGAGAAGAACGCGATCATCCATGCCCCCCAGGCTAGGGAGGATGCGCGGCGCCGGCATTCCCCGCGCACGTTCGGGGAGCTACTCTCCATCGGGAAGCGCGTCGCCGACCGCACGAGGAGGTTCGCCCGGTGCCCACCCCCGCCGCGGAACGAGGGCAGTTCGACGCCTACCTCGCGGCCTGTCCCACCCGGAAGCTCCTCGACGAGATCGCCGGCAAGTGGGTCAGCCTGATCCTCGTCGCGCTCGGTGACGGCCCGCAGCGCTACAGCGACCTTTCGCGGCGCATCGCCGGGGTCAGCCAGAAGATGCTCACCCAGACCCTGCGGGTGCTCGAACGGGACGGGCTGGTGCGCCGCGAGGTGACCCCGTCGGTGCCCGTCCGCGTCGACTATTCCCTTACGCCGCTGGGGGAAAGCCTCCGCGCGCTGATGGCCGGGTTCAAGGACTGGGCCGAGACGAACTTCGCCGCCGTGGACGCCGCCAGGACCGATTACGACGCGCGCACACCGGACCTCACGATCGGGCCGGGCGGCGCGGGCTAGGCTCTACCGGGTGTCCACCGCACGCGCCGAACGGCTGGTCAATCTGGTGCTGGCCCTCCTGTCCACCCGGCAGTACCTCACTGCCGAGCGGATCCGCGGCATCGTGCCCGGATACGGCGACGCGGCCAGCGACGACGCCTACTTCCGGATGTTCGAGCGGGACAAGACCGAGCTGCGCGAACTCGGCATCCCGCTCGAGACTGGCCGCAACTCCGCCTTCGACGCCATCGAGGGCTACCGCATCGCCCGCCGCGACTACGAACTCGGCGAGATCGACCTCGCCCCCGACGAGGCCGCCGCCGTCGCGCTCGCTTCCCGGCTGTGGGACTCCCCGGAGCTGACCGGGCAGGCGCAGGGCGCGCTCGTGAAGCTGCGCGCCGCCGGCCTGGAGGTCGACGACCAGGCCCCCACCATCGTCGAGCCGCGCGTGCGCGCCGAACCCGCGTTCGGGCCGCTGCTGGCCGCGGTGCAGAACGGCCAGGCCGTCCGCTTCGAGTACCGCCGCAGCGGCTCCCCGGAACGCATCATGCGCACCCTGGAGCCGTGGGGCGTGGTGTCGTGGCGGGCCCGCTGGTACGTCGTCGGGCACGACCGCGACCGCGGCGCCACCCGCTGCTTCCGCCTCTCGCGCGTCACCGGCCAGGTCCACCCGGTCGGCAAGCCGGGCGCGGTGCAGCGCCCCGAGGGCGTCAACCTGCTCAAACTCGTGTCGGTGACGGGGGAGTCCGAACCGTCGCCGGTCACCACCGCCCGGCTCTGGGTCGCCGACGGCCGCGCCGCCGGGGTCCGCCGCCGCGGCACCGTCCTGGGCCGGTGCGTGATCGACGGCGAAGAGGGCGACCTCGTCGAGATCGGGCTCTACTTCCCGGAGTCGGCGGCCGACTGGATCACCGCGCAGGGCCCCGACGTCGTCGTGCTCGAACCCGACGTGCTGGCCAAGAGCGTCCAGGACCGGCTCGAAGCCGTCGTGGCCCGGCAGGGGAGCGGCCGGTGAGCGGGTCGACCGACCGGATGCCGCGGCTGCTCGCGCTCGTGCCGTACCTGCTCGCGCGCCCCGGCGTCCGCGTCGACGACGCGGCGCACGACTTCGACGTCACGCCGAAGCAGCTGCGCAAGGACCTCGAGCTGCTGTGGATGTGCGGGCTGCCCGGCTACGGGCCCGGCGACCTGATCGACCTGTCCTTCGAGGGTGACACGATCGTCGTGACCCACGACGCCGGGATGAACCGCCCGCTGCGGCTCACCGGCGGCGAGGCCACGGCACTGCTGGTCGCGCTGCGGGCGCTGGCCGAGACGCCGGGCGTGCTCGACGGCGACGCCGTCCGCCGCTCCATCGCCAAGATCGAGTCCGCGGCCGGGCAGGCCCAGCCCGCCGGCGTGGTCGTCGGCGGCGGGGTGCGCGAAGGCAAGAAGACCGCGCGGACCCGCGAAGAGGTCGCCCGGGCGCTGCGGGACGGGCGGGCGCTGCGGATCCGCTACTACACCGCGTCCAAGGACCAGATCACCGAGCGCACGGTCGACCCGATGCGGCTGCTGATCGTGCAGGCGGTCGGCTACCTGGAGGCCTGGTGCCGCCGTGCCGAGGGCGTCCGGCTGTTCCGGCTCGACCGGATCGACGAGCTGACGGTCCTCGACGAGCCTTCGCGCCCGCCCGCGCACGCCCATCCGACCGATATTTCCGAGGGTGTCTTCCGGGAGCGTCCCGACCAGCGGGAAGCGGTGCTGGTCCTCGACCCGGACGCACGCTGGGTAGCCGAGTACTACCCGTGCGAGGAGCTCGACGAGCTCGAGGGCGGCCGGCTGCGGATCCGGATGCGCTACGCCGACCAGTCCTGGATGGTGCGCCTGGTGCTGGGTCTGGGCGGAGAAGCGCTGGTGGAGAGCCCGGCCGACCTCGCGTCGGACGTCGGCCGCCGCGCCGCCGGCGCGGTGGCCCGAGCCCGTCACCTTCCGTCAACCTGCGACCACTAGGGTGATCGACGTGCCGTACCTGCCCACCGTCGTGCTCGTCGCGATCGGCCTGCTGCTGCTCGTGGTCCTCGTGGTGCGGACCGCCAAGGTCTTGCGTGGTTTCAAGCAGACCGCAAGCATGGTGGCTACGAACACCCAGGACCGGGCGGGGCTCGTCCGCGCCCGGTCGGCCGCGCTGCGCGTCGCCTTCGCGGAGCGCCGCCGGAAACCGGAAAACCAGTAACATCCCTACCAGACGCAGATAGGAGGCCATCTTGTTCGCCAACGGATTGCAAGGATGGCATTTGATCATCTTGGTGCTGCTCGTCGTGCTGCTGTTCGGGGCCAAGCGGCTTCCCGATGCGGCGCGGTCGATCGGCAAGTCCATGAAGATCTTCAAGGCCGAGACCAAGGACCTCGCGGGCGACAAGAGCACCTCGCACGAGGACGCCGAGCCGGTCGAGACGAAGCAGATCCCGGCCACGCCCGCCCCCGTGACGCCGCCGGCCGCCGCGACCGACCAGCAGGTCGCCGACCTGCAGCGGCAACTCGACGAGCTGAAGAAGCAGCAGGCCGCCGACCAGCCGCAGAAGAACGCCAGCTGAGCGGCTGAAGCCACACCCGGTCCCTGGTCCACGGAGCGCGCCGGTCCGGCGCGCTCCGGCGGACTCCGACGAGAACGGAACATCCCGTGGCGGAACCCGCCTCCGGAAACGGTGACAGCCGCCGGTCGAAGCGGCGCAAGCGCAGCCGTCGCCGGAACCCCGACGGCACGATGACGCTCATCGAGCACATCTACGAGTTCCGCCGCCGTCTCGGCTTCGCGATGCTCGCCGTCGTCGTCGGCGGCATCCTCGGCTTCATCTGGTTCAGCACCAAGGTGGGCCCGATCCCGTCGCTCGGCGAGATCGTCAAGGCCCCCTACTGCGCCATCCCGGCCGGTCGGCGGCTCGACGGCGAAGCGGGCTGCCGCCTGCTGCAGACCGTGCCGTTCGAAGCGTTCATGACGCAGCTGAAGGTCGGTATCGCGGCGGGTGCCGTGCTGCTGTCCCCGGGGTGGCTGTACCAGATCTGGGCGTTCATCGCGCCCGGCCTGTACTCCAAGGAACGCAAGTACGCGCTGACGTTCGTCGGCTTCGCGTCGGTGCTGTTCGCCGCCGGCGCCGTGCTCGCCTACATCCTCTTCCCGCACGCGCTCGAGCTGCTCATGGGCTTCGGCCAGGACGAGTTCGTCACCGCGCTGACCGCGGACAAGTACATCTCCTTCATGCTGTCGCTGCTGATCATCTTCGGGATCAGCTTCGAGCTGCCGCTGCTCGTTGTGATGCTCAACCGCGTCGGCGTGGTCAAGTACCGGCAGCTGAAGAAGTGGCGCCGCGGCATCGTGTTCGGGCTGTTCGTCTTCGCCGCCTTCGTCACGCCCGGGTCGGACCCGTTCTCCATGCTCGGCCTGGCCGGTGCGCTGACCCTGTTGTTCGAGTTGTCCATCCAGATCGCCCGCGTCCACGACCGCAAGAAGGACCGGGAACGCCACGACGAGGGCTGGGACCAGCTCGACGACGACGAAGCCGCGCCGTTCGAGTACACGCCGAGCAAGGTCGACGACGAGCCGTCCGCGCCGACCGCGTCCGGCGGCCGCTCGGCGACCGACGACATCACGTAGTGGGGATCCACGCCGCGCTCGCCGTGCACCCGGCTTCGGGGCACGGCGCGGCCGCGCGGATCGCGGACACCGTCGCCGAGCGGCTGCGCACCGCCGTCGACCGGCTCGACGTGCTGGTCGCCAACTCCGTCGAAGAGTCCCGCGAACTGATGCGGACCTCCCACGACGCCGGTCTCGACGTCCTGATCGTCCTCGGCGGCGACGGCGCCGCGCACCAGGGCGTCCAGTTCTGCGCGAACCACGACGTCGCGCTCGGCCTGGTCCCGGCGGGCACCGGCAACGACTTCGCCCGTGCCCTCGGCGTCCCCGGCGAGCCCCTGCTCGCGGTCGAGGCGCTGGTGGCGGCGTGCAAGTCGGGCGCCCGGCGGCGCATCGACCTCGGCCGGGCCGGCGACACGTGGTTCGCGACGGTGCTGTGCGCGGGCTTCGACGCCAGCGTCAACGAACGCGCCAACCGGCTGCGCTGGCCGTCCGGGCCGCGCCGCTACGACGTCGCGATCCTCGCCGAACTGGCGGCGTTCCGCTCCCGGCCGGTGGTGGTCGACACCGGCACCGAACGTCTCGAGCTCGACGCGACCCTGGTGGCCGTCGGCAACACCCGCTTCTACGGCGGCGGCGTTCCGATCTGCCCGACGGCGGACCCCGAGGACGGCGTCTTCGACGTGACGGTGGTCGGCGACGTGACCCGCCGCGGCCTCATCCGCATGCTGCCGGGCCTGCGCACCGGCAAGCACCTCACGCACCCGGCGGTCCGCACGCTGCGCGCCCGGTCGGTCTCGCTGACGGGCAACAGCTGGCCGGCCTACGCCGACGGCGAGCCGCAGGGGACCGTGCCGGTGACCGTCACCTGCGTCCCGGGCGCGCTGACGGTCCTGGCCTAACGCTCGTAGCCGCCGGCCCGCGCCACCAGCTGCCGGAAGTGCGCCGGCGTCAGCAGCCGCCCCGCGTCGGTGAAGTAGACCCCGCCGCAGCGGTGGCAGAACCACCCCTGCTCCCACAGCTGCGTCGCCGCCGGCACCCCGCGCCGCTGCCGCCGGTGTACCCGGACCCGCCGGACGTAGAGCCACACCAGCACACCGGCCGCGACGAACACGCACAACGACGGCAACGAGATCAGCGCGACCCCCAGCACCCGCGAAGCCGGTCCACCCGGCGGCGGATCGTCCACCGCCGACAACGGAAGCAGCAGGAAACAGCTCCCCACCAACGCCAGCACGATCACCGCCGCCACCAGGCCACCACCGCGGCGCGGGGGAGGGAAGGGGTCCAGCGACCGCGCCACCGCGGTCACCGAAACCCCGCTGACCTGGCTGTTCGTGTAAAGCAGACCGTCCCCGGCCGGAACCGCGACCACCGAACCCCGACCGCGGAAGAACGAGTGCCCGCCGTGGTAGACAGCGGGCACGTGCTGCACCTGGTCCAGCTGTCCGCAGCTCGGACACGGTTCGGTCATGCAGCCTCCGACGCCGCCTTACCCACCCCGGTTCCACCCCGCCACTCAAGTGTATAACGACCTATACGGCGGCCGAACGCGGTGATCACCGCGCCGCCTTGCTCGATCGAAAAAGAAGCACGGACGGCCGACCGTCACGCCGCGTGCGAACTGTCGGGGGGATGTGAAACCCTGACGAGGTGGCCAGTAGCCCTTCTCCCTCCCCGGCCGAGGCCTATGCGGCCTCGGCGCGCCGAGGGAAGTACCCCCAGCTGACGCGCTTCGCGGCGGAAGCGTCCTTCGAGTTCGACGAGTTCCAGATCCGTGGGTGCGAGGCCCTCGAGGGCGGTCACGGTGTGCTCGTCTGCGCGCCGACCGGGGCGGGGAAGACCGTCGTCGGCGAATTCGCCGTGCACCTGGCGCTGGCCGAGGGCCGCAAGTGCTTCTACACCACGCCGATCAAGGCGTTGTCGAACCAGAAGTACGGCGACCTCGTCGCCCGGTACGGCCCGGACGCCGTCGGCCTGCTCACCGGTGACACCTCGATCAACGGCAACGCGCAGGTGGTCGTGATGACGACCGAGGTGCTGCGCAACATGCTCTACGCGGGGTCGTCGACGATCACCGATCTCGGCTACGTGGTCATGGACGAGGTCCACTACCTGGCCGACCGGTTCCGCGGGGCGGTGTGGGAAGAGGTGATCCTGCACCTGCCCGAGCACGTCCGGGTGGTCGGGCTGTCGGCCACGGTCAGCAACGCCGAGGAGTTCGGCGAGTGGCTGGTCGAGGTCCGCGGGGACACGACCGTCGTCGTCGACGAGCACCGGCCGGTGCCGCTCTGGCAGCACATGCTCGTCGGAAACCGGCTGCTCGACCTGTTCGCCGGCGAGGACGTCCACGCGCCGGGGGCCGAGCTGCGGATCAACCCGACCCTGCTGCGCCGCACCGAGGAGATCGGCCGCCAGTACGCGCCCGCCGGCTTCCGCGGCGGGCCGCGCGGGCGGCGGGGTCCCCAGTCGCGGATGCCGCGGTTCCGCCCGCCGTCGCGGGTGGAGGTCGTCGAGCAACTGGACCGGGCCGGGCTGCTGCCGGCGATCGTGTTCATCTTCTCGCGCGCCGGCTGCGACGCCGCTGTCGCGCAGTGCGTCCGGTCGGGGCTGCGGCTCAACGGACCGGACGAAGTCGACCAAATCCGCCGGATCATCGAAGAGCGGACATCGGGCCTGCCCGAGGGCGACCTGGGCGTGCTCGGGTACTGGGAGTGGCGAGACGCCCTGGAACGCGGGATCGCCGGTCACCACGCCGGGTTGCTGCCGGCGTTCAAGGAAACGGTCGAGGAGCTGTTCGTCCGGGGCCTGGTGAAGGCGGTGTTCGCCACCGAGACGCTCGCGCTCGGGATCAACATGCCCGCGCGCACCGTCGTGCTCGAGCGGCTGGTCAAGTACAACGGCGAGGCGCACGTCGAGCTGACGCCGGGGGAGTACACCCAGCTGACCGGGCGGGCCGGGCGGCGCGGTATCGACGTCGAAGGCCACGCCGTCGTGGCGTGGCAGCCGGGGGTCGACCCGAAGCAGGTCGCGGGGCTCGCCTCGACGCGGACCTACCCGCTGCGGTCGTCGTTCCGGCCCGGCTACAACATGGCGGTGAACCTGGTCGCCCAGGTCGGCGCGGCCGAGGCCCGTGAGCTGCTGGAGCAGTCGTTCGCCCAGTTCCAGGCCGACCGGTCGGTGGTCGGCACGGCGCGGCGGATCGAGCGGAACAAGGAAGCCCTCAAGGGCTACACGGCCGCGGTGACCGGGGACTTCGACGAGATGCTCGAGTACGTCGAGCTGCGCGCCAAGCTTTCGGCGCGGGAGAAGGCGTTGTCGCGGCAGAACACGGCGGTGCGCCGCGCCGGGACGGCCGAGTCGCTGGAGAAGCTGCGGAAGGGCGATGTCATCGCCGTTCCCGCGGGCCGGCGGGCGGGGCTGGCCGTGGTCGTCGACCCGGGGCTCGACCCGATCCGCGAGCCGCGTCCGGTCGTGGTGACCGAGGACCGGTGGTCGGGGCCGCTGTCGGTGGCCGACTTCCCGGCTCCGGTGGAGGCGCTGGGGCACATCAAGCTGCCCAAGCACATCGAGCTGCGCTCGCCCAAGACCCGCCGGGACATCGCCTCGACGCTGCGCAGCGCCGGGATTTCGTTGCCGGGCCGGCAGAAGCGGCGGTCCGGCGCGAACGAGGACGGCGAGCTGGCGGCGTTGCAGCGGGCCCTGCGCGCGCACCCGTGCCACGGGCTCGCCGAGCGTGAGGCGAACCTGCGCTGGGTCGAGCGGTACCAGCGTCTGACGGCGGAGAACCAGCAGCTGGAACGGAAGGTCGCCGCGACGACGCACTCGCTGGCGCGCGCGTTCGACCGGATCCTGGCGCTGCTGGGCGAGCGCGGCTATCTCGGCCCGGAGTCGGCCGGCGACGGCGAGGACCGCGTCACCGAGCACGGCCGGCGCCTGACCCGGCTCTACAGCGAGTCGGATCTGCTGGCCGCGGAATGCATCCGCCACGGCGTGTGGCGCGGGCTCGCCGCGGCCGAGCTGGCCGCGGTCGTTTCGACGCTGGTTTTCGAGGCTCGCCGGGACACCGCGGGCGAGCCGAGGCTGCCCGGCGGTGCGGTGCCCGAGGCGTGGCAGGAGACGGTGAAGCTGTGGGTGGACCTCACCGAGGACGAGCGGCGGCACCGGCTCGACCGCACCCGGGAGCCCGACGCGGGGTTCGCGTGGCCGGTCTACCGCTGGGCGCGCGGCGAGTCGCTGGAGAAGGTGCTCACGGCGGCCGAGGCCAACGGGCAGGAGCTCTCGGCGGGTGACTTCGTGCGCTGGTCGCGTCAGGTGATCGACCTGCTCGACCAGATCCGCGACGTGCTCGGGAAGGGCGATCCGGTGGGTAAGACGGCGGCCGACGCGGTGAAGGCGCTGCGGCGGGGCGTCGTCGCCGCGGGTGCCGCGTGAACTCCGTGTTAGGCCTGCTCGCCGGCGGGGCAGGCGGTGGGCGTGGACACGTGTGCTCGGCTCCGACCTGTGGTTGGATCGCCTGCAGGACCGTGTGTACGCGGCTTTACAGCGGTTTCGGGTGGACAGCGAGATGAGCGAAGCAGGCGGAGGCAGAAGATGAGCACGCCGTATGGCGGCAACGACCCACAGCAGCCCCAGTACGGGCAGCAGCCGGGCGGCGCGTACCCCCCGAGCGGCCCGCAGGAGCAGCCGCAGTGGGGCCAGCAGCCGCCTTCGTACGACCCGAACCAGCAACAGCAGTGGGGTGGTCAGCAGCAGCCCCCGCAGCCGCCGTACGGCCAGCAGCCCGGGGGGTACACGCCGCCGCAGCAGCCGCAGTGGGGTCAGCAGCCGCCGCCCTACGGCCAGCAGCAGCCCGGCGGTGGTTACCCGCAGAGCGGCCCCCAGGCTCAGCCGCAGTACGGGCAGCAGCCGGGCGGGGCGTACCCGCAGAGCGGGCCCCAGCAGCAGCCGCAGTACGGCCAGCAGCCACCGCAGGGCCAGTACGACTACGGCCAGCAGCAGCAGTTCCCCGGCCAGGGCGCGCCGGAGGGCGAGCAGCCGGCGAAGTCGAAGAAGGGCCTGCTGATCGGCATCGTCGTGCTGGTCGTGGTGGTGGCCGTGGTCGGCATCCTCGGTTTCGTGGCGCCCGGGTTCTTCAAGACGCAGGTCTTCAACAACACCCAGATGCAGACCGACGTCCAGAAGCTGCTCACCGAGACCTACAAGATCGACGGCGTCACCGGTGTCACGTGCCCGGCCGAGCAGAAGGTCGAGGACGGGGCGAAGTTCGAGTGCACCGCGACGATCGCGGGCAAGCCGCAGCAGATCCCCATCACGGTGAAGGGTGACGGCGGGAACTACGAGGTTTCCCCGCCCGCCACGAAGTAGCTGTGCGCACGAGGTCCGGTCGCCGCGGAATTGCGGTGGCCGGACCTCGTCGTTTCCGGAGATGATCCGGGGATGAGCGACTTCGAGATCCGGACGCTGCGCGACGACGAAATCCGCGGGGCGAGTGACCTCTTCCGCGCGAGCCTGCACGTACCGCCGAGCGACGACGCCGACTGGGAGCGGGCGGCGCGCGCGTACCAGCCCGGCCGGACGATCGGGGCGTTCGACGCCGGGCTCATCGGTACCGCGCGGTCCTTCGACGCCGAGCTGACGGTCCCGGGCGGGGCGCGCCTGCCGATGGCCGGGGTCACCGGGGTCGCCGTGCGCGCGGACCGGACGCGGCGGGGCGTGCTGCGGGCGTTGATGGCGGCGCAGCTGGCGGACTTCACCGCACGCGGGGTGGTCTTCGCGAGCCTGCTCGCCTCGGAAGCCCGGATCTACGGCCGGTTCGGGTACGGGCTGGCCTTGCGGCACCGCACCTACAGCGTCGACCGGCACCGCGCGCGGCTGAGTCCGGCCGCGCCGGTGGACGGGGAGGTCCGGCTGCTCGAGCTGGACGAGGCCCTGGAGGTCTGTCCCGGCGTCTACGAGCGGCTGGCGGGCCGGCCGGGGAAGATCTCCCGGCCGGAGGTGATGTGGCGGCTCTACGAGAACCACGCCCGCCGCAGCACCCAGCCGGTCCGGGCCATCGTGCACCACGGCCCCGACGGGCCGGACGGCTTCGCGACCTACTTCGTCGACGGCCTGCAGGCGCACCCGTGGACGAAGAACCTGCACCTGGTGGACATGTTCACCGGCACGCCGGCCGCTTTCGCCGGGCTTTGGAGGTTCCTGCTGGGCATCGACCTGGTCGACCGGATCGTCGCGGAGGCCCGTCCGCTCGACGAGCCCATCGAGCTGATCCTCGAAGACCACCGGCTCAGCACCGTCGACCGTGTCGGCGACGAGCACTGGATCCGGCTCGTCGACGTCCCGGCGGCGCTGGCCGGCCGCGAGTACGGAACCGCCGGGCCGGTCGTCGTCGAGGTCGACGACCCGCTGCTGCCCGCCAACAGCGGCACGTACCGGATCGGCCCCGGCGGCGCCGAGCGCACCGGCGAGCCCGCGGCGCTCCGCCTCGACGTCACCACCCTCGCGATGGCCTACTTCGGCACGTGGCGGCCGTCCGCGCTGGCCGGTGCGGGCCGGATCGAGGTCCGTGATCTGGACGCCCTGGCGAACGCCGACGTGCTCTTCGGGACGCGGGTGGCGGCGTGGAGCGGCACGCACTTCTGAGCCACCGGAAATGGAGATGCCCCGGCCGGGGGCGGACGGCAAGATCGGTGGCATGACCGACTTCGACGTCCGCCCCGTGACCGAGGACGAGCGGCGCGGCACCCTGGACCTGCTGGGCCGCTCGCTGCACACCAACCGGATCAGCGACGAATCCTGGGTGCAGTACGGGGTTTCGTGGCCCGCGGCGCACAAGTTCGGCGCGTTCGACGGCGGCACCCCGATCGGGATCGCCAGCTCGTTCGACACCGAGATCGCGGTACCCGGCGGTGCGGTCCTGCCGCTGGGTGCGGTCGACGGCGTCGGGGTCCGCGCCGATCGCACCCGCCGCGGGGTCCTCACCGCGATGATGGCGGTGCAGCTGGCGGACTTCGTCTCGCGCGGAATTCCGCTGGCCGCGCTGCACGCCAGTGAACCCACCATCTACGGCCGGTTCGGTTACGGCTCGGCCGCGCTCGGCAAGACCGTGTGGCTGCCGAGGCCCGCGGCCCGGCTCCACGACCGCGTGCCGGCGGGCGGGGACGTCCGGATGCTCACGCCCGAGGAAGCCCTGAAGGAGATTCCCGGGCTGTACCAGCGGATCGGACTGCACCGGGCCGGGATGATCGGCCGGCCGGCGGAGTGGTGGCCGATCGCGCACGACCGTCTCGTCGGCCCGAAGGGCAGCTACGTCGTCGCCGTCCACAGTGGACCCGGCGGCGACGACGGGTTCGTCGTGTACGACACCGCGGACCGCCGCACCCTGGAGTCACCGGACGAAGGCGCCGTGCTGAAGGTCCGGGAGCTGCACACCGCGGACCCGGTGGCCCGCGCCGCGCTGTGGCGGTTCCTGCTGTCGATCGACCTCGTCTCCGGGGTGCGTGCCCGCTACCGCCCGGTCGACGAGCCGCTGGCCGCGATGCTGGCCGACCACCGGCACGCCCGCACGACCGATGTCGAGGACGACCTGTGGCTGCGGGTGGTCGACGTGCCCGCCGCGCTCGGCGCCCGGACGTACCGGGCGGGCGACCCGGTGGTGCTGGCGGTGACCGACCGGCACCTGCCGGCCAACACCGGGCACTACGAGGTGACGCCCGACGGTGTCCGTCGCACGGACGCCGAGGCGGACCTGGCGCTGGACGTCGACACCCTCGGCATGCTCTACCTGGGGGAGTGGCGCGCAACCGCGCTGGCCGAAGCCGGCCGGATCACGGTGCGCGACCCGGCTGCCCTCGGCCGGGCGGACGAGCTGTTCACCACCCTTGCCGCGCCGTGGTGCGGCACGCACTTCTAGGAGCGCTAGGCGCCGGGCAGGGCCTTGAGCAGCCGCTCGACGGATTGGCCGAGGTTCCACCGCTCGGCCAGCTCCGCCACGCGGTCCGGGTCGGCGGGCGTCGCGGGCACGGTGTCGGGGCGGGACTGCTCCACCGGCGCGTCGACGGCGACCCGGACCACGGTCGGCGCGACGGCGAGGTAGTCGGCGGCGTCGGCCAGCCGCAGCCGCGTCTTGAGCGGGACGCGGGGGTCGCTCGCGGCCGACGCCTTCAGGAGCGCGTCGAGGCTGCCGAACTGCGTGATCAGCTTCGCGGCGGTCTTCTCGCCGATGCCGGCGACGCCGGGCAGCCCGTCGGACGGGTCGCCGCGCATCATGGACATGTCCGCGTACGCCGGCCCGGCGGTCTCGCGGGGGAGGCTGTAGCGCTCGGCGATCTCGGCGGGGCCGAGCACCTCGGCCTTGGCCCAGCCCTTGCCGACGTAGATCACCGACGCGGGCGTCGGTTCGGTGCGCACGAGCTGGAACAGGTCCCGGTCGCCGGTGATCACCTCGACGGGGTCCTTCTTCTCGCGGGTGGCCAGCGCGCCGATGACGTCGTCGGCCTCGTAGCCCGCCGCCTCCGCGGTGGCGAACCCGAACGCCTCCATGAGGTCGAGGATGATCGGGACCTGCGGGGTGAGCGTGTCGGGCACCTCTTCGACGTCCGGGCTCGCGCCGGACGTCTCCTCGGCCACCCGGTGCGCCTTGTAGCTGGGCAGCAGGTCGGTGCGGAACTTCGGCCGCCAGTCCGCGTCGAGGCAGCACACCAGCCGGGCCGGGTGCCGGTCGGTGAGGATCCGCGCGATCGTGTCGGCGAACCCGCGCACGGCGTTGACCTGCGTCCCGTCGGCGGCGCGCATCGAGTCGGGCAGGGCGAAGAAGGAACGGAAGTACAGGCTCGCGGAGTCGAGCAGGGCAAGGGATCCGGTCACCCGCACAGCCTGCCACGCCCGGCGGGTGCCGAGGGGCAAGCCACGCGCACGCGGGCACGCGGGGAGATGCTACTGGGGGAGACACACTCGGCTCGGCGAGCCCGCGGCCAGGGGCGCGGCCAGGGAGGGTGGGTCATGGGGCGCGGGCTCGCCAGGCGGGGAGTTGTACGGGCAGCGAGAGCCGGGGCAGCGGGCCTGCCCGGTGCCTATGGCATGGCGGAGTGGCGTGCCGGAAGGCGTGGGCCGGCGGCGAGAGCCAAGGGGGCAGGCGTCCCGAGGGACCTGCGCCGGCACCGTGGGGGAGCGGCGGAGCCGGACGGGGAGCCGCGTCACCCGGACCGGCATGTCGTGGGCCCGGGCGGGCGGACCACCCGGCCCGCCCTACTAGGCTCGCCCTCATGTCGCGCCGTTCCCTCCACACGCCCGCCCCCGACGCCGCCGCCCTCCGCGCCCGGCTGGACCGCGCCCGCTCCGCTGCGGCCGCCGCGGACACCGATGCCCTGCTGATCGCGCCCGGTTCCGACCTGCGCTACCTCATCGGGCAGGCCGGCGGCTCGTTCGAGCGCCTCACGACTCTCGTCGTCCCGGCCGACGGCACTCCCGCGCTGGTCGTGCCGAAGCTGGAGGCGCCCGGTTACGCGGACGTCCCGACCGACGAGCTCGGCGTCGAGCTGCTCACCTGGGTGGACGGCGACGACCCGTACGCGCTCGTCGCGGACCGGCTCGGCAAGCCCGGCCGCGTCGCGGTCAGCGACTTCACGCCGGCGCTGCACGTCCTGGCCCTGCGGGCCGCCCTCGGTTCGGCCGAGCAGACGCTGGCCGGGCCGGTGGTGCGGGAGCTGCGGATGCGCAAGGACGCCGCGGAGATCGCGTCGCTGCGGGACGCCGGCGCGGCCATCGACCGCGTGCACGCCCGGGTCCACGAGTGGCTGCGGCCCGGCCGCACCGAGGCCGAGGTCGGCGCCGACATCGCCGCGGCCATCGTCGAGGAAGGCCACGTCCAGGCCGACTTCGTGATCGTCGGGTCCGGCCCGAACGGCGCGAGCCCGCACCACGACGTCTCCGACCGCGTCATCGAAAAGGGTGACGTCGTGGTCGTCGACATCGGCGGCCCGCTGCCGGCCGGCTACAACTCCGACTCGACCCGCACCTACGCGGTCGGCACCCCGCGCGACGCCGACGTCGTCGAGACCTACGCCGTGCTGCAGCGCGCCCAGGCCGCCGCGGTGGCCGCGGTCAAGCCGGGCGTCACGGCCGAGGCCGTCGACGCGGCCGCGCGCGACGTCATCGCCGGGGCCGGGTTCGGCGAGTACTTCATCCACCGCACCGGCCACGGCATCGGCTTGGACGTGCACGAGGAGCCCTACATCATCGCCGGGAACGCGCTGCCGCTGGAGCCGGGCATGGCCTTCAGCGTCGAGCCGGGCATCTACCAGCCGGGCCGGTGGGGCGCCCGGATCGAGGACATCGTCATCGTCACCGAAGACGGCGTCGAGTCCGTCAACAACCAGCCGCACGAGCTCGTCGTGCTGAACGCATGACGCCCGGTGGCCTGGAGCCGCTGGACCAGTCGATCGTCCAGGAGCTCGCGGCCGACGGGCGGCGCAGCTTCACCGACCTCGCCGAGCGGGTCGGGCTGTCGGTGTCGGCGGTGCACCAGCGGGTGCGCCGCCTCGAGCAGCGCGGGGTCATCCTGGGCTACACCGCGCGGCTCGACGGCGAGCAGATCGGGCTGCCGCTGACGGCCCTGATCTCGCTGACGCCCAACGACCCGGGTGCGCCGGACGACTACCCCCAGCGGATCCAGCACATCAAGGAGATCGAGTCGTGCTACTCCGTGGCCGGCGACGAGTCCTACATCCTGCTGGTGCGCGTCCAGTCGCCGCTGGCCCTGGAGGACCTGCTGCGCCGGATCCGCGAGGCCGCGAAGGTGTCGACGAGGACCACGGTGGTGCTCTCTACGCCGTTCGAGGGACGTTCGCCGACGTTCTGACCTCGGCGTCCCGCTGGTATCAGAACATGGGCGCTGGTACGGTAAAAGGTATGGCAACACGTAAGGTCACTCTTTCGCTGGACAGCGGCGCCTTGGACTTCGCCGAACGCGCCGCGAAAGCACACGGGATCTCGGTCTCGTCCTGGCTGTCGAAGGCGGCCAGGCGCGAGGCGGTTCGCACGGGCTACACCCCGCAGAAGCCGGAACCGGCCGTCGCGGAGTTCGACGAGGCCGAGCGCGCGGCGGCGGAGAAGGATCTGCGTGCGCAGGGGTGAAGTCTGGACGTACCACCCCCCGACCGAACCGGCCCGGCAACGCACCGTGGTGCTGCTGTCCTCGGACGGGGTGAACGAGTCCGAGCGCCCCTGGCTGCTCGGCACCGAACTGCTCGAACGCGACCCGCAGGACATCCTCGGCGTGGCGATCGACGCCCGGTACTGGGTCTCGACGCTCAACCTCACCCGGCTCTACCGGCCGTGGTTCGACGAGCGCATCGCCGAGATCGACATGGACGTCCAGGAGCGCATCGACATCGCCCTGCGAGCCGCCCTCGATCTTTAAGTGTATAACGCCTTATACCACCGGGCGAGGTTGAAAGACCTGCGGTCCAGTAAGCACACACGTCACCACTGAAACCCGCCAAGAGCGAGGGGGGTCAGCGGGCGACGACCTCCGGGGCCGCGTGCAGCTTCCCGTCCGCGCCCGCGAGGCAGGACGCGTTGCCGTCGCGGACGGCGATGAACTCCGTCAAGCAGTTCGCGATCGCCGCGTGGCCGGCCGCGTTGGGGTGGAACGACTCCTGCAGCGCGTGGCCCGCGCGGTCGGCTTGACCGAGGTCGGCCAGCTGGAGCGTCAGCCGGGTGAACCACTCCGTCGCCGGGTTGGCGCCGCCGCTGCACGCCTCGTGCTTGGCGCCGGCCTTCGCCAGGTCGAGGAACCGTGCGCCGGTTTGCTGGGCGGCCGCCTTGAGGCCGGCCGACAGCACGCCGATGCCGGTCTGGGAGATCCACCGGAGGTCCTCGACGCGGAACGGGCAGCCGTTGAGGCTGCGCAGGTCCTCCGGCAGGTCGGGGCCGATCGGGGCGGCGTAGGACTGCAGGATCAATTGGTAGTCCGCGGGGACGTACCCGGCGGCGGCCAGCACCTTCTTCACGTCGGAGACGGCGGTGGCGACCTTCGGCACCATGGCGTCCACTTTGGACTGCCAGGTTTGCTTGAGTGCGGTGCTGCACGGCGGGCCGCCGGCGTTGAACCACGCTTTGAAGCAGTCGGTGACCTGGTTGGAGAACTTGGGCTCGTCGTTGGCGCCGACCGCGATGACGACCGCGGCGACCCGGTGGTCCTTGACGAGCGCGGCGAGCTGCTGTGCCTGTGAAGGCTCGGTCCACTGTTTGACGTCGCCGAGTGCGACTTGTTCGGCGGGCGCGCCGGAGCAGCCGAGGTTGACGTGCGCGGTGATGCCGGGGGCGGCGATCTTGTCGACGAAGGCGTTGGGCGAGCGGTGGCACCAGTTGCCGCCTTGGCCGTTGGTGGTGGCGGTGTACTGGCCGGCGCCTTCGCCGGAGACGGTGCTGTCGCCCATCGCGACGACGGTGAGCGGTCCGGTGCCCGGTGGGCCCTGGCGTGGTTGTGGTTGTCCGTTCTTGCTTTCGGAGCCGAAGAAGACGAAGAAGCCGGCCAGCAGGGCCACGCACGCGAGGACCAAGGCTCCCCAGTACCACTTGAGACGTCGCATCGTCGTCGAGTCTACGGATCAGTGGTCGGCGGGGTGTGCGTCACCGGTCACGCCGAGCGCTTGACGGCTTGGCGGGGGACCAGTTCGACGGGCAGTTCCCGGACGCCGAAGATCATCGGTGAGGGGTAGCCGATCTGGACGCCGTCGCGGACGCGGATGTCGGCGAAGCCGTCGAGTAGTTGCTCGAAGACGACGCGGCCTTCGAGGCGGGCCAGCGGTGCGCCGAGGCAGAAGTGGACGCCGCCGCCGAAGGCGAGGTTGGGTTCCTTGCGGGGGCGGGGGTCGAACTCGGTGGGGCGGGTGTGGTGGCGGGGGTCGCGGTTGGCGCCGAGGACCCAGGGGGTGACCATCGACTTGGCGGGGATGGTGACGCCGCCGAGTTCGACGTCGGTGGTGCTGATCCGCAGCAGGCGCATGATCGGGGGCCGGTGGCGGGTGACTTCGTCGAGCAGGCTGGGGACCAGGCGGGGGTCGCGGCGGACCTGGGCGGCGGCGTCGGGGAATTCGTGCAGGGAGAGCACGGTGTTGCCGAGCATCATGGTGGTGGTGATGTGGCCGGCGGCCAGCAGAAGGGAGGCGAAGTTGAGGACTTCGTGGTCGGCGAGGCGTTCGCCGTCGACTTCGGCGTGGGCGAGTGCGCTGAAGAGGTCGTCTTCGGGGCTGCGTCGCCGTTGGGCGAGCAGGGCGGAGAGGTAGGTCTCCATGACCTCGGTCAGGGAGGTGCCGTCTTCTTGGGGGCCGCCGCCGGCGAGCAGGGCGTCGGCCCAGCCGCGGTAGAGCGTGCGGTCTTCGGGTGGGATGCCGATCAGGTCGCCGATGACCACGACGGGGAGTGCGTAGGCGAGGTCGCGGATGAGGTCGGGGTCGTCGCGCTGCGCCATTTCGGTGATGAGGGTGTCGGTGGCGGTGACGATCCGTGGTTCGAGGTCGGCCACGACTTTGGGGGTGAAGGCTTTGCTGACCAGTTTCCGCAGCCGGTGGTGGACCGGCGGGTCGACTGCCGCCATATTGCCGCGGACGGCTTCGGCGGTGTCCGGGAGCAGCAATCCCGGGTCGGGGGAGAATGTCTGGTGGTCGGTGAAAATGCGGCGGACGTCGGCGTGCCGGAATACGTGCCAGGTTTCGTCGTCATCGACGAGGACCGGGTGGTTCTCGCGCATGTCGTCGACCCACTCGAACAGCGTGGCTCCGCCGTCTTCCATTGATGGTGGGCGGACTTCGGGCGAGTTCATCCCGTGGCTCCTTCGCTGAAACCGATTTCCCCAGAACGAAGCACATTGTTCGTTGACATTGAACAGGTTATTGGCGTTGCCGGTTGGGCGTCAACAAGAAAAGGTGATCGTATTCGTCAACCAAATGGGCTTGTCGATCAACTTTCGGTGTGAATGCGACCAGAGCGGGCAACCCGGACGAGCTATCCCGCTTCGGTCAGGTCGGTGGTCGCCGCCAGTTCGACGGCGACGTCCGCGATCACCGGGACCGCCGGGTTGTCGTGGCCCGGCACCCACACCAGTTCGGTCCGGGCGAGATCGTCTTCCAGGGGCACGAACGTCACGCCGCTGCGCCGGAGGCTGTGGGATGAGCGGGTCAGGCGCGTGATCCCGACGCCGGCTGCGACGAGGCCGAGCAGTCCCTGCACGGTGGCGGCCCGCTGGACGACGTGCGGGGTGAAGCCGGCGGCGGCGAAGTCGTTGTCGTAGCTGTGGTGCCAGGGTTCCCAGCTGCTGCGTGGGGTCAGCACCCACGGTTCCCCGGCGAGGTCGGCCAGCTTCAGTGACGCGCGTCCGGCGAGGGGGTGGCCGGTGGGGAGGACGGCGCACACTTCCTCGGTGAGCAATGTCCGTGACGCGAGACCGGGCACGAGGGGTGGCCGGGTGAAGGCGAGGTCGAAGCGGCGTTCGCGCAGGCCGTCGACGAGTTCGGCGATCGACGCCTCGGCGGTGGTGACGGTGAGGTCGGGGAATCGCTCGCGGACGGTGCGGACGATCGGGGGCAGCAGGTAGTTCGCGGTGGTGGTGAGGAACGCGAGCCGGACGTTGCCGATTTCGCCGCGTACGGCCCGGCCGAGGGTGGCGACGGCTTCGTCGGCGCGGGCCAGGACTGCGCGCGCCTCGGGGAGGAAGAGTTCTCCGACGGCGGTGAGGCGGGTTCCGCGGGCGTCGCGGTCGAACAGTCTCGTGCCGAGGCTGCGCTCGAGGACGGTGATCTGCTGCGAGAGCGACTGCTGGGCGATGTGCAGGACGGCGGCGGCGCGCGTGAAGCTGGTTTCGTCGGCGACGGCGACGAAGTAGCGAAGCTGTCGCAGCTCGGGGGTCACAGGCTTGGACTGTAGCCCCGGCAGGAGATCGGTGTTGGCGGCGCGGTGGTGATCGTCCCCAGGATGGTGGGGAGGAAACCACTGGGAGGAACGCGAAGATGACGAACACCGACGGCCGCGTCTGGCTGATCACCGGCTGCTCGGCCGGGTTCGGCCGGGAGATCGCGCTGGCCGCGCTGGCGGCGGGTGACCGGGTGCTGGCCACCGCGCGGCGGCCGGAAGCCCTGTCCGGCCTGCGGGAGCGTGGCGGTGACCGGGTCCGGACGGCGGCGCTGGACGTCACCGACGCCGGGCAGGTCGACGCGGCGGTGAAGACGGCGCTGGAAGAGTTCGGCCGGATCGACGTCGTGGTCAACAACGCCGGCAACGGCTCGGTCGGCGCGGTCGAGGAGCTCACGCTGGAGGAGTTGCGGGCGCTGATGGAGGTGATGTTCTTCGGGGCGGTGGCGGTGACCAAGGCGGTGCTGCCGCACCTGCGGGCGCAGGGCAGCGGCACGGTCGTGCAGATCAGCTCGATGGGCGGGCAGCTGTCGATGCCGGGTTACGGCGCTTACTGCGCGACGAAGTACGCGCTGGAAGGCCTGTCCGAAGCCCTTGCCGAAGAAGTGAAACCGTTCGGGGTGCGGGTGCTGATCGTGGAACCGGGGGCGTTCCGGACGGAGTTCGGTGGCGGCCGGATGCACCGGTCCCGCACGATCGACGCTTACGCCGTGTCGACGTCGGGCACGCGGGACGCGGTCGAGTCGATGGACGGCACCCAGCCGGGCGACCCGGCGAAGGCGGCCGCGGCGATCGTCCGCGCGGTCGGCAGTGACGACGCGCCGCTGCACCTCGCGCTGGGCGCGGACGCGGTGGAGGCGATCCGGGCCCAGCACGAGTCCCTCGCCGCCGATCTGGCGGCGTGGGAGGACGTCAGCCGGTCGACGGCGCTGGATTAGGCGGGGTCCTGCAGGAGGCCGAGGACGTTGCCGTCGGCGTCGGTGAAGGTCGCGACGAGGCGGCCGTTGCCGACGTCCTTCGGTTCGTCGTTCACCTTCGCTCCCGCCGCGGTCACCTCGGCCAGCTTGGCCTGGATGTCGGCGACCTCCCAGTAGGTGATCGGCGAGGTCATGCCGGAGTTCGGCACCAGGCCGATGTGCTGGCCGCCGGCGTCGTAGCCGACGTAGTAGGGCGAGTCGGCCTGGGCTTCGATGCCGAGCAGGGCGGTGTAGACGGCCTTGGCTGCGGTCAGGTCGGTGACGGGGTGGAGAACGGTCTTGATCCCCTGGGTGCTCATCGCGGTGCTCCTGAAGTCGGTGGTGCGGTACGGCGATGACGCTATTCCCGGGCCGTTGACCAGCGCTTCTCGATTCCTGATCGGTTAGTCCAGCAGCGCGGTCAGCGGCGGCCCGAACGTCTTGAATGAGTCATTCAGGTCTTCGGAGGTCCTGAATGACTCATTCAAGACACGCAGACACCCGTGCGAACCCGCGCTTCGGCTGGCCGGCTTCCGCTGAAGGTCGGAGCGAGCCCCATCCGCCGACCTGACCGCAGGTCGGGACGAGCCGCGTCCGACTAGTCCAGCAGCGCGGTCAGCACTCCGTCCAGAAGACGCACGCGACGGTCGGCGATGCGGTGCACGTCGTCGTCGTGGGTTGCGACGATCACCGCCGCGCCTTCCTCGGCGCACCGGCGTAGCAGCCGCAGGACCCGCGGCGTCGAGCCCGCGTCCAGGTGCGCGGTCGGTTCGTCGGTGAGCAGCACCCGCGGTCGCCCGGCCACCGCGCGGGCCAGGGCGACGCGCTGCTGCTGGCCGAACGACACTTCCAGCGGGTAGCGGTCGCCCAGCTCGCCGATGCCCAGCTCGTCCAGTAGTTCGGTGACACGAGCGTGGATCGCCGCGGGAGAGGGGCGGGGGACGTCCGAACGCAACCGCAGTGGCAGGGCGACGTTCTCCGCGATCGTCAGCTCGTTGGCGAGCCCGAGCGCCTGGGGCAGCACCGCGCAGGTGTGCCAGGGTGGGGCGCCGCTGATCGGGACGCCGTCGAGCAGGACGCAGCCGGAGTCGGGGGAGTCGAATCCGCACAGCAGCGCCAGTAGCGCGCTCTTGCCGGACCCGGAGCGGCCCGACACCGTGACGAGTTCGCCGGCGCCGACGCGCAGTTCGAGCCCTCGCAGGACCTCGATGTCGCCGCTGGGGTGGGCGAAGCTGCGGCGCAGGCCGACGGCTTCCACGAGGGTCACGGCTGGGGCTCCCGTTCTTCGACGGCTTCGAGGGTGCCCTTGTGCAGCCGGGCCACGCGCGCGCCGAGGTCGATGAGGCGTTCGTCGTGCGAGGCGACCAGGACCGCGAAGTCCTGGTCCACCAGGTATTGCAGGGTGTCCAGCACGAGGTCGGCCGAGGCTTCGTCGAGCTGGGACGTCGGTTCGTCGGCGAGGATCACCGTGGAGCGCGCGGCGAGCACGCACCCGAACGCCAGGCGTTGCTGCTGTCCGCCCGAGAGCGCGGAGATCTTCCAGTCGCCGGTGCCGTGGAGGCCGAGCTGTCCGAGGATGTCGGCCGGGTTGCAGTCGGTGCCGGCGGCTTCGGCCGCGGCGCGCAGGTTCTCGGCGACCGACAGGTAGCCGAGGAGGTTGTCGGAGGGGTTCTGGAACACCAGCCCGAGGTGGTGGCGCCGCAGCGCACGCCGTTCGCGGTGCTTGAGCTTGCGGACGTCGGCGCCCTGGAAGGTCAGCGTGCCGCGCGCGGGTTGTTCGAACAGGCCGAGGACGCGCAGCAGCGTCGACTTCCCGGAGCCGGACGGCCCGGCGAACACGGTCATGCCGCGTGCGGGGACGTCGAAGCTGACGTCGTCGACGCCGGTGACGACGCCGGCCGGGGTCGGGTAGTCGACGCCGATGCCGCGCAGGGTGAAGATCGGTTTGTCAGGCACGGATCAGCTCCGCGGTCCGGGCGGTGCGCACCGAGCGCACCGCGATCCAGCCGGCCAGGGCCACCACGAGCACGCCGACGACCAGCACGGTCAGGACGAACGGCAGTGGGTCGGGCAGTTCGGAGCGCGGCGCGAGGAAGGTCGCCGGGTCGAACCGCGGGACGGAGAGTCCCGCGACGGAGATCCCGCACACCACGCCGACGACGATCGCCAGTCCGCTCAGCGCGCCGAGTTCCATGAGGTGGCTCGCCAGGAGGGTTCGCGGCCGCATGCCCATCCGCAGCACCAGCGCGCCGGCCAGGGCGTTCTGGCGCCGTCTCACCTCGACCGCGACGAGCAGCGCGAGGATCGCGACGACGCCGAGGACCGCGCCGAGCAGCGCCACGAACGAGAACGTCCAGGACACGACGAAGAACGGCAGGCTGTCCAACGCGCTTTCGCGGCTGACCCGGTTGGGGATGAACACGCCCGCGGCGCGCAACGCGGCGGTCGCGTCCGCCATCGATGCGCCGGTCAGGACGCTCCACTTCGGGATCCGGTCCAGCTGGCCGTGGTCGAGTGCGGTGCGGGAGACGACGTAGCCGGGGGAGGTGCCGATCATCGGGAACACCGGCAGGTCGGCGACGGTGACGGCGTCGCGCAGCCCGTCGGGCAGCTGGGGCTTCTGCTTCGAGGTGTGGCCGACGCGGATGACCGGGGTGCCCTGGGGGTTCGGCTGCGAGATCTGCCGTAGCAGCCCGTCGAGGTCGCCGGCCGGGACGTCGCCGACGGCGGCGCCCTTGGTGAACGTCGCGGGGTCGACGACCAGCACGACGCTGCCGGTGCCGGTCAGCTCGCCGACGACGGTGCTGTTCTGCGCGAGCGCGGCGGGCATCGCGACGGTGCCCATGCCGATCGGGCTGTCGGTGTCGAGGCGGGCGTTGCCGCCGACGAAGATCGACGACTTCGTGTCGAGTGCGGCCTCCTGGCCGTTGGCGATGCCGATGCCGGTGGCGAGCGTGCCGATGGCGAGGGTGCCGATGACCAGGACGCCGGTCACCGGGGCGCGGGCGCCGGCGAGGCGCCGGATCGCCAGCTGCAGGGCCGGGCGCGACCAGAGCCGGGCCCGGTGGGACGCGTGCAGGGCCAGCCACGCGAGCCGTGCGGTCAGCAGGCCGACGGTCAGCACGACGAACACCGGGTAGGTCAGGGCGAGCGGGTCGACTTGGGGTAATGGATTTCCGAGGCGGGAGCCGGTGCTGTAGTGCGCCAGGCGGGTCCAGCCGAGCCACGCCATGCCGGCCGTCGCGAGCTCCCAGGGGAAGTACCCGAGCAGCCGCATCCGGTTGCCTTCGCGGCGTACGCGGCCGAGTTCGAACTCCCGGTGGGCGCGCACGGCGACGACCAGGGCCAGCAGCGCGAGCGACACGACCAGCACGCCGGCCGCGACGACGCCGGCGCGCAGCTCGGCCTCGGGGTCGGGCGCGCCGGGTGGGCCGTAGACGCCGAGCAGCAGGCGGGCGGCGACCGCGCCGAGCGCGCCGCCGAGCAGGATCGGCAGGCCCAGTTCGGCGACGGCGAGGCCGCCGAGGGCGCCCGGGCCGCTGCCGCGGGCCGAGAGCAGCCGCAGCTGCGCGTGGCGGCGCTGGTACCACTGCAGGGCGACGGTGCCGAGGCCGGCGCAGCCGACCAGGACGCTGATCAGCGCGAGCGGCAGGATCGAGACGAACACGTTGTCCTGGGCCTGGCGGGCGATCTGCACCGAGCGTTCGAACGTCGGGACGTCGGCGGCGACGAGGTTCCCGAGCCCTTGGGCGGTCAGGTCCCCGCGGACGTCGGCGACCAGGTCGTGGGAGCGTTGCAGCAGGTCTTCGGCCGCGCTGAGGGTGGTCGGGGCGGGCTCGTAGAACGAGATGTGGAAGTACTGCATCTTCGGCAGGCCGATCGCCTTGATCGTGTCGTCGAAGGTCTTGCGGTCGGTGGCGAAGACGATCGAGTCGATGGGGTCGTTGGCGAGCCGGTCGACGACGGCGCCGGACTGCTGCGAGCACCACCAGCGCGGCGGCGGGTCGAGCAGGTCGCGGTAGATGCCGGTGACGGGCGGCAGGGCGATGCCCTGGATGCTGGGCTGGGTGCCGACCCCGATGTGCTCGGCGTCGGCGACGACGTTGCCCAGCCACAGTCCGGGTGCCCGGCTGCCCTGCTGCAGCGCCAGGTTGTCCAGACCGGCCTGGTCGCGGTAGGCGAGGCGGACCTTGTAGTGCGGGTCGCCGTTGAACTGGGTGCCGGGCAGGACGGTGGTGTACTGGCCGACGACGGGCGCGCCGAAGCCGTGCGCGGGTGCGTGGCGGGCGACCGCGCCGGTGAGCGCCGGGATGTCCTGGACGGGGATGTTGCCCTTGCCGAAGACCGGGCCGTAGCTGTCGGGGCAGGTGATCCCGGTCTGGTAGGCGATCGTCGCGCCGCCGGCCGCGGAGGCCTGCAGGACCGCGGCGGTGCCGAGGAAGCAGGCGAGCAGCGAGGTCACCGCCGCGACGATCAGGGTGAGCGGACTCGAGAGGGCGGCCTTCGGCGCCGCACGCCACGGCTTGGTCACTCTGCGCTGTCCAATCGTCCCCCACTTCACCCGCATGGACGCGCACGCTACCGGCAGATCGCTGGAGTTGGCACGTTTTTGTATCCGATTGTTGCTCACAGGCCGTCATCGACCGGCGAAAAGGGGAATGAGCAACGGGTGCCGCCATCCGGCCGGTTTAGTGGTCTGGACCTTGACGTCGATATTGGTCTGATCCAATCCTGAAGACGTTCTCGCCGTGTTACGCCGCGGCACGGCTTCCCGCCGGCACTGGAGCGCAGATGCGTCGACGCAGACCTTTCTCCCGAATGTCCGTTTTACTTGCCCTGCTGGGAGTTTCGACCGGCTCGCTGGTCGCCGCCGCGGGGACCGCCCAAGCCGCGACGCCGCTGCCCGCCCACGTCTTCGCGCCCTACTTCGAAGCCTGGACCGGCGAGAGCCCCGCCGCGCTGGCGCAGGCTTCGGGCGCCAAGCACCTCACGATGGCGTTCATCCAGGCCGCCACCAAGGGTTCCTGCACCGTCTACTGGAACGGTGACACCGGGATGCCGATCGCGAACTCGACGTTCGGGTCCGACATCGCCACCATCCGCTCCCGCGGCGGCGACGTCATCCCGTCCTTCGGCGGCTACACCGCCGACAACACCGGCACCGAGATCGCCGACAGCTGCACCAATGTGGACTCCGTCGCCGCGGCCTACGAGTCGGTGATCACCACCTACGACGTCCCCCGCCTCGACATGGACATCGAGGACAACTCGCTCACCAACTCCGCCGGCATCGACCGGCGCAACAAGGCCATCAAGAAGGTCCAGGACTGGGCCGCGGCGTCCGGGCGCTCGCTGCAGATCTCCTACACCCTGCCCACGACCACCCGCGGCCTCGCCGACAGCGGCCTGGCCGTGCTGCGCAACGCCGTCGCCAACGGCACCCGCGTCGACGTGGTCAACATGATGACCTTCGACTACTACGACAACGCCGCCCACCAGATGGCCACCGACACCCAGACCTCGGCCACCGGGCTCGTCTCCCAGCTCGGCGCGCTGTACCCGGGCAAGACGCAGGCGCAGCTGTGGGGGATGGTCGGCATCACCGAGATGATCGGCGTCGACGACTTCGGTCCGGCCGAGACGTTCACGACCGCCGACGCCGCCACCGTCTACAACTGGGCGGTCTCCAAGGGCATCAACGAGCTGTCGTTCTGGGCCCTGCAGCGCGACAACGGCAGCTGCCCCGGCGGCGCCGCCGCGGACAACTGCTCCGGCATCGCCCAGTCCACGTGGTTCTTCAGCCACGCCTTCGCGCCGTTCACCGGCGGCACGACCGTGCCCGGCAACGACTTCTCCCTCGCCGCGAACCCGTCCTCGGCCGCGGTCGACCCGGGTGGCTCGGCCACCGCGACCGTCGGCACCGCCGTCACGTCCGGGTCGGCCCAGCAGGTGGCGCTGTCGGTCACCGGTGCCCCCGCCGGCGTCACGGCCTCGGTCAGCCCCGGCTCGGTGACCGCGGGCGGCAGCGCGACGCTGTCGGTGAGCACCACCTCGGCGGCGGTCCCCGGCGTCTACCCGCTGACCGTCACCGGCACCGCCGCTTCCGCGAGCCACAGCGCCACGTTCACCCTCACGGTGAAGGGCACCCCGCCCGCGGGCGGAGTCGTCAACGGCGGGTTCGAGACCGGCGCGCTCAGCCCGTGGAGCGCCGCGGGTGACGCGATCGTCGCCACCCCCGCCCACTCCGGGACCCACGCGCTGCAGGTCGTGCCCACGTCCTCGGCCACCGGGGAAGCGGCGCAGAACGTCACGCTCGCGCCGAACCACGCCTACACGCTCAAGGCGTGGGTGCAGGGCAGCTACGCCTACGTCGGGGTCCGGGGCGGCGCGACCGCAAGTACGTGGACCTCGAGCAGCGGCTGGATGCAGCTGTCGGTGCCGTTCACGACCGGCGCGTCGGGCGCGGTGACGGTGTACGTCCACGGCTGGTACGGCCAAAGTGCCCTCTACGCCGACGACTTCACCCTCGGCTGAGCCTTTCGGCGGCGGCCCGGTTGCGCATCGCGGAGGTTGGCCGGGCCGCCGCCGGCCGAAAGACTTCGGGGGAGATCGTCCGCCTTCGCGAGGAGAATCGATGCCGCACATCCCGCTCGATCCGCAGCTGCCCGGGATCCGGTCGCTGATGGCCTACCGCCCGGAGACCGCGGTGCCGCTCAACCACCTGGCGCAGACGCTCCTGCGCGGGCCCAGCACGCTGACGGTCGGCGAGCGCGAGCTGATCGCGGCGGTGGTGTCGAACGGCAACGAATGCCGCTTCTGCCACGGCAGCCACGCCGCCGCGGCGGCCGAAACCCTCGACGGCGGCCGCGCGGTGGTCGACGCGGCGTGCGCCGGGATCGACGACGCACCCGTGTCGGAGAAGCTCAAGGCCCTGCTGCGGATCGCCCTCGCGACCCGCGAAACCGGCCGCGCCGTCACCGACGAGCTCGTCGCGGCCGCCCGCGCCGAAGGGGCGACCGACGTCGAGCTGCACGACACCGTGCTCATCGCGGCGGCGTTCTGCATGTACAACCGCTACGTCGACGGCCTGGCCACGGTCGCGCCGGAGGATCCCGCGGCCTACGAGATGATGGGGAAGGTGCTGGCCGCCGAGGGCTACGGCCGCTAGGGCACCAGCACGATCCGGCCGGGTCGCGTCCAGGCGTCGCCCGCGTCGAGCAGCGAGACGCGCTCGTAGTCGACGGTGAGCGCCCCGGCGATCGCGTGCCCCACCACCGTGAGCAGCGCTTCGCGGCGGCGGCCGGTGTCGAGCTCGTTGTTCGTGTAGCCGTGGATGTGCAGCGACCCGCTGCGCAGCACCGCCGAGGACACCGGGCACTCGTCGCCGGCCGCGCTGCCGAGGTTCACCAGCCGCCCGCCCGGGCGCAGGCTGCGCAGCGCCGCCGCGGCCGGGATCCCGGACACCGGGTCGATCACCAGGTCGACGGGGGTGTCACCGAGCCGCCGCGCCAGCCGCTCGACGTCGTCGTCCCCGGCCAGCCGTACGACGCTGTCCGCGCCGAGCCGCCGGGCGCGCTCCAGCGCGGCGTCGGACCGCGCGCAGGCGACGACGTGCCCGGCCCCGGCCACCCGGGCCAGCTGCACCGCCGACAGGCCGACCACGCCACCCGCGCCGAGCACGAGCACGGTCTCGCCCGGGACGAGGTTTCCCTTCCAGGTCAAGCACATCCACGCCGCCACCGCCGACAGCCCGAGCGCCGCCACGAGCGCGTGGTCCGTCCCCGGTGGCAGGACCACCAGGTCGCCGGGTCCGACGACGGCGTGCTCGGCCATGCTGCCGTCCCCGGGCCGCATGCCCGCCGTCGTGGCGAACCAGACCGCGGTCCCGGCCGGCTCGGTCGGGGTCGCACGCGTCAGCACCCCGACCCCCTGAACCCCGGGCACGTAGGGCGTCTCCGGCAGCCCGAAGTACGACGTGCCGGACGCGCAGAGCAGGTCGAGCGGGGTGATCGGCGCGGCGGTGACACTCACCGCGACCTCGTTCGCCCCGGGCTCGGGCACCGGCCGGTCGGCCACCACCGGGGGACCGCCGGCCGTCCGGATCTCCGCCGCGCGCACCGGCGTCAGACGGGCTGGAGGACGAAGTCGTAGCGCGCCTCGAGCCACGGCTCGGCCGACTCGCCGCCGTCGGGCGTCGGCCCCGGGTCGCGGTGTTCGAAGGTGACGACGAGCTCTTGCTTGGTGCCGAACACGACATCGCTGTCGAGGTACTCGGCGCCCTCCTGGAACAGGTGCGTGATCAGCGGCTCGTAGCCGGCCGCGTTGATCAGAAAGTGCACGTGGGCCGGGCGGAAGTGGCTGATGTCGGTGCCGCCGATGAGCTCGCCGACCGGGCCGTCCATCGGGATCGAGTAGCCCTTGGGTGCGATGGTGCGCAGGCAGTAGGTCCCGTCGGCACGGGTGGCGTACTTGGCGCGCAGCCGGGCCTCGTCGATGTCGGCGATCTGCGACTCGTAGGCGCCTTCTTCGTCGGCCTGCCAGACGTCGAGGATCGCGCCGGCGACGGGGGAGCCGTCGAGCCCGGTGACGGTGCCGGTGACGTAGAGCGGTGTGCCGGGCAGGCCGTCGGACATGTCGCCGCCGAACTCCTTCTCCGGCGAGCCGTCGATGTGGAACGGGCCGAGCACGGTGGCCGGGGTCGCCTTGGCGTCGAAGGCGTGGTTCATCTGCACCACCAGCATGCTCAGGCCGAGCACGTCGGAGGCGAGGATGAACTCCTCGCGCTTCTCGTCGCTGATCTGCCCGGTCTCGGTGAGCCACCGCATGGCGGCCATCCATTCGGTCTCGCTGAGGCGCACCTCGCGGGCGAAGGCGTGCAGGTGCCGGACGAGGGCGGCCATGACCTGCGCCGTGCGCGGGTCGTGCGCGCTTGCCCAGCGCTGCGCGGCGAGCTCGGTGATGTTGTCCTCGGTGACGAGCTGCATCCTCGTTCCTTTCAGCGTTGCGGGTCCGGGGGGACCGGCCGGTTGTTCAGGTCGACCGACAGGAAGATGTCGTTCGCGACCGGGTGGCGCAGCTCCTCGGCGAGCTGGCCGATGAGCCCGGCGGTCCGGGCCAGCAGCGCGAACCCGCGCAGCAGCTCCAGCGGCAGCCCGAGGTCGGCCAGGGCGGCGCCGCAGACGCCGGCGCCGTTGAGCGGCAGCGTCTTGCCGAGCACCTGCGGGTGCACGCGGCCGATGGCGGCGAACAGCTCCAGGTGCGGCCCGCGCAGGCCTTCCTCGGCGGCGATCTCGAACAGCCGCCGGGTCCGCGGGTCGCCGTCCTTGTGCACGTGGTGCCCGAGCCCCGGGATGAACTTCTTCTCCGCCCGGCGGGTTTCGACGGTTTTCAGCGCGAGCGCGTCCCAGCCCGCCTCGTCCGTCGGGACGTCTTCGGTGGCGGCGAGGACGTCGTGCAGGAACCGGCCGCAGTCCTCGGTGACGCCGAGGAAGCGCGACCCGCCGCCGAGCAGCCCGGCGGCCAGCGCGCCCTGGACCGAGTCGGGTGCGGACAGGTAGGTCAGCCGGGTGACGATCGCGGTCGGGGTGAAGCCGTGGTCGGCGAGCGCGGCCAGCACCGCCTCGAAAACCCGGGTCTCCCCTGGGGACGGACGTCGTTGCGTGGCCAGCCAGAACGCCAACTCGCCGAATCCGACGGTGCCCATGACGTCCTCGGCCAGGTCCTGGCCGAGCAGGGTGATCTTGTCCTTCGTGGACGATCCGAGCGCTGTTTCGTATACAGGGTCAGTCATCCGTGGTCTCCGTGAGCCAGGCGCGCAGCTCGGCGCCGTGTTCGTCGAGCTCCGGCGGCGGCAGCCGGTAGGCGGCCGGGGTCGCGGAGAACCGGATCGGGTGGCGGGTCGTGGGGACGGCGCGGTCGCCCTCGCCGACCTCGACGATCGGGTCGAGGCCGAAGCGCTCGGCCATCGCGAAGCCGCCGTCGATGGTGTTGATCGGTCCACACGGGACACCGACCTTCGTCAGCGCCTCGAACCACTCCACCGCGCTCTTGGTCGCCAGTCGTTCGATGAGGACCGGCCGGAGCTCTTCGCGGTTCTTGGTGCGGTCGGCGTTGCGGGCGAACCGCGGGTCGTCCGGGACGTCGGGCAAGTCGAGGACCTCGCACAGCCGGCGGAACTGCCCGTCGTTGGCCGCGGCGACGATCAGGTCGTGGTCGCCCGTGGGCAACGGCTCGTAGGGGAAGACACTGGGGTGGGCGTTGCCCATCCGGTACGGCACCACCCCGCCCGCCGCGTAGGCCGAACTGTGGTTGACCAGCCCCGTCAGCGCCGAGGACAGCAGGTTGACCTCGACGTGCTGACCCTCGCCGGTCGCGTCGCGGTGGCGCAGCGCGGCGAGGATGCCGATCACCGCGTGGTTGCCCGCCATCACGTCGAACACCGAGATCCCGGCCCGGTACGGCGGGCCGTCCGGGTCGCCGGTCAGGCTCATCAGCCCCGAGATCGCCTGCACCATCAGGTCGTAGCCGGGCACGTGCCGGCCCTCACCGGAGCCGAAGCCGCTGATGGAGGCGTAGACGCTGCCGGGGTTGGCGGTTTTGACGGTGTCGTAGTCCAGGCCGTACTTGGCCAGACCACCGGGCTTGAAGTTCTCGATCACCACGTCCGCGCGGGACGCCAGTTCACGAGCGACAGCGGCGTCGGCCTCCTCGCGCAGGTCGAGCGCGATCGACCGCTTCCCGCGGTTCACCCCGAGGTAGTACGTCGAGACGTCCCCGCGCACCGGCGGCATCCACGTGCGCGTCTCATCGCCCTGCGGTCCCTCGACCTTGACGACCTCGGCGCCCAGGTCCGCGAGCAGCATCGTGGCGTAAGGCCCGGCGAGCACCCGGGAGAAGTCCGCGACCAGCAGCCCGGACAACGGGCCGGCTGCGCTGTGTTCCACCCGGATCCTCACTTCCTGTCCGTCTGACGGACTCTTGTCCGCAGTCTGCTCTCGAGTGCGGTGGGGGTCAAGACACCGCGGGCACGGTCACGTGCGGGACGTCGTGCAGCCGCGCGAAGTCGGCACTGATCTCCCCGGCCGTCTGCAGCAGCAGCGGCAGGTGGTGCTCCAGGAGCCGCTCCACCGGCGTCTCGGCGGCGTGGCAGTTGACGTTGACCCCGGCGATCACCCGGCCGGAGCCGTCGCGCAGCGGCGCGGCCACCGAGCGGATCCCCAGCGCGAGCTGCTCGTCGGTGAGCGCCCAGCCGCGGGCGCGGACCTCGCGCAGTTCGGCGTCGCGCTCGGCCCGCTCCGGCTGCCAGCGCGCGACGAGCCCGGAGCGGGTCGGCTGGGCCAGCACCGCGTCCAGCTCGTCCGGGGCTAGGGCGGCGAGCTGGACCTTGCCCAGCGACGTCGGCAAGGCGGGGAAGCGGGTGCCGATCTGGACGGCGAGCGCGACGATCTTCGGCACCGCGACCCGGGCGACGTAGACGATGTCGGAGCCGTCGAGCTGGGCGATCGAGCACGACTCGTTCGTGCGCTCGACCAGGCGTTCCAGGTGCGGGCGGGCGATGTCCCACAGGCCCATCGAGCGCACGTAGGCGACGCCGAGGTCGAGCACACGGGGGGTGAGGGCGTAGCCGCGGCCGCCGGCGCGGACGTAGCCGAGCTCCTCGAGGGTGAGCAGGATCCGGCGCGCGGTCGGGCGGGCCAGACCGGCGGCGGTGGCCACCTCGGCCAGCGTCATCTCCGGCCGGTGCGGCCCGAACGCCGTGATCACCTCGAGCCCGCGGGCCAGCGCTTCGATGAAGTCGGGACCCGTTCCCTCGCGTGGCATGCACGACCTCCCTCTGCAGTCCTGCCCGCAGCGTAGCGGCGGGGATCGTCGGGGATTGACACCGGCGCGACGCTGGGCAAAGGTGACTTCACCCTTGAGTGTCCGTAGAGCGGACGAGTGTACGCAATCGGAGGCAGCGATGTCTGGTTCGATCGTCCTGCGAGGCGGCACGGTGCTGACCCTCGACGACACCCACCGGGTGCTGCCCGGTCATGACGTCCTGGTCACCGGCGACGAGATCGCCGCGATCGGGCCCGCGCTGGAAGTCCCGGCGGGCACGACCGAGGTCGACGCCGCGGGCGGCATCGTCATGCCGGGGATGATCGACACGCACCGCCACCTGTGGCAGACGGCCATGCGCGGCTACGGCGCCGACTGGACGCTGACCCAGTACTTCGTCTGGTACTACCTCGAATGGGGCAAGGTGTTCCGCCCCGAGGACATCCACGCGGGCAACCTCCTCGGCGCGTGGGAGGCCCTCGAAGCGGGCGTCACGACCACAGTGGACTGGTCCCACGGCCTGCAGACCACCCAGCACGCCGACGCGGCGGCCGACGCGCTCGAAGCCGTACCCGGCCGGTTCGTCCTGGCCTACGGCAACATCCAGGACGCGCCGGCGAACTGGACCGGCACCCCCGAATTCCGCGACTTCGTCTCCCGCCGCACCGGCGGCGACCTGGGCTTCCAGTTGGCGTTCGACGTCACGGGCGACCCGGCGTTCCCGGAGAAGCCGGCGTTCGAGGTGGCGCGCGAGCTGGGCGTGCCGGTGACCACCCACGCGGGTGTCTGGGGCGCGACCGGCGACGACGGCATCAAGCTGATGCACGACCACGGGTTCATGACCCCGGAGACGATCTACGTCCACAGCGCGTCCCTGGCGGCGGACTCCTACCACCGGATCGCGGCGACCGGTGGGTCGGCGTCGGTCTCGACGGAAAGCGAGCAGAGCGCGGGCCAGGGCTACCCGTCCACCTGGGCACTGCGGCAGTACGGGATCCCGGTGTCGCTGTCGATGGACACGTCGGTCTGGTGGAGCGGCGACCTGTTCTCGGCGATGCGCACGACGCTCGGCGCGGACCGCTCGCGTGAGCACCTGGAGGCACACGCGAAGGGCGAGACCGTGACGCACGCGGCGCTGCGGGCGGAGCAGGTGGTGGAGTGGGCCACCCGCGGCGGCGCTGCAGCACTGGGCCGTTCGGACATCGGCAGCCTCGAGGTGGGCAAGAAGGCGGACGTGGTGCTGCTGAAGAACGAGCACTCGCCGGTGTCGTTCCCGCTGCTGAACCCCTACGGCCACGTGGCGTTCCAGGCCCAGCGCGGTGACGTCCACACGGTCCTGGTCAACGGCCGGGTGGTCAAGCGCGACGGCCGCCTGGTCGGCGTGGACCTCCCGGCGATCCGGCGCCAGGTCGAGTCGACGGTCGACCACCTGCGCGGGCAGCTGGGGGAGGAGGCCTGGGCGAAGGGCATGAACCCGGACATCCCGGAAGCGAAGATCCTCGACAACCCGTACACCTACACCGACTACCAGAGCGACACCACCCACGGCGGCTGAGGTCACCCACAGGAACCGCACACGGCACGCTCCGCACACCGACCGCTGGGCCGTTCCACGGATTGCCGATCGCACCCGTGTGACCACCGGTGACAGGCCCGTTCCCGGCAGCTCACCGTGGAGCCGTGGGGAACGCGGTCCTGGACGAGCTCGCCGGGCGGCTGCTGATCCAGTGCCGGCCCGCCCAGGCACGTGCCGCGGCGGAAATCGCCGAATCCTGGGACGCGGGCCTGGTGCTGACCGGCGGACGGCTCGAAGGAACCGTCCGAGCCCTGCGCGACAGCGGTTTCACCGGCCCACTGCTCTGCGACGCCGACCGGTACTCCGGCAGCAAGCGCGTCGGCGCCGCCCGGGGAACGCACCCGGCGTGGCTCGGCCGCCAAGCCGAGCTCGGCCTGCTCCCCCTGACCGATTCCGGGTACGTCGCCCTCTACGACATCCGGGGGCTCCGCACGATCCTGCGGACCGCGGCGCACCGGCGATCCCCGGTGGTGGCGGTGCTGCCGCTGGCCGCGCGCTGGTTCGCCACGAACCCCGCGTGCGACGCCCTGGTCCGCGAGATCAACGCCCACGGCGTGCCGATCGCGATCGCCGTCGAACACCGCGACGATCCGTTCGGCGTGCAGTACCTGGTCCGGCGGTTCCTGCGGCTGCTGACGGCCGCCACGGTGCCGGTGATCCTGCTCCGGTCCGACATCGCCGCCGTGGGAGCCCTGTGCCACGGCGCGCACGCGGCCGCGGCCGGCACGATCAGCGCGCTGCGGCACACGTACCCCCAGGTGCGGCGTCGTGGCGCGCCACGACCCGGTGTCTCGGCGTTCGTCACCCCGCTGCTGGCCTACCACCGCCTCGAAACCCTCGACCGCGTCTTCGCCGAGACTCCAGACCTGGCCCAGCTGTGGCCGTGCGGGTGCCCGGTGTGCGACACGCGGACACCGGCCCGGCTCGGATCCGCCGGCGACGCGACGCGGCATTCGATGCACGCACTGCTCGGGCTGCACGCGGACCTGAGGCGGGCCCGTACCCGGGCGGCGATGATCAGCTCGTGGCACGAGCACTGCAGTCACGCGCTCGGCGTGCACGAGCAGGTGTCCGAAGAGGTGCCGGGCTGGCGGGCGCCGGCGGGGGTGCGCGGCTGGGTCAAGTTCACCGACGACCCCCTTCCCGCCCGCGACGCCATCCCCGCCCAGGAACCGAGGGTGTCGCCGGCGCACGTGGCGGCACGCGAACCGTGACCAGGTACCGTTCGGCCGTGGTCCAAGTCTTCATCCAGCCCTCCTACGGCACCGCGGACGCGCGCCGGTACGGGGCCGAGTCGCTCGAGAAGACCGTGGACTTCCGCGCGCACGCCGATCTGCTCGACCCCGCCGACCTCGCCCGCCTGAACGCGCTGCACGCGAACGGCCGGGCGCGGTTCTGGGGCGCCAAGGACAAGTACGACCGCCGGATGGACACCGTCACCACCGGCGACGTCGTGCTGTTCACCGGCCGCAAGCACGTCCAGGCCACCGCCGAAGTGGGGCACGGCTTCCGCAACCCCGCCTTCGCCCGCCGCCTGTGGAACCCGGATCCGGGGAAGTGCCTGTTCAGCAACGTCTACAGCCTGCGGCGCTACCGGGACGTCGGGCTGCCCTACGAAGCGATCTGGGCCCTGCCCGGCTTCACCGCCGGCGACAACTTCATGGGCCTGCGATTCCTCGACGAGCCGAAGTCGGCCGCGGTCGTGGCGCTGCTCAGGTCCACAACCTGAGCAGGTCCTCGAAGTCCGCTGCGGACGACAGGGTCGCGACGTCCGGTACGTCGTCGAATACCAGCTTGAGACCGTGGTGGGTTCGGTCGGGAAAGCACCCCGCGGCGGGTCTCCAGCAGCTCGCCGATCGCCGGCGACGCGACCAACCGTGCCCGGAAGCCTGCCTGCAGCTTCACCAGGATCAGCGAATGGCCGTCGACGTCGACGAAGTTGTCGTCTATGCGGCTGTTGAGGCACACCCGGACGGCGAATCTTCACCTGGTTGTCGTTGCGGCCGATGAACTCCAGCCGCCCGTCCGGCAGCCACCGCACCCGGTAACGGGCGAGATCACGGTGTTCGAGTCGGTGGGGGTGGCGGTCGAGGACCTGGCGGCGGCCCGGTTCATCCACCAGCGGGCGGAGGAGACCGGCGCGGGAACCCGGGTCGAGTACTGAGTCCGTAGGGTTCGTCCCATGGAGCCTTTTGCCCCGCGGACCGCTCCGGCGGTCCTGGAAGACCTCCGCACGCGGCTGCGCGCGACGCGCTGGCCGGACGCGCCCGAGGACGCCGGGTGGTCGGCCGGCGTCGACCTCTCCTACCTGCGTGAGCTCGTCGCGTACTGGGCGGACGGGTTCGACTGGCCCGCTCGCGAAGCCGAGCTGAACGCCATCCCGCGGTTCCGGGTTTCGCTGGGCGGCCACGACATCCACTACGCGCACGTCCGGGCGGCCGGCCCGGCGCTCCCGCTGGTGCTGAGCCACGGCTGGCCGGACTCGTTCTGGCGCTACACCAAGGTGATCCCGCTGCTGACCGACCCCGGCGCGCACGGCGGCGACCCGGCCGACGCCTTCGACGTGATCGTCCCGGACATGCCCGGCTACGGGTACTCCTCGCGCCCCGCGACCCCGGTGAACTCGATCGCCGTCGCCGGTCTCTGGGCCGAGCTGATGACGGAGCTCGGCTACCCGCGCTTCGGGGCGGTGGGCGGTGACATCGGCAGCCACGTCAGCCGCTACCTGGCCCTCGACCACCCCGACCGGGTGGTGGCGGTCCACCGGACGGACGCGGGCGTGCCGGTCTTCACGGGCGACCCGGCCGGCCTGACCCCGGAGGAGCGCGACTGGATGGCGACGGTGACGGCCTGGGGCGCGTCCGAAGGCGCGTACGCGGCGATGCACCGCACGAAGCCCCAGACAGCGGCGGCCGCGCTGAACGACTCCCCGGCGGGACTGGCGGCGTGGATCGTCGAGAAGCTGCGTTCGTGGAGCGACGGCTTCCGCTTCACCAACGACGAGATCCTCACCAACATCACGCTCTACTGGCTGACGGAGACGATCGGCTCGTCGATGCGCATGTACCGCGCGAACGGCGCGATCCCGCCGGCCCAGCTGGCGCGCCGGGTGGAGGTGCCCTCGGGGTTCGCGCTGTTCCCGGGTGACATCGTCCGCCCACCGAGGGCGTGGCTCGACCGCACGGCGAACACGGTCCGCGTGACCGAGCCGGAGCGCGGCGGGCACTTCGCGGCGTTCGAGGAACCGGAAATCTACGCCCAGGAGCTGCGGGAGTTCTTCCGCCCCTACCGTACGTAGCGGCCGTTGACGGCGATGTGCGGTCTTCCGTGCGCCGCCCGCGCGACGCGGGCGAGCGGGACCAAGGTCGCTGCCAGTTCCTGGCCGGCCGAGATGTGGCGCGCCCAGCCGTGGTCGGTCAGCCGGATGCCGGTGGGAGTTCCCCGGAACGTCCGGCTCTCGCCGGGACTTCTGTCGCCGCCGCAGGAGAAGGTTTCGATTTGGCCGGCGCCCAGGAGCGCGGCCGTCTCTTCGACGGTGATCCACCGGCGGTCCGTCGACGACGGGCCTTCGCCGGTGTTGTCGTCGTAGCGGATCTTGCGCATCCTGGCCCCGTTTTCGTGCACAGCGGCCACGAACGTGAGGTAGTCCCGGGGGTGGGCGCGACGTTTCCGCAGCTCCGGCTCCTCGGCCGCGCGGAGTTTGAGCTCCACCTCCAAGACGCCGTCCCGTCGTGAGAAGGAGTCCACGAGGTTCGCCCGGATCAGGTCGAGCATCTCGTCGCGGGACAGGAGCCGCTTGCCTGCGCGGGAGACCTCCCCGGACGACCAGGCCCGGTGGAGGGCCATCGCGATGACGAAAGCGGCCCCGGCGAGCAAGACGATTGTGCTCACGATGAGGACGACGCCCCCGTCGGTCAGCAGGATGAGCGCCAAGCCGCTGAAGCCGCCGACGAACGTGGTGACCATGAGGAAATAGACCAAGAGCAGCGCGAGCAACGACGAACCCAGCGTGCTGTGTGGCCTGATCAGGCACGCGAGCAGGTTCACGGCCAACGCCAAGACGTTCAGAACGGCGATTCCCCACAGGGCCCACAACACCGGCATGGCGCCTCCCAGATTCGGTCGTCCCAGGATGCGCCGAACTCGGACACGTCGTCAAGACGCAATGTCTGGACACCCTGTCCGGACTTCGCGTCCGGCTAGGATGCGGGTGATCAGTTCCGGACGTGGAGTAGCCGATGCCCTCAGTCACCCGGCCCGCCGCCGGCAAGCGCCAGGATCGCCGAGAAGAGCTGGAACGACGCCTGTTCGCGGCCACCGAGCAGCTCGTCGGCGAGGGCGCGAGCTTCACCGAGCTGAGCGTCGAGCGCCTCGCCGTCGCCGCCGGCATCTCCCGCTCGACGTTCTACGTCCACTTCGAAGACAAGGGCGACCTGGTCCGGCGGCTCGCCACCACCGTGCTGAGCGAACTCCGCGACGTGGCCGGGGCCTGGTGGGAGACGGCGGAGCACGCCGGCCGAGCCGGCCTGACCGCTGCGGTCACGGCGATCGTGGACGTCTACCGCCGCCGGGCAGCGGCCTTCACGATCATCACCGAGACCGCGGCCTACGACCCGGCGGTCGCCGGCGAGCTGCGCACGCTCATGCAGTCGATCATCGACACCACCCGGGAGGCCATCGAACGCGGCCAGGTCGCCGAGGTGATGCGCCCGGTCGTGCCGGCCGAGACGGCGGCGGTCCTCACGTGGATGGTCGAACGGGCGGGGTACCAGCTGGTGCGCGGAGCCGACCCGGCGCGCGACGCCACCGTCATCGACGTCCTCACCGACATCATCTGGACCACGCTCTACACCACATCTCCCTGACAGATACCGGTCAGTTCCCGGCCACCCGTCCCCAGCCGCGGTGCTCGCCTCGATGATGGGTCCATGGGGTGGATCACCAAGAACGGCAAGCGAATCCACATCCGTGACAAGGGGACGGGTGTGGTCGTCGCGGCGGTGGCCGGGCTGGCGATCGCCGGGGGAGCCGGCGGCATCGGGGCCTCCGGGGGCGCGACGGGCGGGGCCGCCTCGGAGGCGCTGGCCGGGAACAGCGCCGGTGACGTCGTCGACTCGTTGCCGGGCCGCTCGCTCAAGACCCGCAACGCCGAGGCACGCGAGTCGGCCAAGCGCGGGAAATCGAAGGAAGCGTGGAGCCGGCTGAAGTTCAAGGAGCTCAAGCGCGAGGTCCGGCGGCTGGGGCGCGAAGGCGACTGCGTCGCGGCGGCGTCCGACCGGGTCCGGGAGTTCCTGGTCAAGACCCCCTGCACGGGACTGGACCGCATGCTGCTGGCCGTCGGGGACGGCCACGGCAACGCGGCGGTCGTCTCGGTGGTCCGGGTCGGGTTCCGGACGAAGAAGCAGGCCGGGGACTTCGAGAAGGTCGAGGCCGTTCAGGGCAGCGGTGACGTGCGGCCACTGGAGATCGCGGCCGTCCTGGGGATCTCCGGGGTGCGGATGACGGGACTGCACTACCGGTCCCGGCCCGACGGCTACGGGATGGTCGTCGCCGAGGCCGACACCGCGACCGGCCACGTCGACGGCGCGACCTTGACCGCGCTCGCCGACGTCGCCGCTTACCTGCCGGTGAAATGATCAGCCGAACTGCACCGATTCGGATTCTCCGAGTCCGTGCATATCGATGAACCTTCTGGGCTGGATCAAATTCCGGAAAGCGGCGAAAACCAACTTTAGTCGGATTCTTCAGCGGTGGCCCGGTTGCGCCCGAATGGTCGTCGAAGCGGGTGCCGCGGGCTGCCTACACTCCGCTGGTTGTGTTCTGATCCTGCGTCGACCGGGAGGTTCCGCCATGCGGACTGTTGATTCTGCTGCCGTTTTGGAAGGGTGGTTGTCGGGTTCGGAATCGGCGCACGGCCTGGCGAACCCCGCCGGCCCGCTGTACGTCGGCGGAAACGCCGCGGAGGCCGCGCTGGTCGACCCGGCCGACATGCTGTACGCGTTCTGTTCCAGCCCGAGCGGCTCGCACGGCAGCTGGTGCTGCTGACGACGTCGTAGGTCGAAAAAGCGCCCGCGTCTCCCATTTCCGGGGCGCGGGCGCGCTCGGACCGGAAACAGGCGGAGGCCGGCGTTGCTCGATTCAGCGGAAAGCGAAACCCTCGCGTTCGGCGGTCCCGTCGGCCGTCTCGCGCGGCCGTGGCGGGCCGGCCTGGCCGGCGACCTGGACGCGATTCCCGGCTTGACGCCGGACGAGCGCACCGTCGTGCTGGCGGCCGGGGTCGACGCGTTGCTCCACTCGCTGCACGCGAAAGTGTCCCGCGTGTTCCTCATCGAACTGCACGCCCGGCGGCTGGCCGCCGGCGGCACCGGGGACGACGCCGCGACCTGGGCGCAGTACATCGAAGACGCGATGCGAGACGACTACCTGACCAGCCTCGAAGGGCGGTACCCGGTCCTTTCCCGGCGGATCGAGCAGGTGGCGCGGTTGTCCGTCGCCGCCGTCGCCGGGTTCGCCGCGCGGCTGGCCGCGGACCGCCCGCTGTTCGCCGACGCGCTGCGCGGCCCCCTGCGGGCGGTCACGTTCGGCCGCGGTGACACGCACCGGGGTGGCCTGACGGTCAGCCGGGTCGACGTCGGCGACGGAACCATCATGTACAAGCCGCGGAATTCGGCGATCGACGTCGCGCTCGCGGCGCTGATCCGGGACGCCTGCGAGGACTTCCCCGACGCACCGGCGCCGGCCGAGCGGATCCGGGTGCCACCGGTGCTGCTGCGCGACGGCTACGCGTGGCGGACTTCATCGAGTCGCGCTACTGCGCCGACGAGCGCGAACTGGGCGTCTTCTACCGCAACATCGGGCACTGGCTCGCGGTCCTGCGGCTGTGCGGGGGCACCGACATGCACGCGGAGAACATGATCGCCGCGGGCCCGGTGCCGGTGATCGTGGACGCCGAGACGCTGTTCGACGCACCCGCGGAGTTCCCGGCCGGCGGTCAGGGTGACGCCGTGGACGTCGCGACCGCCGCGATCCGCCGGACGGTCCTGCGCACGGGACTGCTTCCGGTGCGCGGCACGGGGTACGCGCTCGGCGGAGTGGACATCTCCGGGCTCGGCGCGCTGCCCGGACAGCAGCCCCGCATCCCGGCGCCGGTCATCGCCGGCGCGGGCACGGCCGCGGCGCGCCTGGAGGTCGACCTGGTCGAGATGCCGACCGCCGGGAACCACCCCAGCCCGACCGCGGTGCTGCACGCCCACTGGGACCGCGTGGTCGAAGGCTTCCGCGAGATGACCGCGCACCTGCACCGGCTCGACACCCGCCCCGGCGCGGACGCCGTTCACCTGCTGCGGCACTTCGAAGGCGTCGAGGCCCGCCGGATCCTGCGCCCGACGCAGGCCTACGTCGACATCGGCCGGATGCTGTGGCACCCGGCGTCGCTGCACGACGAGCCGGCCGCGATCGAGCGAGGGCGCGACATCTTGCTCCGCAACGCGAAGGTCCTGCACGGCGCGCCGCAGGACCTCGCCACGATCGACGCGGAGATCGCCGACCTGCAGGCCGGCGACGTCCCGTTGTTCAGCTTCGAGGTGGACCGCGCGGCGATCGAGGCATCGGTGGCCGACTGGCGCGGGGCGGACCTGCCCTTCGAGGAGTCGATCATCCAGGACGCGCTGGTCGGGGCCTACCTCAACGAGCGGACCCTGCCTTCACGCCGCCAGTACCCGGCCCGCGACCCGCACTGCCGGGACCGGGAGCGCCGCCGCCGCGCACTGGCCGCGAAACTGGTCCGGCAGCTGTGTGACGGCGCGGTGCGCGGCTCGGACGGGACGGTCACCTGGGTCAGCCCGGTGTTCACCCCGGCGGGCTGGTCGATCCGGGTGCTGCCGGCGGACCTCTACACCGGCCAGGGCGGCGTGGTGCTGACCCTGGCCGAGTACCTGGCCGAAGTCCGCGCCGGACGCGCCGACGAGGTCCCCGGGGTGCAGGAATGCTTCGATGGCGCGCTGCGGGTGCTCAAGAGCGTCGAGGAGCTGACCGAAACGCCGTCGGCCGGGGCGTTCAGCGGGGTGGCGTCCCAGGTGTGGACGTGGCTCGCGCTGCACCGCGTGCTGGGTTGGGACTGGCTGCCGGAGCGGGCCGCCGAGCGGGCCGGGCAGTTCTCCGACGGGCGCATGATCGCCGAGGACCGCGAGGTGGACCTGCTCAACGGCGTCGCAGGTGCGGGAGTCCCGCTGCTCGACCTGGCCGCGACCGGCCGGCCGGAGTGGCTGTCGGTGGCCGCGGCGGTGGGGAACCGCCTGGTGGAGCTGGCCGTGCACGAGGACCACGGAGCCCGCTGGCCCACCCGGCTCAACCCCGAGGGCATCGGCGGGTTCGCCCACGGCGCCACCGGCATCGGCTGGACGCTGACGCGGCTCGCACTCAGCGACGCCGGAACACCGGCGGAACGGGACGCTTGGCGGGAGCTCGCCGAACGGGCGTTCGCCTACCAGGAATGGCTCTACCGGCCGGCAGCGGGCAACTGGTTCGACGCACGGATCGGCAGCGAGGACGACTTCTTCACCAGCTGGTGCCACGGCAGCGCCGGCATCGGGCTGGCGATGCTCGACCTGCACCGCCGCACCGGCGACCCGAGGCGGCTCGAGATGGCGGTCCGCGCCGCCCGCGCGAGCGCCGCCGAAGGCTTCGGCTGGAGCCACACCCTGTGCCACGGCGACATCGGCCTGTGGGAGGTGCTGGACGCGATCCGGCTCGCCGATCCCGCGTGGGACGGCCCGGACCGCGACGAGATCGACGCCGAGCTGCTGACGAGCCTCGAGCAGCGCGGCCCGGTCGGCGGCCTGGCGCGGGAGGCGTTCTCCCCGAGCCTGATGTCCGGGCTGGCCGGCGTGGTGCACGGCCTGCTCCGGATGCACCCCGGGCAGAACCTGCCTTCGCCGCTCCTGCTCGACTAGCGATCCCCGCCAGTGGACTCCGGCCGGGTTATGAGTGCCCGTCGGACGGGGGAGGCCGAGTGCGGGACGACGGTGTCAGTCGCTGATCCGGTGGTCCCGGCATAATGAGGCGCGTGATCTTGTCGTGCCCCTGTGGACCCGGCTGCACCGAGTCCGCCCCGCCCTTGAAGAGTCACCGTTGACCGACGACGCGGGCCGGCGGACTCAGGAGCAGCGCCGCGCCGAGACCGAGCGGCGCGTCGTCGACGCGGCGACCGAGCTGATCGCGACCTCGGGGTCGCGCCGGATCACGCTGGCACAGGTGGGCAAGGCCGCCGGCTACAGCCGGGGGATCGTCTACCACCAATTCGGCAGTCGGGAGCGGCTCGTCGAGGCCGTCCTCGACAAGGTGCAGCGGATGGAGCTGCCCGCGTACGAGGGGAACGGGCTCGAGCAGCTGGTCGGCATCGTGGAGACCTACCTGGAGGTGGTCTCGCGGCGGGCTCCGTCGACGCGGGCGTTCCTGCAACTGTGGTTGGAGGCCCTGGCCGCGGACCCGGTCGTGGCCCCGCTGTTCGCCGAACGTGACCGGGAGTTCCGGCGGTGGCTGTCCGAGGTGGTCGCGCGCGGGATCGCCGATGGCTCGGTGGTGGGCGACGCCGTCCCGGAGGGGGCGGGGGCGCTGTTGATAGCGATCGTGCGGGGCTGTTCGGTGCAGCTGGCGGCCTCGCCGGAAGTCGACGCCGCATCCGTCACCGGCGAGGCGGTCCGTGTGGTGCGTACCGCTTTCGCCGCCCCCGGCTGACGGTCGCCGTCCGTGTTGGAAGACGCGTGCCGAACTTACTTGCATTCATGCACGCAAGTATGCAGGATGGTTCGCATGACGGACACGACACCCCCGCTCGTCCTCGTTCACGGCAACCCCGAGAACGCCGCCGTGTGGGGCCCATTGCTCGCCGAGCTCGGCCGGGTCGATGCCATCACGCTCTCGCCGCCGGGTTTCGGTGTGCCGCTTCCCGCGGCGTTCGACGCGAGCGTCGCCGGCTACCGCGACTGGCTGATCGCCCGGCTCGAGACGTTCGACCGGCCGGTCGACCTCGTCGGACACGACTGGGGCGGCGCGCACGTCGTGCAGGTCGCGATGACCAGGCCCGACCTGCTCAACAGCTGGGCCTCCGACGCACTCGGTTTGTACGCGCCGGACTACGTCTGGCATCGCCGGGCGCAGGTGTGGCAGCAGGAAGGGGTCGGCGAGCAGTCCGTCGAGGCACTGTTCTGCGGATCTCTGGAGGAACGGCTGTCCGTCATCGCGGAGTTGGGGATGACCGGTCCGACCGCTGTACGCGTGGCGGCGGGTTTCGACGGCGAAATGGCGCGGGCGGTGCTGTCGCTGCTGCGCTCGGCGGTGCAACCGGTCATGGCCGACGCCGGACGGGACCTCGCCAAAGCAGCTCAGCGCCCGGGTCTCGCCCTGTTGGCGCTCGAGGACCACGCCGCCCCCAGCGGCACGGTCGCTCAGCATCGCGCGGCCGCGGAGGCGGCCGGCGCCGAAATCGCCGAGCTCGCCGTCGGACATTGGTGGCCGGTACAGGACCCACGCCCGGTCGCGGCCGCACTCACCGCGTTCTGGGCGCGAACGAGGCCGCTCTGAGCCGCCCATCGTCTGGTGGGGTGCACGGCTCACAGAGAGCAACTGCGAGCCGTGCACCCACCGGCTGTCCGGGTCAGGACCGGGGCTGGGCGTTCCACCAGGCTTGGCCGGCCTCCGGCAGCGTCGAGATCGGGTCGTAGTACGGGTACCGCCGCTGCAAGGCTTCGGGATCGTCCAGCTCGATGCCGGTCCGGTAGTTCTTCGTCCAGTAGGAGATCCCCAGCTCGCGGTCGTAGTCGGCCAGCTGGTGCACCCACCGCTTCCCGACGTAGGGCACGTCGCAGACGATGCGCGGGGTCGCGTACCCCGGCAGGTAGCCCATGATCGCGTGCTGCAGCTCCTGCGCCTCGTGCACCGACACCCGCCAGTGCTCGGCGTTCGGGATCATGTCGCACATGTAGAAGTAGTACGGCAGGATGTTCGCCTCACCCTGCAGCGCGAAGCACAGGTCCAGCAGCTGCGCCGGCGTCGCGTTGACCCCGCGCATCAGCACGCCCTGGTTGCGCACGTCACGGACACCGACGTTCAGCGCCGTCTGGGCCGCCTCCGCCACCAGCGGGGTCACCGACTGGGCGTGGTTCACGTGCGTGTGGATCGCCAGGTTGACGCCGCGGCGCTGGGCGGTCACCGCGACGCGCTCCAGGCCCTCGACGACCTTCGGCTGGAGCCAGTGCTGCGGCAGCGCCGCCAGGGCCTTCGTCGCCAGGCGGATGTCGCGGACCGTGTCGATGTCCATCAGGCGCATCAGGAACGACTCCAGCTGCGGCCACGGCACGTTGGCGACGTCGCCGCCGGAGACCACGACGTCGCGGACGCCCGGGGTCTTCTTCAGGTACGCGATCATCGCGTCCTGGCGGTCGACCGGCTTGAGCGAGAGCTTGTGCTTCTCGACCTGCTCGGTCGAGTTGCCCACCAGGTCCATGCGGGTGCAGTGGCCGCAGTACTGGGGGCACGTCGAGATCATCTCGGCGAGCACCTTGGTGGGGTAGCGGTGGGTCAGGCCCTCCACGACCCACATCTCGGCTTCGTGCAGCGAGTCGCGTTCCGAGTGCGGGTGGCTCGGCCACGTCGTGTCGCGGTCGCTCTTGACCGGGAGCATGTAGCGGCGGATCGGGTCGGCGTAGAACGCCTCGGTGACCTTCGCCGGGTCGGTGCCCGCCGTGGGCGCGATCGTGTTGATCATCTGCGGCGGCAGCAGCATCGACATCGTCGCCAGCTCGCGCTGGTCGGCGAGCAGGTCGTCGTAGAAGCGTTCCTCCAGCAGGTCGCCCATCAGGGCGCGCAGCTGCTTGGCGTTGCGGACGCAGTGCACCCGCTGCCACTGGGCGTCGCGCCACTCGGCGTCGGTCACGCCGTGCCAGCCGGGGAAGCGGCGCCAGTCGGGTTCCACGAGCTCGGCGCGGGCGTACTCGTAGGGCTGGTCGAAGGCGGCGGCAGGCGTCACAGGTTCCTGGATCGCAGTCACTTGTACTCCTAGTCGTCGGGAATGCGTTAAAATATCCTGTCATAACGTTCTCACGGAGTAAATCTTCCTGCCTGCTGGCCTACCTTCCCCCAGGTGCAGTAGGCACTGCCTCGCGGGGGAGACTCGAGGGCGTGACGGACGAACACACGACGCTCCTGCTCGGCGGGCGCGTCTACACCCCCGCCGGCCCGGACGCCACGGCGATGGCGGTCACCGGCGGCACCGTGGTCTGGGTCGGCCAGGACGCCCCGGCCCGCACGCTGCACCCCGGCGCCGAGATCGTCGACCTCGACGGCGCGTTCGTCGCGCCCGCCTTCGTCGACGCCCACGTCCACGCCACCGCCACCGGCCTGCACCTGAGCGGCCTCGACCTCACCGGCGTCCGCTCCGGCGCCGAGCTGCTGGCCCGCGTCCGCGACGCCGTCGTCCCCGGTCAGGTCCTGCTCGCCCACGGCTGGGACGAGAGCACCTGGACCGACTCCCGGCTGCCCAGCCGGGCCGACCTCGACGCCGCCGCCGGCGACGCGCCCGTCTACCTCAGCCGCGTCGACGTCCACTCCGCGCTGGTCTCCACCGCGCTGGTCGAGCTGGCTCCGACCGCCCGCGCCGCCGACGGCTGGTCGCCCGACGGCCCGCTGACCCGCGCCGCCCACCACGCCGTCCGCGCGGCCGTGCGCGCCGCGATCACCCCCGAGCAGCGCGAACGCGCCCAGCGCGCCTTCCTCGCCGAGGCCGCGGCCCAGGGCATCGTCGGCGTCCACGAATGCGCCGGCCCCGACATCTCCGGCCGCGACGACCTCGCCGCCCTGCTCGCCCTCGCCGGCCCGGACACCCCCGAGGTCGTCGGCTACTGGGGCGAACTCGGCGCCATCGACACCGCCCGCGAGCTCGGTGCCCGCGGCCTGGCCGGCGACTTGTTCGCCGACGGCGCCCTCGGCTCCCACACCGCCGCCCTGACGACGCCGTACGCCGACCACGCCGGCGCCGGCACGCTCTACCTCGACGCGCACCGCATCGGCGAACACCTCGCCGCCTGCACCGAAGCCGGGCTGCAGGCCGGGTTCCACGTCATCGGCGACGCCGCCGTCGCCGAAGTGATCGAAGGCTTCCGGCTCGCCGAGAAGGAGGTCGGGCAGCGCGCGCTCGCCGCCCGCCACCACCGGCTCGAGCACCTCGAAATGGTCACCGCCGACCAGGCGAAGCTGCTGGCCGGCTGGGGCGCCGTCGCCTCGATGCAGCCGCTGTTCGACGCGCTCTGGGGCGGCGAGGACGGCATGTACGCCGAACGCCTCGGCACCGACCGCGCGGCCGGGCTCAACCCGTTCTCCACGCTGGCCGCCGAAGGTGTCCTGCTGGCGTTCGGCTCCGACGCGCCGGTGACCCCGCTCGACCCGTGGGCGAGCGTCCGCGCCGCCGCCTACCACCGCACCCCGGGCTCCGGTCTGTCGCCGCGGGCGGCGTTCACCGCCCACACCCGCGCCGGGCACCGCGCGGCCGGCGTCAACGACGGGATCACCGGCAGCCTCGTTCCGGGCGCGCCGGCCCACTACGCGATCTGGGACGCGACCGATCTCGTCGTCGCGACCCCGGACAGCCGCGTGCAGCGCTGGTCCACCGACCCGCGCGCCGGCGTGCCACCGCTGCCGCGCCTGGAACCGGACGCCGCGCTGCCGCACTGCCTGCGCACGGTCCGCGCGGGTGAAGTCCTCCACGACGCCATCACCTAGAGTTCTCACCCGTGGCAGTCACCGTGGCGGACCCCGAACCGGGCGCCCCGCACCAACCCGCCCGCACCCGCCGGTTCCCGCGTGCCTGGCTGCTGCGCCTGGCCGCCGCGCTGGTGTCCGGGTTCGCCTACTACCTCAGCTTCGCGCCGCGCCCGCTGTGGTGGCTCGCGCCGCTGGCGTTCGCCGGATTCGCGCTCGTGCTGCGCGGCCGCCGGAGCTTCCGCGGCGCGTTCGGCTACGGCTTCGCGTTCGGGTTCGTGTTCTTCCTCCCGCTGCTGACGTGGCTGCTGGACTTCCTCGGCCCCGACTTCGGGCCGTGGCCGTGGCTGGGCCTGTCGTTCGCGCTGGCGCTCTACTACGGCCTCGCGGGCGGCCTCATCACGCTGGTGTCCCGGCTGCCGGCCGGGCCGCTGTGGGCGGCGCTGGTGTTCATCGCGCTGGAGACGCCCCGCGCGTGGTTCCCCTTCGGCGGCTTCCCCTGGGGCCGGGTCGCCTTCAGCCAGCCCGAAGGCGCGTTCCTGCCGCTGGCCTCGATCGGCGGCGCGCCCCTCGTCGGCCTCGCCGTCGTCCTCACCGGCTTCTGCCTCGCCGCCCTCCTCGGACGGCTCTGGGACGGCCGTGAGGCGCTCACCGCCGCGCTGCGAACCCGTCCGGCCGCCTTCGCCGCCGCCGGCACGCTGCTGCCCGTGGTGGCCGGCCTGGCGCTGTGGCCGACGATCGGCACCGCGGCGCAGGACGGCGACCGGACCGTCGCGACCGTGCAGGGCAACGCGCCGGACATCGGGCTCGCGCTGCAGGGCGAACGGGACGTCCTGCGCAGCAACACCATCGCCGAGAGCGAACGGCTGCTCGACGCCATCCACGCCGGCCAGGTCCCGAAGCCCGACCTGGTGCTGTGGCCGGAGAGCGCGACCACCGTCACCGGACCCGACCCGCAGGTCGACCAGCTCGTCGCGAACTTCGGCGTGCCCGCGCTGATCGGCGCGATCTACGAACTGCCCGACCGGCACCTGCAGAACTCCGTCATCGTCTGGGACCCGCACGCCGGGCCCGGGCAGCGCTACGCGAAGCAGCAGCTGGTGCCCTTCGGCGAGTACGTCCCCGCCCGCAAGCTCGCCGAGCTCGTCACGCCGTTCCTCGACACCGAGACCGTCGACATGGTCCCCGGCGACGGCACCAACCAGGCCATGGCGGTCGCGGGCACGAAGGTCGGCACGTTCGTCTGCTACGAGGCCGCGTTCGACTACCCGGGCCGCGACGCCGTCCGCGACGGCGCCGAACTGCTGGTCGTGCCGACCAACAACGCCTGGTACGGCGAGAGCGAGATGAGCGTCCAGCAGCTGGCCATGTCGCGGCTGCGGGCGGTCGAACACAGCCGGGCCGTCGTGGTGTCCGCCGTCTCAGGAGTGAGCGCGATCGTCGCCCCCGACGGGACGGTTACCAGCTCAACGGGCCTTTTCACCGCGGATTCCCTGGTCGGGCGCGTCCCGTTGCGGACGCAGACTACGCTGTCGGATCGACTCGGTGCGTGGACGGAGTACGGGCTGCTGGCACTGGCGATCGCCGGGGTGGCCGGCGGGCTCGTGCTCCGTTTTCGCACCCGGCGCGGCAGCGCCGGCACGGCAGGGGAAGCGGCGGACTGACCGCCGCGGATATCGGAGGAGCACGGATGTCGCAGGCGCCGCGGGGGGCCCGGGGAATCGAGCCGGTGCTGGTGGTGATCCCGACGTACAACGAACGGGAGAACCTCGGCCCGATCCTGGATCGCCTGCAGAAGGTACTCCCGGACGTGCACGCCCTGGTGGTCGACGACGGCAGCCCGGACGGCACCGGCGACCTCGCCGACGAGCGCGCGGCCGCCAACGACCACGTGCACGTCATGCACCGCACCGAGAAGGCCGGCCTCGGCGCCGCCTACATCGCCGGGTTCCGCTGGGGCCTGGCGCGGGAGTACAACACCATCGTCGAGATGGACGCCGACGGCTCGCACGCGCCCGAGGACCTGCCCCGGCTGCTGGACGCGGTCGGCGAGGCCGACCTGGCCATCGGCTCGCGGTACGTGCCGGGCGGCGCGGTGGTGAACTGGCCGCTCAAGCGCCAGGTCCTCTCGCGCGGCGCCAACATCTACTCGCAGGTCGCGCTGGGCATGCGCACCCGTGACATCACCGCCGGGTTCCGCGCCTACCGCCGTCCGGTGCTGGAGAAGCTGGCGCTGGACGAGGTCAACTCGCACGGCTACTGCTTCCAGATCGACCTGACGCTGCGCACCGCCGACGCCGGGTTCGAGATCGTCGAGGTGCCGATCACCTTCACCGAGCGCGAGATCGGCGAGTCGAAGATGGACGGCTCGATCATCCGCGAGGCCTTCCTGCGGGTGGCCAGCTGGGGTGTGGAGCGCCGCTGGCAGCAGCTGCGCCGCCTGATCAAGCGCGGCTGACCCGCGCGGTCACGATCCACGTCCGGGCGCCCAGCAGCACGCCGTCCGGGGTTTCGTGCGCGGCGAAGACGGCCCGCAGGCGGGCTGGGGCGTCCTCGGTGGGGTGCAGCTCCTGGACGTCCTTGAGACCGAGGGCGAACTCGCACGCCGTCGCGGCGTCGGGCCCGTAGCAGACGGGGTCGCGCAGCTCGGTGAACTCGACGTCGCCGAAGCCGGCGCCCTCGAGCAGCGCTCGCGTGTGCGCGGGGTCGCCGAGGGAGAAGTGCGGCCCGGCGGGCGGCGGGGTGGTGCCGGGCGCCACGGCGTCGTGCAGCACCGAGTACCACTCGTTGCGGGCCCGCTCCTGCCACACCAGCAGCACCAGGCGCCCGCCGGGACGCAACGCGCGGGCGAGGTTGGCGAACGCCGCGGGCGGGTCGGCGAAGAACATCGCCCCGAACCGGCTGAGCACGACGTCGAACGCCGCGGGCGGGAACGCGCGGGTCTGCACGTCGGCCACCTCGAAACTCGCCCCGCCGAGCACGCGGGCTCGGGCGATCGCCTGCTCCGAGACGTCGACGCCCAGCGCCGTCGCGCCCGCCTGGGCGGCTTCGCGGGTGGACTCGCCGGTGCCGCAGCCGACGTCGAGGACGACCTCGCCGGGTTTCACCGCGGCCGCCGTCCGGAATCGCTCGTTGTGCGGCCGCACCTCGGCGTCGAACAGCGCCGCGAACCGGACCCGGTGCTCACTCATGCCGTCTTCTCCCGTCATCGGCCATCATGGGGCCGATGACGACCATCGTGGCCTTCCACGCCCACGCCGACGACCCCGTCTTGCTGAGCGGCGGCACCCTCGCCCGCGCGGCGGCCGACGGGCACCGGGTGGTGGTCGTCGTGGCCACCGACGGCATGGCCGCCGAGCACCCGACCCCGCGGTGGCGGGAACTGGAGGCGAGCGCGGCGATCCTCGGCGTCCGGCGCGTCGTGCACCTCGGGTACGCCGACAGCGGCCACGGGCCCGAGCTGTACTCGGATCCGCCCGGCCGGCAGCGCTTCGCCCGCGCGGACACCGAGGAAGCCGCGCACCGGCTCGCCTCGCTGCTGCACGAGGAAAAGGCCGACCTGCTGCTCGGCTACGACGCCAACGGTGGCTACGGCCACCGCGACCACCTCAAAGTCCACGAAGTCGCGCGGCGGGCGGCCCGGCTGACCGGGACGCGGCTGTTGGAGGCCACGGTTCCCCGCGACTTCGCCCTGCGGTTCGTCCGGGTGGTCCGGGCGCTGCGGATCCCGTTCCCGTACGACGCCGAAGCGCTCGACCACGCCGGCAGCCCGGCCTCGGCCGTCACCCACCGCTTCGACGTGCGGCGGTTCGCCGGACGCAAGCAGGCGGCGCTCGCCGCGCACGTGTCCGACGTCCGCGGCACCGGGCGGCTCGCGGCGGTGCTGCGGGTGCTCGTGTGGCTGCCGGCGCCGTTGTTCGCGGTGGTGGCGGGCCGCGAGTGGTACGTCGAGGTCACGACCGCAGGATCTGCACGCCGCGCGCTGCAAGTTCCTGCACGGTTGAGTCGTCGGCGTCGGTGATGACGCCGGCGATGTCGGCGAACGGCAGCACGGTGAACCGCGACGCGGCCCCGAGCTTCTCGGCGCTGGCCAGCACGTAGGTGTCGGCCGCACGCCGGGCCAGGGTGCGTTTCATCGCGGCTTCGTCGGCGTCGCCGGTGGTGAGCCCGGCGTCGGGGTGGACGCCGGTGACGCCGAGCAGGAAGACGTCGGCGCTGATCGCCTGGGCGGCCTCGGCCGCGGCGGCGCCGCAGGTGACCGCGGAGTGCCGGAACAGGCGTCCGCCCAGCAGGAAGACCTCGATGTTCGGGTGGTCGAGTAGGGCGACGGCGACGGTCGGGCTGTGGGTGACGACGGTGGCCTCGAGGTCGTGCGGCAGCGCCTTCGCGACGGCCAGGGTCGTGGTGCCGCCGTCGAGGATGACGGTCGAGCCGGGCCGGATCAGGCCGGCGGCGGTGGCGGCGACCCGGTCCTTGCCGTCGACGGCGATCGCCGTGCGGCTCGCGTAGTCGGCGACGGCGGGGGAGACGGGCAACGCGCCGCCGTAGACGCGCTGGCATAGCCCGGCGGCGGCCAGGTCGCGCAGGTCGCGGCGGATGCTGTCCTCCGAGACGCCGAGTTCGGCCGCCACGTCCTTCGCCAGCACCTTGCCCTCGGCCGCGAGCCGGGCGAGCAGCAGTTCACGGCGTTCGCCGACCAACATGCAAAGTCCTCCTTGTTTCTGCCGAGTCTTGCACATTATGGTCGCGGCATGACCTCATCGACAAGCCTGACCCGCAACCCCCGGGTCCGGATCACCGACGTCGAAGTGCTGTCGTCGGCCTGGTACGTGCTGCGCCGCACGACGTTCGACTACCAGCACGGCAACGGCCGGTGGACCACCGAGCAGCGGGAGACCTACGACCGCGGCAACGGCGCCACGGTGCTGCTTTACGACCTCGAGGGCGGGACGGTGCTGCTGACGCGCCAGTTCCGCTACCCGGTCTACGTCAACGACCACCCGGACGGCATGTTCGTCGAGGCGGCAGCGGGCCTGCTCGACGCCGACGACCCGGAGACGGCGATCCGCCGCGAGGCCCAGGAGGAGACCGGCGTCCGCATCGGGGACCTGGAGCACGTGTTCGACGTCTACACGAGCCCGGGCTCGGTGACCGAGCGTCTCCACTGCTACGCGGCGCCCTACGACCCGGCCGAACGCGGCGAGGGCGGCGGCATCGCCGAGGAGGGGGAGGACATCGAGGTGCTGGAGCTGCCCTTCGACGACGCCCTGAAGATGATCGAGACGGGGGAGATCGCGGACGCGAAGACCATCATGCTGCTCCAGTCGGCGGCACTGCGAGGCCCGTTCCGCCGGCGCCACTGACCCGGGCACACGGGTCCGGGCATACGAAAGGCCCCCGCCGGGGGAGGTGGCGGGGGCCTTCCGTTGTGGTGGGAGCGGTGGCTACGGGCCGACGCTCACGGGCTTTACGCGGACCGGGAGGTCCGCCGGCCCTTCAGCTCGGCGAGACGTTCGTTCAACAGGTCCTCGAGCTCGGGGATCGTGCGCCGCTCGAGCAGCATGTCCCAGTGGGTGCGCGGCGGCTTGACCTTCTTCTGCTCGGGCTGCCCGCCGTCCACGATCTCCGACTCGCTGCCGTGCAGGCGGCATTCCCAGACCGTCGGGATCTCGGCGTCGTCGGAGAACGGCACCTCGAACTCGTGGTTCTTCGGGCAGGCGTAGCGCACGGTGCGGCGTGGGGCGAGGTCGTGGTTGCGGTCGGTCTCGTAGCTGACCGCTCCCAGCCGGCTTCCACGAAGAACACGGTCGGCCATGATGGGGGTCCTTTCAGTCAGCTCCGGGTGGAGCCTGGGTGATGCTCACCCTATGCAACGACTTGGGGCCCCCGAGGATTCCCGGGCTGCCATGTCGTTGCTCACGATGAGCTGCGTCACCCAACGGCATCAGCTTCCTCTAGTAGGAGGCGTTTCGCGCTTCGGCGTGACGTCAATACGGCCTTCTTAGTGCTGATATCCCCCGGATGGGCTACTGGCACCCATGTCAGGTCAACCGTAACTGACCGTGACGACCAGTAACGGGACCCAAGTCACCCGATCGGAAGTGGCGGCGACACAATACCTGATAACGCACAGTAGCGTTTTCAGCCTCAAAACCGGCCAAAGCTGAAGATTCAACTACGGATTGTTCGGTATCTGCCACCACAACGGTGTCGCCCTCACGCACCACCTCACCCTCCAGGACCCGCGCGTTGAACCGTCCCGAGAGCCCGCACCAGCACAGCACCTCCACCTGAACCGGCTGAAGTTCGTCCGCCAGTTCGAACAGACGAGCGGCTCCCGGGAACAACCGGCTCCGGAAGTCCGTCGCGATCCCGAAGCAGTACACGTCGATCTCGACCTCGTCGGCCAGCTCCGCCAGCTGGTCGACTTGACCGGGGGAGAGGAACTGCGCCTCGTCCACCACGACGTAGTCCACGTGCTGCCCGCGCGCCCACTCCTGCCGCACCAGGTCCCGCACGTCGGTGTCCTCGCCGACCTCCACCGCCTGCCGGCTCAACCCGATCCGGCTCGAGATCTGCGGCGCACCCGATCGGTCGTGGCGCACCAGCACCAAGCCGCGCCGGCCCTGCCGCGCGTGGTTGTGGTCGATCTGCAGCGCCAGGGTCGACTTCCCGCAGTCCATCGGCCCGTAGCAGAACTTCAGCCTGCCCACCGGCGGCGTCCCGCGGCGCGAACCGGCCGCGGGCACCGACGAGAGGGCATCGGTCGGATCGGGACCGGCCGCCCGGTCGTTCAACAAGGTCACGACAGCCGACCCTATCGGTGTCTGGACACTCGTCCAGGACTGCCCGGCCCAACGGGCGCGTGACAGCCGAACGAGCCACGTCACAGGGCTACAGAACCTCCGGCGGGGTGTTGCCCGCCGCCACGATCGCGCGCCGCACCGGCACCAGCCACACCAGCACCAACCCCGCCGCGAAGAAGATCACCAGCGCGATGATGGCCAGCCGGAACGATCCCGTCGCCTGCCCGACCCCCGCGAACAGCAGCGGCCCGAGCCACGACGTCCCGCGCTCACCCACGACGTAGAGCGAGTAGTACTGGGCGTCCTTGCCCGCCGGGATCATCTGGCTGAACAACGACCGCGACAACGCGTTCGTTCCACCCAGCACCAGCCCGATCCCGACCGCCACCGCGAGGAACTGCACCAGCTGCTTCGGCTGCACGAAGTACGCCCCGGCCAGCACCACGACCCACAGCACCAGGCTGCCCAGGATCGTCCGCTTCGCCCCGATCCGGCGCGCCACCAGCCCGTGCAACGTGCCACCCAGGTAAGCGACGAACTGGATCACCAGGATCGTCACGATCAGGACCTCGTTGCCGAAGCCCAGCTCGTCCTTGCCGTACTGCGCCGACACCGTCACCACCGTGTTGATCCCGTCGGTGAAGACCAGGTAGCTGCCCAGGAACGCCAGCGTCAACGGATACGCCCTCGCCGCCTTGACCGTCTGCCACAGCTCCGCGAAGCCCGACCGCAGCACCGACGTCCCCGGGGCGACGTCGACCGGCGTGTGCCTGCGGGGGAGCGCCCGCACCGCGGGGAAGGTGAACAACGCCCACCACAGCCCCGAGGTCAAGAAACAGATCTGCACCGCCGTGCCCTTGCTCACCCCGAACGCGTCGTGCCCGAGGTAGAACCCCAGCTGCAACGCCAGCGCCAGCCCGCCGCCCAGGTACCCGAACGCCCAGCCCCTCGCCGAGATGTCGTCCCGCTCGTCCGGCCCGCCGATGTCGACCAGGAACGAGTAGTAGACGACCAGCGAACCGCCGTAGCCGATGTTCGCGATGATGAACAGCACCACGCCCAGCTGCCAGTCCGAACCGGCCAGGAAGAACATCGCCGCCGCGGCCGCCGCACCCAGGAACGCGAACCCGCCCAGGATCCGCCGCTTGTTGTGGCTGCGGTCCGCCACCGCGCCCGCGATCGGCAGCACCAGCACCTGCACGACCGTCGCCACCGACAGCAGGTAGCCCCACACCGAACCGGCGGGGAAGTGCAGCCCGAACAACGTCACGTCGCAGTTGTGGAGCGTGTCGGCCTTGCCGGCCGCGTCGAGGCACGCGCGGTCCCCATTAAGGGTGAAGTTCGACTTCGCGTCCTCGGCCGCGATCGAGCTCATCGAAAGGGCGCCGAACACCGTCGTCGTCGACGAATAGAACGGCGAATTGGCCCAGTCGTAGAAATACCAGCCCCAGCGCTCGCGCTTGGTCGAGCGCGTCCCGGCCAGCGTCATCCACGGCTCCTTCACCTCGAAAACCAGCAGGTCAGCGCGGAGACTACTGGGGCACCGGCACACGGGGGACCGGACCACCCCAACCGTGTCCGCTTTGTCGCTTCGCGATCATCCGCCACTCCCGGGGGCACTCACGGTCCGCGCGGCACGGCGTGTCGTAGTCCTTTGTGAACAGTGGTTCGTGTGAGACTCAGGCGAGCAGAGTGTCCCTTGTGGTCAGTGGGACACGCTCCTACTGTGCTCGCATGATCCAGAACCGGAGACGCACCGCCGCGAGAACCCTGCTTCTCGCCATCGCCGCCTTGGGTCTGCAGCTCACCATCCCCGCCGTCGCCTCCGCGGATCCCGCGCCGACGGCCTGGGCCAAGCTCCGCATGTGCGAGTCCAGCGGCCGCTACGCCACCAACACCGGCAACGGCTACTACGGCGCCTACCAGTTCGACCTGCCCACCTGGCGCAGCGTCGGCGGCAACGGCCGCCCCGACCAGGCCGCCCCCGCCGAACAGGACTACCGCGCCCTCTACCTCTACCGCATGCGCGGGTGGCAGCCCTGGCAGTGCGCCGGCATGCTCAAGCTCGCCGGCGACGCCGACGCCCGCAGCAAGCGCGTCCCCACCTACGCCGACTCCGCCTACATCGGCGGCGGACCGGCCCCCGCACCCACCCCGCCGGCCCCAAGCGGCAAACCGCCGTGGCCCGGCGTCGTCTACGCCTACGGCGACTGCGCCGCCCCGCTCAAGGCGTTCCAGCTCCGCATGAACGCCTTCGGCTACGGCTTCACCGGCACCGGCTGCTACTACGACAAGACCCGCACCGCGGTCCTCGACCTCCAGCGCGCCAACGGCATCAAGGACAGCGGACTGCTCGGCCCCAAGACCTGGGACGCCGCCTGGAACGGCAAAGCGCCCCGCTGACGCTCACGGCTCCTGCGACCGCTGCCACGTGCCGCGCTCGATCAGCACCTCGCGCAGCAGGTCCGGCCGGTCCGTCACGATCCCGTGCACACCCAGGTCCAGCAGCATCCGCATCTCCGCCGGATCGTCGATGGTCCACGTGTGCACCTCGATGCCCGAGCGTCCCGCGATCGACAGGAACGCCTTGTCCACCACCCGCAGCGCCCCCTGCCGCACCGGTACCTGCGCCATCGCACCCAGCACCAGCCGCCCGAGGGGGAGCAGCGGCAGCTTCCCCCGCGCCCACAACGCGAACGCCGACCGCGGACCCATCGCCGTCACCAGCTTCGGCCCCGCCAGCTTCCGCAACCGCACCAGCCGCGCATCGGAAAACGCCGCCGCGGCCACCCGGTCGTGCGCGTTGGTCCGCTCCAGCACCTCCACGAACGGCGCCACCGCCCGATCGGCCTTCACATCGACGTTGAACCGCGCGTTCGGCAGCTCCTCCAGCAGGTCCTCCAGCCGCGACAGCGGAGCCTTCCCGCCGATCTTGACGTTCTTCAGCTGCTCCCACGTCTGCGCCGCGATCGCCCCCGACCCGTCGGTCGTCCGATCGAGGTTCGCGTCGTGGTGCACGACCACGACACCGTCCGCCGTCGCGTGCACGTCCGTCTCCAGGTACCGGTACCCCTCGGCACACGCCCGCCGGAACGCCGGCAGCGAATTCTCGAGCCCGTCGAGCTCGTCGAGGTGCCACCCCCGGTGGGCGAAGGCACGGGGGAGCGGATCGGCCAGGTACGGAAACGACGCCTGCATCCCTCAAGTGTGCACTTCCGCCATGACCCCGGCATGAGCAACCGGTGGCCAGCTAGGGTCTCCGGGGTGAGGGAAGCCGCCGAACTAGCCCAGCCCGCCCCCGTCGAACTCGTGCCGGGACGCCGCGGCGCGCCCCGGCACTGCGGCTGGTGCGGACGACGCCTCCCCGAAGGCGGCAACGTCGGCCGCCGACGACGCTACTGCGGACAGTCCTGCCGCCAGCGCGCCTACGAGCGGCGCACGGCGCTGCAGCGAAGCGGCCTGCCCGAGGACGCCGTCGTGCTGTCCGACACCGAAGTGGCCGCCCTCCAGGACCGGCTGTTCCAGCTCCGCTGCGCCGCCGAGGACATCGTGACGGCCGCCGACGACGGCGCCGACGTCCGTGAACTGCGCGGCCTGGCCGACGACATCGCCCGAGCCGCGAAAGACCTCGAACAACTCCGCTGACGCTCGCCCGGACACGGGACCGGCAGACGTGAAGGGCCCGCCCGGCTTCGGTGGTCTTAAATGACTCATTCAAGACCACCGAAGACCTGAATGACTCATTCAAGACACCACACGCGCCGGCCGGACGTCAGCCCAAGCCGTCCAACGCCCGGTACGTCCGGTTGCTCGCCGCCGCCGCGCGCTGCTCCCGGCCCGTCGCCTCGATGTAGTTCTGGCTCGTCGCCAAGCTCGCGTGCCCCAGCAACGCCATGATCTCCGAAGCCGTCGCCCCGTCCTCGGCCAGCCTCGTCGCGAACGTGTGCCGCAACGCGTGCAGGTTCGCCCCCGCCGGCACCCGATCGTGCAACCCCGCCCCCCGATAACACGACTTCACCAGGTACTCCAGCGCACCCCGCCCGATCGGCTCACCCGCCCGGTCCAGCAGCAACGGCGAACCAGGGGAGAACCGCACACTCGAAAACCGCACCCGGCACGACTCCCGGTACCGCTCGATCAGCTCCGCCAGCACCGGCTGCACCGGGATCGACCGATCCCGGGTGCCCTTCCCCTTCACGTGCAACCGCAGCTCACCCGCGCGCCCCACCAGCGACCGCGCCGTCAACGCCCGCATCTCCGCCGCCCGCAACCCCGCCACCAGACCCAGCGCGATCACCAGCACGTCCCGCTCCGGCCACGGGTCCCGCGCGCGCCGCGAACCGGCGGCCGCCGCCGACAGCAGCTGCTCCGGGGTTTCCTCACCTCGCAACGGTTTCGGCGTCAACGCCGGCGTCCGCGGCCGCGCCACCGCCCCTATCGGGTTGCCCTCCAGCAGCCCGTCGGCCACGCAGAACGTCAGGAACTGGTTCCACGTCGACCAGGCGCGCAGCACCGAGCTCTTCGCGTGCCCGTCGGCGAACACGCCGAACACCGACCGCAGCGCGGGCCCGGTCAGATCGGCGACGTCCAGGTCTTCGGCCGGGCGGCCGAGCTCCGAAACCAGGAGAGTGGTGATGCCGGCGAGGTCGCGGCGGTAGGCGTCGGTGGTGTGCGGAGAGTCCTTGCGGGGCCGGCGGGCCGCGAAGAAGGCTTGCTGGGCCTCGGAAACCTTCATGTGGATCTTGTACAGCACACCACCGACAATTCCGGGCGCCGGGTCCCCGACTTTTCATGCATAATCGCCATTATGCATGAAAAGTCGGTTTAGTCGGGGTTAGCCTCTCCGGGGGATCCGGGTCTCTCTCGGAGACGATTTGAGGCTCTAATCCGCCCCTCTGACACGCATGGCGGGGATGCGCACATATGTTCGAGCGCCCGCGAGGGCGGCCTGAGGCGTCCGGGGGCGACGACCGGCTGCTGTAGAGAGACTGCAGCGTCATCCTTGCGCCAATGCCAACTCGACGCCCAGGTTCGCACCCATAGTTTCGTCACCGTGACGTTTTAAGGTCGAGTGGCGGCTCATCGGATCCACGGCCTCAGGGGATGCTCCTGTGGCCTCTGAGAGACATCTTCAGGGGTGTCCAGGGCAAGTACGGCAGGAACGCTGGACGAGAAACCTCAGGAGAAGCCGTCCTGACGAACCGGACGACACTCCCGGGAACCCGGCTTCAACGCCCCTCCCGGCTCCCTGCCACAGCACATCCCGAAGTGCCGATAATGTACATTATGTCAAGTAATCTCAGTGCCAGTCGCTGATCGCCACGTCCCTCGGGTCCGGGGCGCCTTCCCCGGTCTCCAGGAGCTGCTTGAGGCTCATCAGGAAGATCGCCCACTTGGTGCTGCAGTGGTGCATGAACTCCCCGGCCTCGCGCCAGCCTTCGTGCTTGAACAGGACGATCGTGTAGTCACCGCGCTGCTCGATGTCCCAGCGGATCGTCGTGCCGACCCACTCCTGCGGTCCGTCCACGACTTCCCAGCGGACGAGCCGTCCGGGGTCGAGTTCGGTGACTTTCATGTCGAAGCCGCCGGCGCTGAACCGGAACGCGATCACGCCGCCGAGTTCGGTGTCCCCCACGGTTTTCTGCGCCCACCACGCGGACAGGCCGTCGAGGGTGGTGATCGCCTCGTAGACCTGGTCCGGGGTGGACTTTTCGATGCCGATGCGGTGCAGGATGTCCATTTTCGGTCCTTTCAGAGGTTCTTCTGGATGGTTTCGGCGATGTGCTTGATGCGGCGGAGCCGGGCGTCCCAGGTGGCGCCGACGTCGGCGAGCTGGGCGACGGCGCGGGCCAGCTGGGTTTCGTCGACGCGGTACTGCTTTTCGCGGCCGGCGGCGGTGGCGTGTACGAGGCCGACGCGGTCGAGGACGGTGAGGTGCTTGGCGACGGCTTGGCGGGTCACCGGGAGGTGCTCGCTCAGGCTGGTGGCGGTGGCGCTGCCTTCGGCGAGGAGCAGGTCGAGCATGCGGCGTCGGGTGGGGTCGCCGATGGCCGACCAGAGGTCGTCGTCCACGGCGGTGCTCACGGGGTGGTGGCTCCGACCTTGGCGGCGTATCCGGGCAGGCGGGGCAGGAACTGGTCCCAGCCGCTGGCGTGGTCGACGTACTCGGCGGCGATCTTGGCTTCGTCCCAGCCGCGTTCGCGGAAGCCGGTTTCGGTCATCCGGAGGCGGGTGCCGGTGGCGGTGGGTTCGAGTTCGAAGACGACGAGGAAGGAGTTGCCGGGTGCGGCGGTCTCCCCCTCGGCGTGGGTCCAGCGGAAGGAGAAGAGTTTCGGGGGGACGGCGTCGACGACGGTGAACCGGACCTGCTGGCCGCCGAAGCCGATGTGGCCTTCTCCCCCGGGTTCGGCGGGGTAGTCGGCTTCGTCGGGCCACCATTCGCGGAGGTGTTCGGGGCTGCTGACGACGTCGAAGACGACTTCGGGGGTGGCGTCGATGTGGATTTCGCGGTCGAGGGTTCCGTAGTCCATGTCGGCTCCTTGTGCAACGTTTGGTTGCGTGTCACGTTAGCGGTGCCGGCGGAGAAGCGCAACCATTGGTTGCATGAAGGTCCTTCTGGACCCACGCGACGTCCCGCCACGCGCCGTGCTTCCAGCCGACGCGGCGGTAGACGCCCGACGGTTCGAACCCGAGCGCGCGGTGCAGGCCCGCGCTCGCGTCGTTGGGCAGGGTCATTCCCGCGAAGGCACGGCAGAAGCCGTGCTCGCGCAGTCGTTCGAACAGCGTCTCGTACAGCGCGCGGCCGGCGCCGGTGCGACGGCGGCCGCGTTCGAGGTAGATGCTCGTCTCGCAGGACCAGCGGTAGGCGGCGCGTTCGGCGAAGGGGTGGGCGTAGGCGAAGCCTGCGGTGTGGCCGTCGTCGTCGAGGACGAACCAGGCGTGGGCTTCGGCGATCCGCCGGGCCATTTCGGCGGCGGAGGGTGGGTCGTCTTCGAAGGAGATGACGGTGTCGGTGACGTAGGGCGTGTAGATGTCGGCGCAGGCGGCCGCGTCTTCGGAAGTAGCTTCTCGGATCAGCATGGCTCTTATGGTAGCCAGAAGTGGTCGTATAGTATCAACCCATGACCGATCCCCTGACTGCCCGCCTGGCCGCCACCGTGCACGCGGCACGCACGTCCCGAGGTCTCTCGGCGGCCGGCTTGGCCGAGACGTCCGGGGTGTCGCGGGCGATGATCGGCAAGATCGAGCGGGGTGACGTGCAGCCGACGGCGGCGTTGCTGGCGAAGCTGTCGGCGGCGCTCGGGATGACGTTGTCGGAGCTGATCGCGCGGGCCGAGGGTGACGAGCGGCGGCTGGTGCGCGCGGCGGAGCAGCCGGTGTGGGTGGATCCGGACACCGGGTACCGGCGGCGCGCGGTCTCCCCCGCCGCCGGGCGTCCGCTGGAGCTGGTCGAGATCGAGCTGCCCGCGGGCGCGGAGGTGCCGTTGCTCGCGAGCGCGTTCCTGCACCAGCAGATCTGGGTGCTGGACGGGCACCTGCGCCTCCGGGAGGGCACCGAGGTGCACGAGCTGGACGCCGGGGACTGCCTGCAGCTGGGGACCGCGCCGGAGCGGGTGTTCGCCAACCCGGGGTCACTCCCCTGCCGGTACCTGGTGGCATTGGTGCCGCGGACCACCTGACCAGGTGATCCGGCGTGCCCTCGGCCGCCGGGGCGGTTAGCTTCGCGCGGTGCGTCGTCTGCGGAGGATCTGGTACCAGTGCGCGGAGTTCCTGCTGGTGCTGCTGGGGTTGGGGTGGCTGGTCGCGCCGGACACCGGGCTGGACGTGGTGTTCCTGCTGGCGTGGGACGTGCTGGCGGTGGCGGTGATCGTGACGCGGTTCCTGCGGATCCGCCGCTACCGGCTGGTGGGTGACGGCGAGCCGACGTGGCTGCACAGCCTGCTGGGGCGGCGGTCGAGTTTCGCGGCGACGTTGCTGGTGAGCGTGGTCGGGATGTCGGCGGGCCTGCTGATCCTGGCGGCGAACGTGATCGCCGAGGAGGACGGCGAGTACGCGACGGTGCTGCAGATCAATGCGGTGCCGGCGGTGCTGGCGGCGTGGATCCTGCTGCACTTCGGGTACGCGGACCGGTACGCGCACCTGCACTACCGGGCGGCGCCGGGGCCAGGGTTGCGATTCCCGGCGACGGAACGGCCGAACCTGCTGGACTTCGCGTACTTCGCCTTTACGGTGGGGACGTCGTTCGCGACGTCCGATGTGGAGGTTCAGGCGCGGCCGATCCGGTACACGGTGCTGACGCACAGCGTGGTGGCGTTCGTCTACAACACGGCGATCCTGGGGATCGCGGTCGGCGTGATCACCGGGAAATAGCGTCGACGCCGGTGAGTTCGGCCGACAGTGCCCAGAGCCGGGCGGCTTCGCCGGGGTCGGTGGCGTAGCCGCGGACGCCGACGCGGTGGCGGACCGCGGTGACGCCGTCTTCGTCGGGGGCGGGTTCGGCGATGTCGCAGTCTTCGAGGTAGACGCCGCCGAGGCCGTCGAGCTGGGGTGAGGTGGCGGCCCAGACCTGGGTGGCGGCGCCGGCTTCGGGGGTTTTGAAGTAGTCGGTGGGGTTGCCGTGCTCGTCGAGCCAGCCGTTGGCGCGCCACTCTTCCCGGGGGACGTGGCGCAGGAGGTTGGTCATGATCGAGCCGGGGTGCAGGGCGAAGGCTCGCACGCCGCGGTCGCGGCCGAGGCGGTCGAGGTGGACGGCGAACAAGACGTTGGCCGTCTTGGCCTGGCCGTAGGCGCGCCACCGGTCGTAGTCGTGTCCGAAGTGGACGTCGTCCCAGCGGATCGGCGAGAAGTGGTGGCCGCGGGAGGAAACGGAGACGACGCGGGCGCCGTCGGCGATGGCCGGCCAGAGGTGGTTGACGAGGGCGAAGTGGCCGAGGTGGTTGGTGGCGAACTGGGCTTCCCAGCCGGGGCCGACGCGGGTTTCGGGGCAGGCCATGACGCCGGCGCTGCCGATCAGGAGGTCGAGGCGGCGGCCGGTGGCGAGGAAGCGGCCGGCGAAGGCGCGGACGCTGTCGAGGTCGGCGAGGTCGAGTTCGTCGATCTCGGTGTTCGGGATCCCGGCGAGGGCTTCTTCGGCGGTGGCGCGCCGGCGGGCGGGGACGACGACGTGGGCGCCGGCGTCGGCCAGGACGCGGGTGGTCTCCAGGCCGAGGCCGGAGTAGCCGCCGGTGACGAGGGCGAGCTTGCCGGTGAGGTCGATGCCGGTGAGGACTTCGGCCGCGATGGTGGTGGCGCCGTAGCCGGAGCCGATCTTGTGCTGCGGAGTGGTCATGGTTTCGACGGTAGGAGCTGGAGTGCGCTCCAGCGCAAGCGTGAGAATGGCGGGTGTGGAGCGGGTGCTGGTACTGGGGTGCGGCGGGTCCGGGAAGTCGGCGTTCGCGCGGCGGCTCGGGGCACGGACCGGGTTGCCGGTGGTGGAGCTGGACGCGGTGTTCTGGCAGCCGGGCCTCGAGGGGCTGGCGGCGGCGGAGTGGGTTGCGCGGCAACGGGAGCTGGCCGCGGGGCCGCGGTGGATCCTCGACGGTGACCTCGGGCCGTACGACGTGCTGGAGGTCCGGGCCGCGGCGGCCGACACGGCGGTGCTGCTGAACCTGTCGCCGCTGCGCTGTGCGTGGCGGGCGCTGCGGCGGGGCCGGGAGCGGTGGGACTTCTGGTCGTGGGTGCTGACCTACCGGTGGCGGCACCTGCCGAAGGTGCGGCGGGTGCTCGCGGGGGCCGAGGTGGACGTCGTGGAGCTGCGGTCGCCGCGGGCGGTACGAGTGTTTCTCGGGAGCGTTGACTGAAGTAATGAATCAGTGCTTCACTTCTTGACGTGCCCTACCGTCGCACCCCGAAGGTGCAAGAACGCCTCGACGCCCAGCGCGAGACGATCGTCGCCGCGGCCACCGAACAGCTCGCCGAGCACGGCTACAGCGGCTGCTCCGTCGCCGCCGTCGCCGAGCGGGCCGGGGTCGCCGTCGGGAGCGTCTACCGACACTTCCCCACCAAGGCCGACCTGGTCGTGCACGTGTTCCGCCAGGTCGTGACGCGGGAGGTCGAGGCGGTCCGGGCCGCGTCCGCACAGCCCGGCGAGCCCGCCGAGCGGGTCCTGGCGGTGTTCGAGACCTTCGCCCAGCGCGCGCTCAAGGCGCCCCGCCAGGCGTACGCCCTGCTGGCCGAGCCGGTCGACGCGCGGATCGACACCGAACGGCTCGAGTTCCGGCGGGCGTTCACCGACGTCGTCGCCGAGCACGTCGCGGCCGGCGTCCGAGAAGGCGCGCTGCCGCCGCAGGACGGCCGGCTGACCGCCGCCGCGCTGGTGGGTGCCGCCGCCGAAGTCCTGATCGGCCCGTTGACCAGCGGAAACGCCGGTGACGTCGCCGAGCTCCGCACGTTCGTCGTCCGCGCTCTAGGAGGTTCCGATGCCCGCCACGCATGAGGTCACCAACCAGGTCCCGCCGCTGCAGGGCCACGACGTCGCCGACGACCCGGCGCTGCTGGCCGGGCTCGAGCGGGCCGGCGCGGGCTGGGCGTCGGAGGAGCTGCACGAGCTGGGCCGGCTGGCCGGGAGCGAGCAGGCCCAGGAGTGGGGCCGGGTGGTCAACGAGAACGAACCGGTACTGCGCACCCACGACCGCTACGGCCACCGGATCGACGAGGTCGAGTTCCACCCGTACTGGCACGACTTGATGACCGTCGCGGTGTCGCACGGCCTGCACGGCACGCCGTGGCAGGACCCGCGCGAGGGTGCGCACGCGGCCCGGGCGGCGAAGTTCTACACCTGGGGGCAGGTCGAGGCCGGGCACAGCTGCCCGATCTCGATGACCTACGCCGCGGTCCCGGCGCTGCGGGCCAACCCGGAGCTGGCCGCGCGGTACGAGCCGCTGCTGGCGGCGACCGAGTACGACTTCGGGTTGCGCGAGCCCGACAGCAAGCGCGGCCTGATCGCGGGCATGTCCATGACCGAGAAACAGGGCGGCTCCGACGTGCGGGCCAACACCACGACGGCGGTGCCGAGTGCCGACGGCAGCTACACCCTCGTCGGGCACAAGTGGTTCACCTCGGCGCCGATGTCGGACATGTTCCTGACGCTGGCCCAGGCGCCGGGCGGGCTTTCGTGCTTCCTGCTCCCCCGCGTCCTGCCCGACGGCTCGCGCAACCCGATCCGGCTGCAGCGGCTGAAGGACAAGCTGGGCAACCGGTCCAACGCGTCGTCGGAGATCGAGTACGACCACGCCGTCGGCTGGCTCGTCGGCGAAGAGGGCCGCGGGGTCCGGACGATCATCGAGATGGTCAACAACACCCGCCTGGACTGCACGCTCGGCAGCGCGTCGGGCATGCGGCTGGGGGCGGTCCGCGCGGTCCACCACGCGACCCACCGGCACGCGTTCGGCAAGGCGCTGGTCGACCAGCCGCTGATGGCGAACGTGCTCGCGGACCTCGTGGTCGAGTCCGAGGCGGCGACGACGGTGGCGATGCGGCTGGCCGCGGCGGGCGACCGGCGCGACGACGCGCAGGAGCAGGCGTTTAGGCGGCTCGGGCTCGCGGTGTCGAAGTACTGGGTGTGCAAGCGGGCGCCGATGCACGCGGCCGAGGCGCTCGAATGCTTCGGCGGCAACGGGTACGTCGAGGAGTCGGGCATGCCGCGGCTCTACCGCGAGGCGCCGCTGTCGTCGATCTGGGAAGGGTCGGGCAACGTCGCTGCGCTGGACGCGTTGCGCGCGATGGGGAAGCAGCCGGAGTCGGTCGCGGCGTTCTTCGCCGAGGTCGAGCAGGCGGCCGGCGGCGACGCGCGGCTCGACGACGCCGTGGACCGCGTCCGCAAGGAGCTGACCGACCTGGACGCGATCGAGTACCGGGCGCGGCGGGTGGTCGAGGCGATGGCGCTGGTGCTGCAGGGATCGTTGCTGGTGCGCCACGGCCACCCGGCGGTCGCGGACGCGTTCTGCGCGTCGCGTTTCGGTGGCGACTGGGGCATCGCGTTCGGCACGCTGCCGGCCGGGGTGGACACGGGCGCGATCATCGAGCGCGCGGCGGTGCACTGACCGACGTGGGCTTCAGCCGAGCGCGTCGAGGGCTCCGGCGACCGCCGCGGCCTTGAGGTCCCCGACCGGGGCGTCGGGGAACTGCATGCAGACGTCCTGCAGGCCGCCCAGGGCGAGGATCGCGCGCGCCTGCTGTTCGAGGGTCGGCGAAGGGCCGCAGATCAGCTCGGTGAGCCGGGTCCGCCAGCCCAGGACCCGGTCGATGAGGCCGAGGTCGGCCAGGGTCGGCATCTCGGCCAGCAGCATGACCACGTCCGCGCGGTGGCGGTAGTTGAAGTCGAAGAACCCTTCGATCAGTTCCCGGACCGGTGCGTCCCCCCGATTCTCCTGGTCGAGGAGGAACTTCTCGCCGTCGTCGAGCATGGGCTGGACGATGCTGCGGACGAGTTCGTCGCGTGAGGGGAAGTGGTAGTAGAGCGCGGGCTTGGTGATGCCCAGCCGGTCGGCGATGTCCTGCAGGCTGGTGCGCTGCACCCCTTGGGTGGTGAAGAGGTCGCGCGCGGCGTCGAGGATGCGCTGCTTGGTGTCGGAGGGTTTCGGCACGGCCCCAGCATAACTGACTTAACGATAGGTAAGGACCTGTGGTACAACTTACCTACCGTTAAGTCAGGGAGGTACTCATGCGGATTCTCGTCTCGGGCGCCAGCATCGCGGGACCGGTGCTCGCCTATTGGCTCACCCGGCACGGCTTCGACGTCACCGTCGTCGAACGCGCCCCCGAACTGCGCAAGACCGGTGGCCACGCCGTCGACCTGTTCCGGCCCGCGATGGACATCACCGAACGGATGGGCGTGCTCCCCCGCGTCGAAGCCCGCAAGACCGGCACCACCCGGATGACGCTGCACCGCGAAGGCGTGCGCAGTCCGGTGCGGGTGGATCTGACGAAGATCTACCGCGCCACCTCCGACCGGCACGCCGAGATCATGCGCGACGACCTCAGCGAGATCTACTACGACGCCGGCCGCGACGACGCCGAGTACCTCTTCGGCGACTCGATCACCAGCATCTCCCCCGACGGCGACGTCACTTTCGAGCACGCCGCCCCGCGCAGGTTCGACGTCGTCGTCGGCGCCGACGGGCTGCACTCGAACGTCCGGCGCCTGGTTTTCGGTGAGGAGGCCGGCTTGACGAAGTTCATCGGCGCCTACCTGGCCGTGCTCTCCATTCCCGGCACCTGCGGCCTCGGCGACGGCGAGACCGTGCTGCACCTCGGCCCCGGCCGCACCGCCGGCATCTACAGCGCCCGGCACCTCGACGAGGCCCGCGCGGTGTTCCTGTTCCGCCGCGACGCCCAGCTCGGCTACCACCACCGCGACGTCGCGCGCCAGCAGGAGCTGCTGCGCGAGGCCTACGCCGGGATGCACCCGCAGGTCGACGGCTGGCTCGCCGAGCTCGACGGCCCGGGGCCGTTCTACTTCGACTCGATCACCCAGCTCGGGCTCGACACGTGGTCTCGTGGGCGCGTCACGCTCGTCGGCGACGCCGGCTACTGCCCCGGCCCGGCCGTCGGCGGCAGCACCAGCCTCGCGGTGGTCGGCGCGTACGTCCTGGCCGGCGAACTGGCCGCGGCGGGCGGCGACCACGAACGTGCTTTCGCCGCTTACGAACGGGAAATGGGCGAGCTGGTGCGCAAGAGCCGCGCGTTCGCCGTCGGCGCCGCCCGCGGCCTCATCCCCGGCTCCCGCGCCGGCGTGTGGGCGCTGACCCGCGGCGGGCAGCTGATCTCGGCTCTGCCGGCCCGCGTCACGACGGCGCTGGCGAAGCTCAACACCGGTGGTGTGCGGATGCACGACTCGATGCGGGTCAAGGACTACGCGGTCACGCCCGTGGGCTGAGCCCGTCGACGAGGATCGCGACCATCCGCTGGTTGTACTCCACGTCCTCGCCGCGCACGGGCTGGCAGAGCAGCGCTACGGCGTGCAGGAGATCCTTCGCGTTGACGTCGGCGCGGACCTCTCCCGCAGCCGCCTCCAGCAGGGCCGCCAGGACCGGCTCCATCCGCTGCATGAAGTAGCCGGGCAGGGCGTCGAACGCCGGGTCGCCCGAGTGCAGGGCCGCGGCGAATCCCCGTTTCGTGCCGACGAACTCCGTGTAGCGGCGCAGCCATCGCCGCAGCGCCTCCCCGGGCGGGTGCTCGGCACTCAGCGCCGGTCCGGCCTGCGCCACGACGTCGATCTCGCGCTGCAGCACCGCCGCGACCAGGTCCGCGCGCTGCGGGAAGTGCCGGTAGAGCGTGCCCACCCCGACCCCGGCCAGGTCGGTGATCTCCTTGGCAGGCGCGTCCACCCCCGAGGTCGCGAAGACACTCGTCGCCGCCTCCAGCAAGGCGTCGATGTTGCGTTGCGCGTCGGCGCGCCGACGCCGCGGCTCTGGGGTCACAGTGCTCCTCCGGGTAGCTAAGCGGAAAGCCCTTCCGTATAGTTGTGGAAAAGCTTTCCGCTTACGTTCGAGCGTACTCCGAGGAGTCCCCATGCAGTACCGCACCCTGGGCCGGACCGGCATCAAGGTCAGCCCCTTCGCCCTGGGCACGCTGATGTTCGCGACGTCGATCGGCAACGCCGACCCCGAGGACTCGGCCCGCGTCCTCCACAAGGCCCTCGACGCCGGCATCAACTTCGTCGACACCGCCGACGCCTACGGCGACTCCGAGGAGATCGTCGGCAAGGCGCTGCAGGGCCGCCGCGACGACGTCGTGCTCGCCACCAAGTTCGGCCGCCCGACCGGCCAGGACCCCAACCACCAGGGCGCGTCGCGGCGCTGGATCGTCACCGCGGTCGAGAACTCGCTGCGGCGCCTGCGGACCGACCACATCGACCTCTACCAGCTGCACCGCCCCGACCCGGGCACCGACCTCGAAGAAACCCTCGCCGCGCTCACCGATCTCCTGCGCAGCGGCAAGGTCCGCGCGATCGGCGCGTCCGGCACGCCGGCGTCCGACATCGTCGAAGCCCACTGGATCGCCGAACGCCACGGTCTCACCGGGTTCCACACCGAGCAGCCGGTGTACTCCCTGCTCAACCGCGGCATCGAACGCGAGATCCTGCCCGTCAGCCGCCGCTTCGGCATGGGCACCCTGGTCTGGGGCCCGCTCGGCCAAGGACTGCTCACCGGCCGCCCGCACGACGAACTGCGCCGCGCCGCCCTGGTCCGCCACCTCAACGACGAGACCCGGCTCGACGTCGTCGCGAAGTTCACCGCCCTCGCCGCGGAAGCCGGCCTGCCCATGACCCACCTCGCGATGGCGTTCACGATCGCCCACCCCGACGTGACGAGCGCGCTGCTGGGCGCCCGCACGATGACCCACCTCGACGACTTGCTGGCCGGCCTGGACGTCACCCTCTCCGACGACCTCCTCGACCGCATCGACGAGATCGTCCCGCCGGGCACCGACGTCGGCACCCTCGACCAGGCCTACCAGCCGCCGGCACTGCAGCAGCCGGGGTTGCGGCGCCGCCCGCTCGCCGAACGCGCCGCCTAAGACGCTCGGTGCCGCTCGGCCGCGTCTTGGACCCGCTCGCGGTACTGGTCCCACCAGGCGGTGTCGCCGATGTCCTCGCGGTCGGCGCCGCCGCGGCCGTCGATCAGCTCACGGACGATGTCCGCGTGGCCCGCGTGGTGCGCGGCCTCGGCGGTCACCCGCACCAGCAGCGAGCCGAACGTGGTATTCCGGCGCTCCTCAGGCCACCACGGCACCGACGCCGGCGCGTCCAGCGGCAGCCGCTCGATCGACTCGTCCGTGTGCCGCCACGCTGTCCGGTACAGCTCGACCAGCTCTTCGCGGGACTCCTGCGCGGTGGCCCACATGTCGGCGCTGTCCCAGATCGAGCCGTCCTCGACCCACGGGAGCCGGACCGGGGCTCGCCGGCCGACGCAGTCGCCGAGGTAGCCGAGCTCCCCGCCGGCCAGGTGCTTGACCAGGCCGAGCAGGTTCGTGGCCGTCGGGGTCATCGGGCGGCGGATGTCGTACTCGCTCAACCCGGACAACGACGCGAGCACGCTCTCGCGCTTCTCCTGGAGGTACCGGTGCAAATCGGCGGCAATGGCGTCCATGACCCGCACGCTAGCGGCGGGCACCGACAGAAACAGGGCGGGCGCGCGAGGAAGGCAGCACTCGCGCGCCCGCACCCCCAGTGGGCCCGGCGGAAAACCCGCCGTTGGGGAGAGGAGACAACGAGGATCAGGCTGGATACCGGGAAATCCCACGAAAATCACTGGCCGGACGCGGGTTGTTCGCGTGAAGAAGCCCCTTCGGGAGGAGGGTCAGCCGAGCAGCAGGCCCGGATCGGACTCCGGCGGCCCCGCGGGCCACCACTCACCCGCCTCGCGGCGGTACGGGTGCCACCGGCCCCGGCGGTCCAGCCGCACCTGCACCTCCCCGGCCGTGCACCGGTTGCGGTCGAACACCGGCTCCTCGTCGGTGACGTCGGCGAGCGCGGCCCGCGCGGCCGCCAGCGCCGCCTTCGGTGGTGTCCACGGCGAGTCCAGCACCTCGAGGCCCGCGCGCCCGCCGTGCGTCCACGCCGCGACCGCCCGCTCGAAGTCGGCCACCTCGCCCAGCCGCGAAGCCACCGCGGGGAACTCCGCGGCCAGCCGGACCGTGTCGTGGCGACGTCCCGGCCACGGCTCGCCCGCCAGCATCGCCCGCGCCTGAGCCGACGCGTTCGCGGCCAGCAGAGCGAAGGCCTCCGCGGGCACGCCGGGCGCGGCCGGGATCGACGGCGCCCCCGACGGCCGGAACTCCGCCGGATCCGGCAGATCCCCCGGCGTCCGGTCCTCGACGACCAGGTCCACCCGCGGCGCCGTGCGGCTCTCCAGCTCCTCGCGGATCTCCCGCTCACCCTTGCCGCGCATCAGCAACAGCACGAACGGGTCCGCGTCCAGCAGCCACGACGCCTGGAACGACAACGCCGCCGCGTGCCGGCACGGCAGCTCCCAGCCCGCGCAGTCGCACTCCGGGTCCAGGTCGCCGATCCCCGGCAGCAGGTGCACGCCGGCGTCGTCGGCCGCTGCCACCAGGTCGTGCGGCATGTCCCGGTCCAGCAGGGCCGCCAGGTGTCCCGCGCGCGAGGCGACCCGGTCGAGGAACCGCGTCCAGTCCGCTTCGGACAGCTCCGCCAGCCGCAGCTCGGTCCGGTACGGGCCTCCATCGACGCCACCGACGTCGTCGACGGTCGCCGCGATCCGGCCCGGGCTCACGGTGATCGGCCCGACCAGCCCGGCCGCGGCGTACTTGCGGCCCTTCTTCAGCTGCCGCAGGTCCAGCGCGGTGTCCTCCATCGCGCTCACCCACGCCCGCCCCCACCACGAGCGGGCGAAGCGCCCGGCCGCTCCGAACGCGGGGAACCCGCGCACCCGGTCGTCGCTCATCCGCGGCTCCTCAGCTCGACGAGCTCCGCGAGCTCGGTGTCGGTCAGTTCCGTCAGCGCCGCCTCGCCACCGGCCAGCACGGCGTCCGCCAGCGCGCGCTTTTCCCGCAGCATCGCCGCGATCCGGTCCTCGACCGTGCCCTCGGCGACGAGCCGGTGCACCTGCACCGGCCGGGTCTGCCCGATCCGGTAGGCCCGGTCGGTCGCCTGGTCCTCCACCGCTGGGTTCCACCAGCGGTCGAAGTGCACGACGTGGTCGGCGCGCGTGAGGTTCAGCCCGGTGCCGGCCGCCTTGAGCGACAACAGGAACACCGGCACCTCACCCGCCTGGAACCGCTCGACGAGTTCTTCGCGCCGCTTGACCGGCGTGCCGCCGTGCAGCAGCTGAGTGCCGATGCCGCGGGTGGCCAGGTGCTGTTCCAGCAGCCGGGCCATGGCGACGTACTGGGTGAACACCAGCACCGCGCCGCCCTCGGCGAGGATCGTGTCGAGCAGCTCGTCGAGCAGCTCCAGCTTGCCCGAGCGGCCGCCGGGCTCTTTGAGGTACTGCGCCGGGTGGTTGCAGATCTGCTTGAGCGCGGTCAGCAGCTTGACGATCCGGCCGCGTCGCGCGATCCCGTCGCTCGCGGCGATGTCGGCCATCATCTCCCGCACGACCGCCTCGTACAGCGCCGCCTGCTCGGGGCTCAGCGCGACCGGCTGGTCGGTCTCCGTCTTCGCCGGCAGCTCCGGCGCGATCCCCGGGTCGGACTTGCGGCGCCGCAACAGGAAGGGCCGCAGCAACCGCGACAGCCGCTCGGCCGCGGCCGGGTCCCCGGCCTCGATCGGTTTCGCCCACCGTGTCCGGAACTCGCTGAGCGAACCGAGCAGGCCCGGCGCCGACCAGTCGAGGATCGCCCACAGCTCCGACAGCGTGTTCTCCACCGGCGTGCCGGTCAGCGCCACCCGCGCGGCCGCGGGCACCAGCCGCAGCGCCTTGGCCGTGCCCGACCGGTGGTTCTTGACGTGCTGGGCCTCGTCGGCGACCAGCAGACCCCACCGGATCGCGGCCAGGGGTGCGGGATCGGTGCGCAGCGTGCCGTAGGTGGTGAGCACGAACCCCGCAGTGTCGTCTACGTCCTCGAGCGAACGGGCACCCCCGTGGAAGCGCCGCACCGGCACACCCGGGGCGAACCGGCGGATCTCGCGTTCCCAGTTGCCCAGCAGCGACGCCGGGCAGACCACCAAGGTCGGCCCGGACGCGCGGTGCAGGTGCAGCGCGATCAGCGTGACCGTCTTGCCCAGGCCCATGTCGTCGGCGAGACAGCCGCCCAAGCCCAGACCGGTGACGGTGGCCAGCCACTGCAGCCCGCGCAGCTGGTAGTCCCGCAGCGTCGCGGCCAGCCCGGCCGGCGGCGCCTGCGGTTCCGGCGGCGCGGACAGCCGTTCCCGCAGCCGTGCGAGCCAGCCTTCGGTGACGACTTCGACCGGCTCGCCGTCGACCTCGGTGGTCCCGGTGAGCACCGCGCCCAGCGCGTCGACCGGGGTGAGCGGCTTCAGCGTCCGCTCGCGCGCCTTCGCCGCCAGCGCCGGGTCGACCAGCACCCAGCGGTCGCGCAGCCGCACCACCGGACGGCGGGCCTCGGCGAGCGCGTCCAGCTCCGCCGCGGTCAGCACCTCACCGCCCAGGGCGAGCTGCCAGTCGAACTCCAGCGCCCGGCCACCGCCGAAGAACGACGGCAGATCACCGGGCGCGTCGCCGGCGTTCACCACGGCCCGCGCGGTCAGCGACCCCGCGAGCTCCGCCGGCCAGTGCACGTCGATGCCCACGGCCGCCAGCCGCGGGACCACGGCGGCGACCAGGTCGGTCACGTCGTCCTCGCCGAGCGCCAGCTCGTCCGGCACCGCCGAGGTGAGCAACGGGCTCAGCGCCGGCCAGACCTGCGCGCCGCGCCGCAGCGCCAGCACGACGTCGATGCGCGCCCGCGGCCCGAACCGCCCGGTCTCCCAGAGGTCCGCCGCGTCGGCGACCTGGCCCGGTTCGGCGAGGCTGTGCACCTGCACGACAGCGTGGAAGCGGCCGGTGTCGAAGCCGTCGCTTGCTTCGACCCGCAGCGACACCCGGACGCCCGAGTCGAGGCCGGCGGCCAGTTCGTCGGCCCAGTCGCGCACGGACTCCGCCCGCTGCGGCGCGACCGCGGCGAACAACCGCGTCCCGGCCGCCTTCGCCGCGGCGGGCGTGCGGGGCAGGGTGTCGGCGACGGCGTCGAGGAACGCCCGCAGCAGCGGCCCCGGCGCCCGCTCGTCCACTGGCATCGCGGCCGCGAGATCCCGCAGCCACGCGGCCTCCGCCGGTTCGAGCGGCCCGACGCGCCAGGCGTCGTGGCCGGCCTCGGTGACGCCCGGCAGCAGCCGGCCCGCCGCGACCAGCCGCAGCGCGGCTCTCGCCGCCGTCGCCCAGAACAAGACGGACGGGTCGGGATCGGTCGTGGTCAGCAGTTCCGGCAAGCCGTCCACCAGGGACAGCCAGCGCCCGTCGAGCACCAGCCGTCCCGCACGTGGGGGTTCCCCCGGTTCGAAGTCGGCGTTCAGTTCCCCAGCCTCCCGTATCGGCGCACGGACAGCGGCACGAACACCGCGAGCAGCACCAGCGGCCACACCACCGCCATCGGCACGGAGTGCGCGCTCACCCAGGACGTCCCGGCCGCGCCCGGGTTGCCGAACAGCACCCGCGCCGCCGTCACCGTGGAGGACAACGGGTTCCACTCCGCCACGGTTCCCAGCCACGCCGGCATCGTCGCGGTCGCCACGAACGCGCTGGAGAGGAACCCGAACGGGAACTCCAGGGTCTGCGCGAGCGTCACCATCGACGGGTCGGTCGTCAGCAGGCCCAGGTAGATCCCGGCCCATACCAGCGCCGTGCGCAGCAGGAGCAGCAGCCCGAACGCGGCGACCGTCTCGGCCAGGCTGCCGTGGGGCTGCCAGCCGACGGCGAACCCGCAGCCCAGCAGCACGGCCAGCGCGAGGACCGCGTTGGCCAGGTCCGCCGCCACCCGTCCGGTGAGCACGGCCGAGGGTGCCATCGGCAGCGACCGGAACCGGTCGGTGACGCCCTTGGTGGCGTCGTCCAGCACGGCGATCATCGTCCCCGACAGCCCGAACGCCATCGTCATCGCGAACATCCCCGGCATCAGGAACTCGCGGTAGGAGCCGCCGCCGGGCACGGTCATCCCGCCGCCGAGCAGGTAGGCGAAGATCAGCACCATCAGGATCGGGAACGCCACCACGGTGGCCAGCCGGGCCGGGCGCCGGGCCAGGTGGGCGAGGTACCGCTGCGTGAGCGTCCAGCCGTCTTCCAGCGCCCATCTCATGGCGACACCTTTCCGGTCAGCTCGAGGAACACTTCGTCCAGCGTGGGGTGCCGCAGCGCCACGTCGGCGAGCGCCAGATCCGCCGCCGCCAGTTCGCGGACGACGTCGGTCAGCATCGACGCCTCGGCCGGTGCGCTCACCCGCAGCTCGTCGATAACGGGTTCGGCTCCGGTGACCCGGGCCAGCAACGCCGTCGCGGCGCCGACGACGTCCGGGTCGGTCAGCACCAGCTCGATCCGCGTCGCCCCGAGGGAGCCCTTCAGCTCGGCCGGGCTGCCTTCGGCGATCACGCGCCCGTGCTCGACCAGCGAGATCCGGTCGGCCAGCCGATCGGCCTCCTCCAGGTACTGCGTCGTGAGCAGCACGGTCGTGCCGTCGGCGACCAGGGACCGCACCGCCCGCCAGACCTCGATGCGGCTGCGCGGGTCCAGCCCGGTCGTCGGCTCGTCGAGGAACAGCACCCGTGGGGCAGCCAGCAGCGACGCCGCCAGGTCGAGCCGCCGGCGCATTCCGCCGGAGTACGCCGAGACCGGCTTCGACCCCGTGTCGGCGAGCCCGAACCGCTCCAGCAAGTCGTCGGCGCGGCGGGTGGCTTCGCGCCGGCCCAGGTGGTGCAGCCGGCCGAAGAGCACCAGGTTCTGCCGTCCGGACAGCAGTTCGTCGACGGCGGCCTGCTGGCCGACCAGCCCGATCGCCGAGCGCACTTTCGCTGGTTCGGTGGCGACGTCGAACCCGGCGACCCGCGCGGTACCGCCGTCGTGGCGCAGCAGCGTGGACAGCACGCGGACGGCCGTGGTCTTGCCCGCGCCGTTGGGTCCCAGCAGGCCGTGCAGCGAGCCGGCCGGGACGCAGAGATCGAAGCCATCGAGGGCGTACGCGTCGCCGTAGCGCTTGCGAAGTCCCTCGGCGTGGATCTGCGGAGTCATTCTCCCCCTTAACTCTGTACTGTGTATGAAGTAGAGGGTAACACAACTCTGTACGGCGTACGAAAATCAGGTGGGCAGAATGAGCGGCGTGAGCACGGAGGACAACGGCGACGGCGACCCGCGACGGGCGATCGAACTGCTCTGGGGCGTCCCGGGACCTCCGCGTCGCGGCCCGAAACCGAAGCTGACCACGGCCGACGTCGTCCGCACGGCGATCGCGCTGGCCGATGCCGACACCATCGAGGCCGTCACCGTCCGCCGCGTCGCCGAGCAACTCGGCGTCTCCCCCATGTCGCTCTACACCTACGTGCCCGGCCGGGCCGAGCTGCTGGACCTGATGATCGACCACGCCCACGGCGAGCTGCCCGTCCCCGACCCGGGTCTCGGCTGGCGCGAGGCGCTGACGGCGATCGCCGACCAGCTCTGGGCGCTCTTCCACCGCCACCCCTGGCTGCTGCAGGTCACCACCAGCCGCTCGGCGCTCGGCCCGCACAGCTTCGCCAAGTACGAGCACGAGCTGCGCGCGGTCGAGGGCATCGGGCTCGACGACGTCGAGATGGACGCCGCCGTCGGCCTCGTCACCGGCCTGGTCCGGACCACCGCGCGCAGCTCGCTCGACGCCGCCCGCCTGGTGCGCACCAGCGGCCTGACCGACGCCCAGTGGTGGGAGCGCGCCGCGCCGGTGCTGGCCGGCATCCCGGCCGCCGACGCGGCGCACTACCCCCTGGCCTCGCGGGTCGGCCAGGCCGCCGGCGAGGCTCACAACGCTGCCGAAGACCCGGCCTTCATCTTCCGTTTCGGCCTCGCCCGCGTCCTCGACGGCATCGAAACCCTGGTGTCAGAGCGTCAGCAGTAGTTCCGCCGGCCGCCAGGTCCCGCCGTCGGGTGCACGCGGCACATCGTCGACGGCCAGCGCGAGATCCGGGTACCGGGCGAAGAGCGCCGAGACCGCCACCTCCGTCTCCACCCGCGCGATCGACGCCCCGAGGCAGAAGTGCGGGCCGTGGGAGAATCCCAGGTGTGCCGGCCCCGATCGCGTGACGTCGAGACGGTCGGCGTCGGGGAACACCCGCGGGTCGCGGTCGGCGGCCACCATCGCGGCGGTCACCCGCTCACCTTCGCGGATCAGCTGCCCGTCGATCTCGACGTCTTCGCGCGCGAACCGCGGCGTGGTCAGCAGCTGCGGACTGCAGAACCGCATCAGCTCCTCGACCGCGCCCGGCCACAGCCCCGGATCCGCGCGCAGGGCCGCGAGCTGGTCCGGGTGCCGCAGCAGGGCTTCCACGGCGTTCGCGATCAGGTTCACCGGCGTCTGCCCGGCCAGCACGAGGTGCCAGACCAGCGTGACCAGCTCGGTGTCGGTGAGCCGATCGTCGTCCTCGGCGCGCACGAGGTCACCGATGAGGTCGTCGCCCGGTTCAGCCCGGCTGCGTGCTACCGCGTCTTTCGCGCCCGCGATGATCTCCGGGATCGCGGCGGCGAAGTCCGGGCCCACGCCGCCGGCGACCGCGGCGCCGTACTCCCGCCAGCGCGGCCGGTCGGGGTCGGGAATCCCGGCCATCTCGCAGATGACGTCCATCGGCAGCGGCCGCGCGAAGTGCGGCACGAGGTCGACGACGCCGTCCTCGGCGTGGGTGGGCAACTCGTCGAGCAGCGTTTCGGTGAGGATTGCCAGCCGCGGGCGCAGCCGCGCGGCGCGTTTCGGGGTGAACGCCGGTGCCACGAGCCGGCGCAGCCGCAGGTGCTCGGGCCCGTCCTGCTCGGCCATCGTCCGCATGTACGCCAGGCAGTGCTCGGGAATGCCCGGCGGCCGCATGAAGCTCTCCGCCCGGACCTCGAACCGCGGGTCGGCCAGCATCGCGCGGGCCTGGGTGTAGCGGGTCAGCGCCCAGAACGGGCCGAAGCCGGGGATGACGAGCTTGGCCAGCGCGCCGGCCTCCCGCGCCTGGTCGTAGGCGGTGAACGGGTCAGTCAGGACCTTCAGGTCGGTCAGGTCGATCTCGGGGGTCATCCACCACTCCAGATGTTAATACCAGATGTTCTAGTCATCTCAGTGGTCACGGTATCTTGGCTCGCGACGCCACGGCAAGGAGGACGATGGTCAGGCTCAGCAGGACCGAGACCCAGGAACGCAACCGCGCGAAGGTCCTCTCCGCCGCCCGCGACGAGTTCGCCGGACGTGGCTTCCGCGAAGCGAAGATCGACGTCATCGCCGAACGCGCCGAGCTCACCCGCGGCGCGGTCTACTCCAACTTCCCCGGCAAACGGGCGCTCTACTTCGCGGTTCTGGCCGACCTCGCCGAACGCGCACCCCGGTACGCCACCCCGCCACCCCACCCCACAGCCGCCGACGTGCTGGCCGCGTTCGCCCGCGCCTGGGTCGCACGCCTGCCCCTGGCCACCGACAACGACAGCGGCGACGCCCGCCTCGCCCGTGACTTGCTGCCCGAGATCCTCGCCGACGAGCACACGCGCCGTCCGTTCGCGCAGCTCATGCGCGTCGACGCCATCCTGCTGGGGCTCGCGCTGGAACGGGTGCGTCCGGGAGGGCGCCTGGTCCGCGTCGCCGAAGCCGCCCTCACGACGTTGCACGGCGCGAGCCAGCTCGCCGCCGCCGCGCCCGGCTTCGGCGAGCCGTTCCACATCGTCACCGCCTGCACCGCGCTACTCGACCTGGACCTCAGCGACGACTGGCCCGAAACCCCGCCGATCACCAGCCAGGCCCGGCCCGCCGACGAACCGTGGACCCCACCGCCGGCGACCGACCTGCTGACCGGCGAACCGTTCCGGCCCGGCAACGGCGTCGTCACGATCCTCGGCCTGCACCGCGCCGCCGCATTCGAAGAGGCCGTGCGCACCGGCGCCGACGTCACCGCCGTGCTCGTCACCAGCGACCCCGGCGAACTCGCCCCCCTGGCGCGGCTGGCCATCGCCGACCTGCGCGGCTGCCTCGACCAGGCGATCGCGCCGCCGTCCCGTCCCCGGCTGAGGCTCGTCTGCGACCCGGCCGGTCAGCTCGCCGCGGCCGCCGGCCTCACCGCGGTCAGCGACGCCACCGAGACGGCCGTCCGCGTCGAAGCCGGCCGGATCGTCGTGCGCGCCGAGGGGTACGGCGCCTGTCACGCGGCAGCGACCGGTTAGGAGCGGCCCGGCCAGAGGTCTTGAATGAGTCATTCAGGACCTCCCAAGACCTGAATGACTCATTCAAGACACCGGCTCGAGGCAGCTGTCGGTCCCGGGCCCGGCCGTTCGTCGGGTGACTGAACCGGCGGGAGGAGAAGCGGTGGAGGTCGAGACCGCGGTCGCGGAGGCGTTCCGCGAGGAGTGGGGTCAGGTCGTGGCCACGCTCATCCGGATCACCGGCGACTGGGACCTCGCCGAGGAGTGCGCCCAGGAGGCGTTCGCCCTCGCCCTGCGCACCTGGCCGCGCGACGGCGTCCCGATGCGGCCCGGCGCCTGGCTGACCACCGCCGCCCGCAACCGCGCCACCGACCGGCTCCGCCGCGAGACCGCCGGCGCCGCCAAGCTCCGGGAGGCCGCCCTGATGCACGTCCCCGACGGTCCCGATCTCGACGACAGCGGCGTCACCGACGACCGGCTGCGGCTCATCTTCACCTGCTGCCACCCGGCCCTGGCCACCGAAGCCCAGGTCGCGCTCGCGCTGCGCACCCTGGCCGGGCTGTCCACCGCCGAGATCGCCCACGCCTTCCTCGTCCCCGAAGCCACCATGTCGCAACGACTCGTGCGGGTGAAGCGCAAGATCCGCCACGCCGGCATTCCTTATCGCGTCCCACCCGCGCACCTGCTGCCCGAACGCACCGCCGCCGTCCTCGGCGTGCTGTATCTGACGTTCAACGAGGGCTACTCCGCCAGCGCCGGGCCCGACCTGCTGCGCCCCGACCTCGCCGCCGAAGCGATCCGGCTCGCCCGCGTCCTGGCCCGGCTCATGCCCGACGAACCCGAGGTCCTCGGCCTGCTCGGACTGATGCTGCTGCAGCACGCCCGCCGCGCCACCCGGGCCGGCACCCATGGCGAACTCGTCCCGCTCGAAGAACAGGACCGCACCCGCTGGGACGCGGACGAAATCGCCGAAGGCACCCAGATCCTGGAGACCGCGCTGCGGCGGCGGCGACCCGGGCCGTACCAGATCCAGGCCGCCATCGCCGCCTGTCATGCCACCGCCGCCCGGCCCGCCGACACCGACTGGGCGCAGATCGCCGGCCTCTACGGCGAGCTGCGCAAGCACGTCCCCAGCGCCGTCGTCGAGCTCAACCGGGCCGTCGCGGTCGGCATGGCCGACGGCCCCCTCGCCGGGCTCGCCCTGCTCGACCGCCTGACCATGGACGGCTACCACCTGCTGCCCGCCACCCGCGCCGACTTCCTCCGCCGCCTGGGCCGGCACACCGAAGCCGCCGAGTGGTACGCGAAAGCCCGCGAACTCGCGCCCACCGACGCCGAGCGCGCCTACCTCACGCGAAGAATCTCCGAAGCGGTGTCGGTCCCGGGCGAGCCCGTTCGTCGGTCGGGCGAACCCCGACCACCGGAGGAAAGCCCATGACCACCCTCGCCGCCCCCGGCGCCACCCTCACCTACGACGTCACCGGCCGCGGCCCGGTGCTGCTGCTGGTCCCCGGCGGTCCCGCCGACGCCGCCGTGTTCACCCACATCCGGCCGCTCCTGGCGGAGAACCACACCGTCGTCACCTACGACCCGCGCGGCCTGGGCCGGAGCCCGCTCGACGGCGAGCCCGGCGACGACACGATCCGCGACCACGCCGACGACGTCCACCGCCTGCTGACCGAGGTCGGGCCCGCGGACGTGTTCGCCAGCAGCGGCGGTGCCATCACGATGCTCGACCACGTCGTGCGGCACCCCGATGACGTCCGCACGGTCGTGCTGCACGAACCGCCGGTCAGCCGTTACCTGCCGCGGGAAGCCCTCGACGGGCCGGACATCCCCTCGCTGTTCCGCGAACAAGGCCTCGGGGCGGCCTTCCCCGCGTTCATGGCGCTGGTGGGTGTCGATCCCGTGCCCCCGCTCGATCCCCGCGGCGAAGGCAATTTCGCCTACTTCTTCGGCCACCTGATGGCCGCCACCGGCGCCTTCGAACCCGATCTCGACGCGCTCCGGGCGACGTCCGCGCGGCTGGTCGTCGGCGTCGGCGAGAAGTCCGCCGGCTCGACGGCCCACGAAACCGGCGCCGGGCTCGCCGCCGCCCTCGGCCTGACCGCCGTGGAGTTCCCGGGCGACCACGGCGGGTTCGCCACCGAACCGGTCGCCTTCGCCGCGCGCCTGCGCGAAGTACTGGAAGGACGCTGAATGCGGTACCTGCTGATGATCGCCGGCGACGAGACCGCCGAGGAACACCAGTACGACGGGTGCGACGGCTGGGGCGAAGACCTGGCCCGCCGCGGCAAGATCCACGGCGGAGGCGGCCTGCGCCCGCCGTCGGAAGCCACGACGATCCGCGTCCGCGACGGCGAAGCGCTGCTCACCGACGGCCCGTTCACCGAGGCCAAGGAACAGATCGGCGGCTACGTCGTCCTCGACTGCGACGACCTCGACGAAGCCCTCGAGATCGCGGCCAAGCACCCCGCCGCGACCTACGGCAGCATCGAAGTCCGCCCGATCTTCGTCCCGGAGGAACACTGATGCCGTCCATCGTGGACCGACCGGCCCAGCCCTACGTCGCCGAGCGCGCCACCCTCGGGATCGAGGAGTTCCCGCGCATCGCCGACCGGTTGCCGCCGCTCATCGGCACCCTCGCCGGCCACGGGATCGTCCCGGCCGGGGCGCCGTTCTTCCGCTACCGCGTGCTGCACGCCGGCATGCGGTTCTTCGTCGAGGCCGGTGTCCCGATCGACGGCGGGTTCACGCCGGAGGAACCGGCCTTTCTCGGCGAGCTTCCGGCCGGGAAGTACGTCCTCGAAACCTACGTCGGCGCCCCCGACGGCCTGGCGGCCGCGACCGCGGAAGTCCTGGCCTGGGGTGCCGCCGAGGGCGTCACGTGGGACGTGACCGAGAGCCCCGACGGCGAGGAGTGGGGTGGCCGCCTGGAAGTCCTGCGCACCAACCCGCTCGAAGTCCCGGACCCCACGCGGTGGGTCACCGACCTGCTCTTCCGCCTCGTGGACTGATCAGCCGCGGTCGGTGAGCACGGCGGCCACCAGGCAGCCGAAACCCGCCGTGCTCACCACGGCGCGCAGCACGTTCCAGCGCACCCACGCCGCCGCGAAGTTCGCGCGCACCGCCGCGAAGTCGTCCCCGCCGGACTCCAGCGCGTTGTTGAGCGGGATGTTCAGCGCCCCGGTGATCACCAGCATCGCCACCAGGCACGCGAACCCGGCGATCACCCATGGCCGCGGTCCGGGGTTGAGGAAGATCGCGACGCCCGCCAGCAGCGGCGCGCCCAGGAACGTCAGCATGAAGACCGGGTTGACGATCGCGACGTTGATCCCGCGCATCGCCTCCACGAACGTCTTGTCGTCGCCCCGCGCCAGCCCCGGCATCACCGAGCACGCGTAGGCGTAGAACAGCCCGGCGATCAAGCCGGCCGCGACCAGCGCGGCCACCAGCACCACAGTCGACATCGGTCTCTCCTTCCCCGTCACCGCGCCCAGACCCCGGTCGCCGCCGCGTCCCGCGCGAAGTCTTCGAAGTCCGTCGCCGGCCGGCCCAGTACCCGCTCGACGTCGTGGGTCACCGACTCGTTGCGGCCGTCGAGCACCCGCGCGAACAGCTCGGTCAGTGCCCCGGCCTCTGCTTCCGGCACGCCGTACTCGACCGCGGCGGCGGCGTACTCCTCCGCGGAAACCGGAACATAGCGGACATCCCGTCCCGACGCGGCCGCGATATCCGCGGCCGCGTCGGCGAAGCTCAGCAGCCGCGGACCGGTCAGCTCGTACCGCTGCCCCGTGTGACCCGGCTCGGTCAGCACCTTCACCGCGACGTCGGCGATGTCGCGGACGTCGACGAACGGCTCGGTGACCGTGCCCGCCGGCAGCGCGATCTCGCCGCCGCGCACCGCGTCGAGCAGGAAGTGCTCGCTGAAGTTCTGCGCGAACCAGCTGCACCGCAGGACGGTCCAGCCGGTCCCGGCGCCGGCCACGATCCGTTCGCACGCCTCGGCTTCCTCCTCACCGCGGCCCGACAGCAGCACCAGGTGCCGGACTCCCTGTGTCACCGCCAGTTCGGTGAACGCGCGGATGTCGGCGGCGGCCTCGGGCACCACCAGATCGGGGTAATAGGTCAGGTAGACGGCGTCGACGCCCTTCAGCACCGGCACCCAGGTCTCGCGGTCACTCCAGTCGAACGACGGCGCCCCGCGCCGCGCCGTGATCCGCACCGGCAGGCCGCGCTCCCGCAGCCGATCCGCCACGCGGCGCCCGGTCTTGCCGGTGCCGCCCACCACCAGGAAGTTCGTTGTCATGGCAGTGAGTCAACCGGCTGCTGGTAAGACTCTCCATAGTTTAAAGCCTCGATCGCATGTTCCATCGTCTAGATTGGGGGAATGGACCCGCTCGCCGCGCTCCTCGACGGCCCCCGCGCCCACGGCGCGTTCCTGCTCCGCTCGGTGCTCACCCCGCCGTGGTCGCTGCGCATCGAGGACCGGGCACCGCTGACCGTCGTGTCGGTCGTCCGCGGCGAAGCGTGGATCGTCCCGGACGCCGGCGAGCGCGTCCTGCTGGGCGAAGGCGACGTCGCGATCGCCCGCGGGCCGGACCCGTACCTGGTCGCCGACCACCCGTCGACGCCACCGCAGGCGCTGATCCTGCCCGGCCAGGAGTGCCGCACCCCCGACGGCGGACACCTCACCGACTACGCCGACCTCGGCGTCCGCACCTGGGGCACCGGCGGGCCGGTCGTGCTGCTCACCGGCACCTACGGCATGGAAGGCGAGATCAGCAAGAAGCTCCTGGCCGCGCTGCCGACGCTGATCGTCCTGCGGGCGACCGACTGGCCGACGCCGCTGGCCGGGCTGCTCGCCGGGGAGATCGGCCGGGACGTGCCCGGGCAGGAGGCCGTCCTCGACCGGCTGCTCGACCTGCTGCTGATCGCCGCGCTACGCGCGTGGTTCGACCGGCCCGACACCGACGCGCCCGCCTGGTACCGCGCTCATGACGACCCGGTCATCGGGCAGGCACTGCGGCTGCTGCAGCACCAGCCCGCCGAGCCGTGGACGGTCGCGAAACTCGCCGCCAACACGGGTGTGTCCCGGGCCGCGCTGGCCCGGCGCTTCGCCACGACGGTCGGCGAGACGCCGATGGCCTACCTCGCCGGCTGGCGGCTCGCGCTCGCCGCGGACCTGCTGCGCCAGCAACCGGACGCCACGATCGGCGCGGTCGCCCACCAGGTCGGCTACGGCAGCGCGTTCGCCCTCAGCGCGGCCTTCAAGCGCGAGTTCGGCATCAGTCCCCAGCGGTACAGGGCGGCGTGAACGGCACCGAACTGTGCTCGTGGACGATCTTCCAGCCGTCCTCGCCCCGGCGGAAGCCGACGGTGGAGCGCACCCACATGTCCACCTCGGTGCCGTCGGTCATGGTGCCGCGGACCTGGAACAGGTAGTGCGCGAACCCGGCGTCGCCGTCCGCGACCACTTCGAGGTCCTTGATCCGCAGGTCGATCGTGGAGCGGTAGGCCCCGAACCACTGCTGCAGCCGGTCCCGTTCGACGTCCCGGCCGGTGTCGCGCAACGGCCCGAGCGCGTCGAACAGCGTGACGTCCTCGGCGTACTGGGCCACCAGCGTCTCGACGTCCTTCGCCGCCACAGCCCCGATCCGGGATTCGACGAGCGCGGCGAGCACGGCGGTCATCGGAGCGCCTCGCCCAGCCGGTCCAGCCAGTCGCCCGTGCCCTGCTCGCGCCAGGCCGGTTCTTCGGCGCCGTCGAGGAAGGTGTCCTGCTCGGTCAGGACCAGCCGGGTGCCGTCGCCTTCGCCGATCAGCTCGACCGTGGTGACCGAGACCGTGGCGAGCGTCTTGCCGCCGGTCAGCGTCGTGGAGTAGACGATGCGCTGCTCCGGCACGATGTCGTGGTAGGTCGAGGTGACGGCCAGCGCCGTGCCGTCCGGGCTCGTGGCGCCGACGGTTTCCCGGCCGCCGACGCGGAAGTCCAGTTCGTGCGTCCCGTCGGGGACGAACCAGCGGGCCTTGGCGGCCGGGTCCGCCCACGCGGCGAACACGCGGGCCGGGGGAACTGCGTAGACGCGTTCGAGGGTGAAGGTGCTGTGAATGACAGTCATGTCTTGGTCCCTTCCGACGGGGCGGGCGGCGGCTCGGCGAGGAAGTCGCCGAGCCGGTCGAGCCTGCTTTCCCACGTGGTGCGCTGCCGGCCCAGCCAGTGCTCGCCGGCACGCAGCATCTCCGGTTCGATCCGGCAGGTCCGGACGCGGCCGACTTTCTCCGACCGCACGATCCCGGCGGATTCGAGTACCTGCAGGTGCTGCACGACGGCGGCGAGCGACATGGTCAGCGGCTCGGCGAGCTCGCTGACCGACGCCGGCCCGCGCACCAGCCGCTCCACCAGTGCCCGCCGCGTCCGGTCGCCCAGGGCGCGGAACACCAGGTCCAGCTCATGGTCAAGCATGTACTTAAGTATGCGCGGCCCGCCGAAATAGTCAAGTAATTACTTGAGCATTGCCGCGACGTCCTCGGGTAGTTCGGCGTTCGGAATCTCCCGCAGGACAGCGAGCGCCCTGGTCAGCGCTCGCTCGGCGTTGTCGGCCCGGCCCGCTTGCGAGCGGAGTTCCGTGCCGAGATTCGTGGTCGTTTCGTGCATGGACCGGATGGTCTGCTCGTGGGTCGCCTGTAGTTCGGCCAGGCGCTGGTCGAACTCGGCACGCAGGCGTTCGGCGTCCATCCGCGCCCGTTCGAGGGTGGCTTCCTGGGCGGCGTGGTGAGCAGTAGCTGCCTTGGTCAGCTCTTCGCGCGCCGCGTCGAGCCGCCCGGCAGCCGTCTCGGCGCGGGCTTCGGCCGTCTCGGCGCGGGCCGCGGCGGCCTGGCCGCGGCCGCGTTCCTCCTCGAGCGCGGCGCGGGTGGCCGCGAGGTCCGCCGTCAGGGTGGCGATCGCCGACGCTCGCTCGCCGGCCAGGGACGCGGCCGCCTCGGCTCGCTCGGCGACCCGCGCCAGCTCGTCGCGGACCGCGGCCAGCTGCCCTTCGGCGCGCTGCCGTTCATGCAGCGCCTCCCGCTGGGCGCCGCGGGCGGCGTCCCGCTCCCGGACGGCCGCGGCTGCCTCCTTCTCCGCCGTCGTCGCGGTCGCGGAGGCCTCCTCGGCGACCGTCCGGGCTTGTGCGGCTTCGGCTTCGGCGAGCCCACGCTGACGGCGGTGGTCGTCGGCCTCGGCCAGTGCCGCGTCCCGTTCGGCGAGAGCGGTAGCGGTGGTGGCTTCGAGCTGGTGGCGCAGCGTCGTGAGCGTCTCCACGAGGCCTCGGGCCGGTTCGAGCACCCGGTCGACCTGTCCGGCGAGCGCGGTGACGGCGGTGTCGTCCAGTGCGGTGTCGCTCTCCCGCAGCGACTCGGCGTCCGACAGGACGGCTTCGGCGTCGCGGCAGGTGAGGTTCCGGCGTCCCCAGGTCTTCCCGTCCTGGCAGAACCGGGCCCGGCTCCCCCGCCCCACCGCCGGCGGCAGCGGCGCCCCACAACGCCGGTACTCGCAAATCCGAGGCTGACCTGCATCTTCCGTCATGATCGAGAGCTTATCAAAGCTTCTGATTAGGACTAGAAGTAGTTGTTTCAAATCACAAGATAACTAGACACCTTCGTAAGTTCGGATAAGGTCACATATCCGAACTCAGATGGCCTGAACGACCGAGACGGCTCCGCAAAAACTGGGAGGGGCCGGATCTGGTAGTAACGGAGACCCCCGTCCCGAGGAGTCAGGAACCGATGAGCGCTCAGGAGTTCGGTGACGTGGTTCCGCTCCAGACCTCCGACGGCGTCTCCTACGCCGTCGCGCTGACGCAACGACCGTGGGACCTGCCGGTCGACGCGCTGGCGATCTCGGTGGGCGCCACCTTCGGCGGCGTCGGCGACGCGATGCAGGAGGAGTTCCCCCGCGCCGGCTGGGGAGCGATCCCACTCGAGTCGGTGACGCCGGATTCGCCGGCTCTGCTGGACCTCAGCGCGCACACCGTCAAGCGGATGCTGCGGCTGCGCTGGGCCGTCCTGGCGACACCCCACGCCGCGGGGATGCGCGGCGAGCCGACACCCGCCGCGATCACGACCGCGACCACCGCCGTGATCACCGCCGTGGCAGGCGTCGGAGCGACCGCCGTCGCCTTGCCGTTGTTCGCCACCGGGCGCCTCGGACTCGCGCCGCCGGTCGCCGCCCGCGCGCTCATCCGCGGTGCGCTGGCCGCGAAGTCCGCCGTCCGCGAGGTCGTCTTCTTCTCCGACTACGGCGCCAACATCGACGCGATCCGGGAGCGATGGGCGGCCGACGTCCCCGGCGCGGCGGCGTTCGAGGACAAGCGGACCACCGCGCCCAGCCCCCGGGTGCCCGTGTTCTCCGACGATCAGCTCGCCGGCGGGGTCGCCCGGGACCTGGTCGACCCGAACGAGAGCATCCCGCTGGCCCACGACCACCTGGGCGTCACACCGTACGTCTCCATGCTGGCCACGGTCATCGCCGCGAAAGACACGCCGCTGCCGTTGTCGATCGGCGTCTTCGGCGAGTGGGGCTCGGGCAAGAGCTTCTTCATGGGCATGCTGCGCGGCCAGGTCAAGGCGCTGGAAGGCACCCCGGGCCACTGCGCCAAGATCGCGCAGGTCGGCTTCAACGCCTGGCACTACGCGGACGCGAACCTCTGGGCCAGCCTCGGGGACGAGATCTTCCGCCAGCTCTCCGAACCCGCTCGGCGCCCCGGTGAGCCGGACGCCGGGCACCAGGCCCGGCTCCGGGAAGGCGCGCGGCTGCGCGACCAGCTCGCGGCCGAACTGGAGCAGCGCAAACAGCTGACGGCGGTGACCGAACGCGCCCAGGCCGAGGCCACGGCGCTCAAACGCCGGATCGGCGACGCCGAGCGGGACCGCAAGGTGCGGACCGGCGACCTGTTGCGGGCGTTGCGGAAGTCGCGGGCGTTCCACGAGCAGTACGACGGGCTGTGGCGCAAGCTCGGCGTGGGCGACCTGGCCGACCAGGGCAAGCTGCTGGCCGCCGAGATGCGCGGCGCGCACGGCGAAACCGCGGAGCTGGGCCGGATCGCGCGCTACCGCCACGGGAAGACCGCCCTGATCACCGCGGCCGTCGTGCTGCTGGCCGGCGCGGCTCTCGCGGCCGTCGTCCCGGACGTGAAGGCCTGGCTGACCGGCGTCGGCGTCGTGTTCGCCGGCCTGGCCGCCACCGGGCTGAAGCTGGTGAGCGCCGCCCGCACGGGCCTGCGCCGGCTGCGGGTGCTCGCGGAAGACCTGCGCGACGGCCTGGACGCCGGTGCCCAGCAGGAGCTGCTCGCGTTGCGCAAAGCCGACGTCGACCAGCAGATCGCCGAACGGCAACTGGCGGAGGTCGTCACCCGGATCGGGGAGCTGGGCCGGCAGCTCACCGAGCTGACCCCGGGACGGCGGCTGTACGCATTCCTCGCCGAGCGGTCCCGGGGTGAGGACTACCGGGGCAGCCTCGGCCTGATCTCCACCATCCGCAAGGACTTCGAGAAGCTCGTCGCGTTGATGACCGCTCCGGCCGCCGACGGCGAGGACGGAGCCCGGCCGCTGGACCGGATCGTGCTCTACATCGACGACCTCGACCGGTGCAGCCCACAGCAGGTCGTCGACGTCCTGCAGGCGGTGCACCTGCTGCTCGCGTTCGACCTGTTCGTGGTGGTCGTCGGGGTGGACCCGCGGTGGCTGCTGCGGTCGCTCAGCACGCACTACGACCGGTTGATCGAAGGGGACGCCGTCGTGCGGGCGGACGGCTGGCACGTGACCCCCGAGGACTACCTCGAGAAGATCCTCAACATCCCGCTGGTCCTGCCGCGGATGCCGGCGGGCAGCCTGCAGCAGCTGCTGTGGTCGATGATCGACACCCCGGCCGCCGGCGAGCGGCCCCCGGCCGACCCGGAGCACGACGAGGCGACCGGGGTCGTGGCCCCGGCGGGCGGTCCGGCGCCGGTCATCCCGGTCGAGCCGGGTTCCCAGGTGGCCGCGCAGCTGGATCCGGGGCGGCCGGCCGAGATCCCGCGGCCGCTGACCGATCCGGAGATCACCCTGCTCTCCCGCTTGGATCCGCTGGTCGACACCCCTCGGGACGCGAAGCGCCTCATCAACCTCTACCGCATGCTCCGGGCGACGCGGGACCTCTCCGACGCCTCGACGTTCCTCGGCGGCGAGTACGAAGCGGTGGTCGTGCTGCTGGGGACGTGCACCGCGCACGGCCGCCTGCTCGGCCGGTTCGCCGACGCCCTGCTGCGGGCGGCGCCGGAGACGCCGTGGAGCGACTTCGTCGCGGACCTGCGGCCGGCGGAGCGGGAGGACGGCTGGAAAAGCGAGGCCGTGGGCCAGATTCCCGCGGACGAGGCGGTGCAGTGGGAGCACCTGCACCAGAGCCTTGATGGGCTGGTCGAGGCGATCACGCTGCCCGACGTCAGCGTCTTCCAGACGTGGGTGCCGCGGGTCCGCCGGTTCTCCTACGTGCTTTCACCCGGCGCTCGCTGAGGCTCGTTTCCGTTCCAGCAGCGCCTTTTCGGCCGAGTTGTGGGTCAGCTCGATCGCCGCGGTGTAGGCAGCCACCGCTTCCCCGCGCCGGCCGACCCGGTCCAGAAGGTCCGCGCGGATCGCGTGGAACAGCGGAAACCGCGCCAGTTCCAAGCCCTCCACCACATCCAGCGCCACTCCGGGACCGTCGACCTCGGCGACCGCCACCGCGCGGTTCAGCGCCACCACCGGCGTCGGCGTGGCGGCCAGCAGCTGGTCGTAGAGAGCCTTGACCTGGGACCAGTCCGTGGGCGCATCACTGTGGACGGCCTGGATCGCCGCCTGGATCTGGTACGGGCCCGGCTGGTTGCGGCGCAGGCAGCGGCGGACGATCTCCTGGCCCTCGGCGATCAAGTCCGCGTCCCAGCGCGAAGCATCCTGGTCGGCCAGCAGCACCAGGTCACCGGAAGCGGTCGTGCGGGTCGCGCGGCGGGAGTCGATCAGCAGCATCAGCGCCAGCAGGCCCCAGACCTCCGGCTCGTCGGGCATCAGCCCGGCCAGGACGCGGGCGAGCCGGATCGCCTCGCGGCACAGGTCGTCGCGGAGCAAGTCCTCCCCCGCGCTCGCCGTGTAGCCCTCGTTGAAGATCAGGTACAGCACGCCGAGCACCGCCGACAGCCGCGCCGGCAGGTCGGCGTCCTGCGGGACGCGGTATGGGATGCCCGCGTCGCGGATCTTGTTCTTCGCCCGGACGATCCGCTGCGCCATCGTGGGCTCGGCCACCAGGAACGCGCCGGCGATCTCCGCCGTGGTCAGTCCGCCGAGCAGCCGTAAGGTCAGGGCGACTTGGGTCGGGCGGGCCAGCGCGGGGTGGCAGCAGGTGAAGATCAGCCGGAGCCGTTCGTCGGGCACGGCGCCCTCCTCGACGGGCTCGGCTGTGTCATTCGAAAAAGCGGCGTGCAGCAACGCGGCTTGGGCGTGCTTGTCCTCCCTGGCGGCTTCCCGGCGCAGGCGGTCGATCGCGCGGTTGCGGGCAGTGGTGATGAGCCAGCCCGCCGGGCTCGGCGGCACCCCGGCGGCCGGCCACCGCCGGACCGCCTCGGCGAACGCGTCCTGGACGGCTTCCTCGGCGACGTCGATGCTCCCGAACACCCGCACCAGCACCGACACCGCGCGGCCGTACTCCGCGGCGAAGACCTCCTCGACGCTCATCCGGCGAACGGCCGCACCTCGACGGGCAGCGGCGCGACGGCGTCGGCGAGCCGGCTGCCCCAGGCGAGTGCCGCGTCGAGGTCGGGCGCGGTGATGATCGTGAACCCGCCGAGGTGTTCCTTGCCTTCGGCGAACGGGCCGTCGGTGATGAGCGTGTCGCCGTCGTCGGCGCGCAGCACGGTGGCGGTGGAGGGCGGGTGCAGCCCGCCGGCGAACACCCAGGCCCCGGCCGTCTTGAGGTCGGCGTTGAGGGCGTCGAGCTTTTTCACGACGCCGTCGAGCACCTCCGGCGGCGGCGTGGGTCCGTCGGGTTGGTAGATGCTGAGCAGGTACTGCTTCACGTCGGCTCCCTCGGTCGGTGCTTTCCCCGCTGACACGAACGGCGCCCGGCCGGATCGACAGCGTCCCCGGAGAATGATCCCGTAATCTTCGGCGCGTGCCCGAGCTCGAACCGGTGACCGACGCCGCCCTCACCGCCGCGAGCCCGCAGGACCGGCTCGCCCTGCTCGACGAAGCCGCCGCCCGGCACGTCGACGGGCAACGGCCGCCCAACACGCTCAAGGCCTACGCCCAGGACTGGCAGGTGTGGCAGGACTACACCGCCGAAGCCGGGATCCCGCCGCTGTCGGCGTCGATCGGCGCCCTGACCGGGTTCGTCGTCTGGCTCGAACGCGGCCGCACGCTGCGGCCGGACGAACGCGTCGTGCCCGAAGTTCCGGAGCGGGCCGCCCCGGCCGCGCCGTCGACGATCGAACGGCGGCTCACCGGCGCGCTCGCCGGGCTGCGGCACCACAAGGTCGTCGTCGACCCCGAAGCGAGCCGCGCCGCGTGGCGGGCGCTGAAGGGCTACCGGCAGCGGCTGGCCCGGGAGGGGATCCAGCGCGGCCGCGGCAAGGCCACCATGGTCACGCTCACGGATCTGCGGGCGATGTCCCGGGCCTGCCCGGACACCCTCGCCGGCGCCCGCGACCGCGCGATGCTCCTGATCGGCTTCCCGATCGCCGCCCGGTGCTCCGACCTGGCAAACCTGCTGGTCACCGACGTCGAACCGGTCGACGACCGGGGCCTGGCGGTGACCGTGCGGCACGGCAAGAGCACCGGCGACATGGTCGTCCCGCGGCGCGAGAGCCCCGACACCGACCCGGTGCGGGCGTGGCACGCGTGGCGCTCGGGCGCCGGCATCACCGAGGGACCCGCGTTCCGCCGCGTGGACCGGCACGGCAACGTCGGCGAGCCCGCCCTGAGCACGACCGGCGTCAACCAGATCCTCACCCGGGCGGGCGTCCGCGCCGGCCTGCCGTACCCGGTGACCGGGCACTCCCTGCGGTCCGGGTTCGCCACCGAGGCCCGCCGCGCCGGGGCCGACGACCTCGCGATCGCCGACCAGGGGCGCTGGGTACGCGGCAGCCGCGCGCTGTACGAGTACATCCGCCGGGTCGACCAGTGGAACGACAACGCGGCGGGCGTGCTCGACCTCTGAGTCACCGGGTCAGCCACGCCCGCGTCGCGCCGACGACCTCGCCGTCGAAGCGGGCGAGCCAGCTGCCGCAGACACAGTGCACGTAATCGAGCCGGTGGGTGGCGGGCCGGGCCGCGCTCGCCGGCAGTTCGGCGAGCGGCCAGCCGCAGCGGGGGCAACGGTTTCCGTCCATGCCCCGATCGTGCTGTAATGGCTTAGTGCACTTCAACCCTTACGGCGGTCCGGCCGCGCTCGTGGCCGCCGACCTGGTGAACGCCGGCTCCGCGAGCGAGCTGCTGGACGGGATGGTCCACAACGGCATGTCCATCGCGGCGCTGACCGACGACGAAGCCACGCGGATCGCCGCCTGGGCCCATTCGCTGCGGCCGGTGTTCGCCGCCGGCGCCGAGGCACGCCCGGAGCTGGTCAACGACCTGCTCGCGGAGGCGGCGTGCCGGCCATACATCGCCACCCACGACGGCAAGCCGCCCCACCTGCACTACTCGGCCGAAGACGCCGGCCCGGTCGGCCGCGTCCGCGCCTACACCGCGGGCGGCCTCGCCCACCTCGTGTGCGAGGCCCCGGACCGCCTCGGCGTCTGCGGCCGCGAAGGCTGCGAGACGGCGTACGTCGACACCTCGCGCAACGGCCGCCGCCGGTTCTGCTCGACGCGCTGCGCGACCCGCGTCCACGTCGCCGACCACCGGGCCCGGCAGATTCCTGCCTAGGCGAAGATCTCCGCCAGCCGCCTCTGCCAGGCGAGTTCCTCGGCTTCGGCGTCGACCGGGGCGAAGTGGTGCCGGCCGACGCCGATCCGCCAGCCGAACGCGTCGCGGCCGTAGAACCGCAGGAGCGCGTCCGCGGTCCGGACGCCGAGGAAGTCCGGCGTCACGTAGTCGACGATTCCGCCGGCCGCCCGGGCGCCCACCTGGACGTCTTCCGGGACACCGAGCGCCTTCTTGAGCTTGGCGAAGCCGCCGGGCTCGGCGGACGATTCGGGGGCCTCGGTCATCGCGTAGGTGGCGGCGCGGCCGGGGAAGTGCGCGAGGTACTGCCCGAGCGAGTGGTAGTAGAACGCGGTGTGCTTGCGGCAGGCGTCGTAGTTGGTGTCCCAGTCTTCGAGGAAGACGCCGCGGTGCACGAACTTCAGGTGCGTGGCGTCGCCGCAGGGTTCGAAGGTGTAGTCGAGCTGGTTGAACCAGCCGTCCTGCTCGCACCGGGTCGCGAAGCGCTCGCCGGGCTGCCAGACGGTGACCTCGCCGCCGTAGAAGGTGAGCCCGGTTTCGCGGCCGCCCACCCACGGCTCGTACGAAATCGGCCAGGACCAGCTCCCCGCGTCGACGGTGACGGCACGCCAGCATTGGTCCGGCGTGGCGGCCAGCGTGCCCTCGAACCCGACCTCGAACTCTTTCGTCATGGCTGCCTCCTCGATGGTCTCCTGCCAAGACGTCAGCCGAGGATGGCCGGATTCGACAGATGCCGCGAAGGTTTTCTCGCCCGCCACGAGAGGACCGTCGGGGTGGGCTTGCCGCCTTCGGCGAACCGCTCGAAGGTCAGCCCCGCGTCGAGGACCGCGTGGAACAGGGCGGGCAGCGGCAAGTGGGCGGCGCCGACCTTGTCGCGCAGCCCTCGGTCGGTCCACGACGCCGTGGTCCAGCCGGGGTCCCGGTAGCCGGGCCGGATGACGACGGCCCGCTCGTCGGACCGGTCGGCGAACCCGCCGCAGAAGCACGGATGCACGCCGACGTGCACGAACACCCCGCCGGGCGCCAAGACCCGCGCCGCTTCGCGCAGCACTGCCGGGTACGCGGGCATGTCGGTGTGCACCATGACCGCCACGACGGTGGGCACCGATCCGGTGGCGACCGGGAGTGCCTCGGCGTCCCCTCGGGCGACCGGCAGCCGTGCCGCCGCGTGGCGCAGCATCCCGGCGGACACGTCGATGCCGAGCGGGGTCCGGCCGAGCTCTCGGACCGTCCCCGCGTGGACGCCGGTGCCGCAACCCAGCTCGAGGCAGGGTCCGGAGCCGGAGCCGAGCAGTTCGCGCAGGGCCGCGCCGATGTCCAGGGGATCGTCGTGCCGCGCGGTGAGGAACGTCGTCTCGTACCAGTCGGCGATCGCGTCGTAGGCCGTCATGCTTCCCGTGTACCGGTCGCGCCCGAGCGCGGGCCACGCATTCCGCGTCCGGCGGAATCCCGGCCGGGTGATGCCGACGGGCGTGATCCTCCCGGCGGGCACCTGCTTAGACTGCAGACATGAGCAAGCGCTTAGTGGTCATGGGGGACTCGTTCACCGAAGGCGTCGGGGACGACGACCCGGCCGCCCCGAACGGCGTGCGGGGCTGGGCCGACCGCGTCGCCGAGCAGCTCGCCGCGCGCGAGCCTGGCTTCCGCTACGCCAACCTCGCCATCCGCGGCAAGCTGCTGCCGCAGGTGCTGGGCGAGCAACTCGAGGCGGGGCTCGCCCTGAACCCGGACCTCGTCTCCCTCTACGCCGGCGGCAACGACCTCATGCGGCCCAAGGTCGACATCGACGCGATGCTCGCCGACTACGAAGCCGCCGTCGCCCGGATCCGCGCCACCGGCGCCCGCCTGATCCTGTTCACCGGGGTCGACGGCGTCGAAGACCCGTTGTTCCGCGCGATCCGCGGCCGGGTGGCGATCTACAACGAGCTCGTGCGGGGCATCGCGGCTCGCCACGACGCGCTGCTGGTGGACCTGTGGTCGATGCGGCAGCTGTGCGACCGCCGGTTCTGGGCGCCGGACCGCCTGCACCTCAACGCGCTCGGCCACACCGAGGTCGCCATCGAGGTGCTGCGGGTCCTCGGCGTCGAGCACCCGCTGCTCAGCCCGGAACTGGCGCCGCGCGAACTGCTGAGCCCGGCCGCGCGCCGCAGCCAGAACCTGCAGTGGGCCCGGGAGCACGCGCTGCCGTGGGTGCGGCGGCGCGTGCGGGGCGAGTCGTCCGGGGACACCATGGCCGCGAAGCGCCCGGCGCTGGAGCCGGTCGACTCAGCGCCGGTCCCCCGCTGAGCCCCGCGGGCGGAGGCCGTCGAAGAGGATCGTCACGGCCCGGTCGCGCAGCCGCGCGTCCGGGCCCGCGTACTCGGCGGCCTTGGCCACGCCGATGATGATCGTGATCAGCTCGCCCGGGACGAGGTCCTCGCGGACCGCGCCCGCGGCCTGGGCGCGGGACAGCAGCACCCCGAGCGCGCCGAGCAGCCGGGCGCCGATGTCGGACTTGGCGTGCGGCACGCTCACCCCGGCGGCGGTGAGCGCCTCGAAGTAGGCGTTCTTCGCGCTGGACATCTCGATCCAGCCGGCGAGGAAGATGAAGAACGCGGCGCCCGGGTCCGCGGAGTCGGCCGCCACGACCGCTTCGGCCTCGTCGGCGAACCGGTGCAACCGGGCCACCAGCACGGCCTCGAGGAGGGCTTCCTTCGTCGGGAAGTGCCGGAACACGGTGCCGATGCCGACGCCGGCGACCCGGGCGACCTCTTCGGTCGGCGCTCCGGTGCCCTTGGCGGCGAAGACGCTCTCGGCCGCTTCCAGCACGCGCGCCCGGTTGCGCCGGGCGTCGGCGCGCAGGGGTTTCGTCTCGGCGGGATCAGCGGCGGCGGGGGTCACCTCCCGATGGTAACGGGGCCGGGTCGTCCATCGCGTCCAGCAGCCGGGCCAGTGCGCGTGGCACGTGGGACCGCCAGCCGCCGCCCATGATGCGCCGGGAGACGCGCTGGAACTCGTCGTCCGGGTCGAATCCTTCGTGGCTGAGGAAGAGCCGGGTGCCGGTGCCCTCCGGTTCCAGCCGCCAGGTGACCGTCCACTGCGGACCCCAGCGGAAGCTGAGCTTGCGCTCGAACTCGACCTCCAGGACTTCGCACGCCACCGGGCCGCCGGCGAACCCGGCCGCGGGCACCGGCTCGGCCAGCAGCTGGAACCGGTGCCCCACCACGGGTTTGATGTCGTTGGGCATGGTGATCCAGCGTTCCAGCAAGTCCGGCTCGGTCAGTGCGCGCCAGACCTTGCGGGCCGGGTGGGCGAGGAACTGGTCGACGTGGATCGCGGTCGGGTCGTCGTCGGTCACAGGTCGTCCTCTTCGTCGAGCAGGTCACGCAGGTTGGCGAGCTTGCTCCGCCAGAACCGCTCGTAGGGCGTGAGCCAGTCGGCGACCTCTTCGAGCGGGGCCGCGTCCAGACGGTAGACGCGGTTGCGGCCCTGCCGCTGTTCGCTGACCAGGCCCGCCTGTCGGAGCACCCGAAGGTGTTCCGACAGGCTGGGCCGGGCCATCTCGAACCGTTCGGCGATCGACCCGGCGGCCATCGGGCCCTGCAGCAGCAGCCGCAGGACCTCCCGCCGCGCCGGGCTGGCCAACGCGGCGAAGACGTCGTCGTTGACCGGCATCAGTTCGGCACGTTGCCGAAGTCCGACGGCTGGAGCAGGCCGAGGGTGTGGCCGTCGAGGTCCTTGAAGGACGTCGCGCGCCCCCAGGGCCGCTCGTCCGGGTCCGCGACCTCGACGCCGGCGGCCCGCAGTGCGGCGACGTCGGCGTCGAGGTCGGTGGTCTGCAGCTGGAAGTGCCGCGGGCCCGGCTCGATCCCGGCGACCTGCTGGTCGGTCAGCACCACGCCCGTCCTAGCGCCCTTCGGGGCGACCATCACGAACCGGCCGCCCTCGGGCGTGCGGCGGTCGACGAGCGCTTCGAAGCCGAGCTTGCCGACGTAGAAGTCCCGCGCGCGGGCGTGGTCGGCGACGGGCAGGGTCAGGAACTGCACGTGGGTGATCGTCATGCCCGCGACAATACGTAGGAGTTCTCCTACATGTCAACGGGGGTGCCGAACCAGCGTTCGAGCGCCGAGCGCAGTGCCTTCCGCTCGGTGTCGTCGGGTTCGGCCGAGCTGGTCGCCCAGGCGACGTAGCCGTCGGGCCGGATCAGCAACGCGGACGCGTCCCCCTCCGCCTTGCCCTCGACGAGGTCGACGCGGTCGGTCCAGCCGTGCAGCTCGTCGCGCAGTGAGCTGGTGAAGTCCAGCAGCAGCGGCCGGGCGGTGCGGGTCAGCTCGGCGAGCCGGGTTCCGCCGTCGAGCACCAGGTCCGGGGCCCACCGGCCGTCGAGCGGGTGGTCGGTGCCCGGTTCGTACCGGACGTCCGCGCCGGACATCAGGTCGGCGATGTGCTGCACAGTGCTGGGCAGTCGCAGCAGTTCACCGAACAGGTGCCGCAACGCGGTGACGTCGCGGTCCGGCGCGATCAGCGCGGACTGGGCCTGGGTGTGCATGACGACGCGCTCGGCGACCGGGCGGCGTTCGCTCTCGTAGGTGTCGAGCAGCCCGGCCGGCGCCCAGCCGTGCAGCTCGGCGGCGAGCTTCCAGCCGAGGGCGACCGCGTCCTGCAGGCCGAGGTTCAGGCCCGGGCCGCCGATCCCGGAGTGGACGTGCGCCGCGTCGCCGAGCAGCAGGACCCGGCCCTCGCGGTACCGGTCGGCCAGCCGGGTGTTGCGGCCCCGCAGGCGTCGCAACAGGTGTGGTCCGTCGCCCTCCGGCGGCCCGATGGGCAGGTCGAAGCCGAGCACCCGCTCGATGGAGGCGCGCTGGTCGTCGAGGGTCATCAGCGGCTCGCCCTCGGGTTCCTCGTCGTCGGTCCACTCCAGCGTGGTGACGAGGGAGCCTGCGGGGAACGGCGCGTAGACGAACAGGCCGGTTTCGGTGCGGTAGTGGAAGAACGGCGGGATGACGCCGTGGCCGGGCACGTTCAGCCCACCGGACGCGGCGTCGACGAACTCCGCGGGGACGGTGGCGTTCGCGGTGATGGAGAGGGTGCGGTCTTCGGTCACGCCGGGGAAGCCGATGCCGGCGAGCTTGCGCGTGATGCTGCGCCCGCCCTCGGCGCCGACGAGGTACCTGGTGGTGAGCCGGCCCGGTCCGTCCGGGCCGTCGAAGTCGAGGGTGACGGCGTCGGCGTCCTGGCTCAGGCCGGTGAGCTCGTGGCCGCGGCGGAGCTCGACGCCGAGCTCGGCCGCGCGTTCGGTGAGCATCGCCACGATGCGCCGCTGGGGCACGCCGAGGATGTTGAGCGAGTTGTGGTCGGCGAGGGTGAGGTCGAGGCGCATCGCCCCGAAGACGAACCCGGGGGCGGGCGGCCCGATCGGGCCGGCGAGCCGGTCGTGCAGCCCGCGGCGGTCGAGGAGGCGAACGACCTGGCCGACCAGGCCGTTCGCGCGGTTCTCCTCGGTCGGCTCGGGCAGCCGCTCCAGGACCAGCGGGCGGATACCGGCGAGCGCGAGTTCGCAGGCGAGCATGAGACCGTTCGGTCCGGCACCCGCGATGACGACGTCTTCCATGGCGGAACTCCTTGCGGTGAAAGGGCATGACGAACAAGCCCGGCGACCCTGCCGGGTGTGGAGAGACTGGGTTCAGCGCGGTTCGGGCAGGCCGGCGGCAAGCCGGGCGAACACGTCCTGGAGCAGGTCTTCCATCGGGCGCGGCGGCTCGGTCCTGAGCCACTGCTGCGTGACGACGTTGAGCGCGGTGGCGACGACACCCGCGACGAGCTTCGGGTAGACGTCCGCCTCGGCGTCGGTGCCGGTGCGTTCGGCGACGACCCGGGCGATCTCGGCTTCGCCCGCCGCCCCGGCCTTGTGGAACTCGCTCTGCAGTGCGGGTTCCGCGACCATCAGCCGGATCCCGGCCAGCCACGACTGGTCGGGGACCTGTCCTTCGGTCACCGGCTCGCCCAGGGCGAACCCGGTCAGCGCGGCCGCGGTGATGGCTTCCCAGATCGGCTCGCCGGCCGGGCGTTCCCGCAGTGCCGAGGCGATCGCGCGGGCCCGCTCATGGTGGCGGGCCACGATGGCCTCGCCCTTGGTGCCGAAGTAGTTGCTGAAGGTCCGGGTGGACACCCCGGCTTCGGCGGCGATGTCCTCGATCCGGACCTGGGCGTAGCCGCGTTCGACGGTCAGCCGGATGGCCGCCCAGCTCAACGCGATGCGCGTCTCCTGCTTCTTGCGCTCACGCAGCCCTTTGGCGTCCATGAGTCCACCGTAGCGGAAGTTGCAGGATCTGCAAAGTTGCAGATCCTGCACTTTGTGCATCACCGACCGGACGGGATACCGGTCATCGATCGCCGAAACCGTCGACGGGCGTCACACTGTTGTGTGACATCAGCCACCGGAGGTGTTGAGAGATGGTCTTGGGCGACAACGGAGTCACTCACAAGGTGGAACCGGACAGCAAGTCCGGGAAAGTACAAGTACGGCGTGCGGCGCTGGCGAGCGCGATCGGCACGACCATCGAGTGGTACGACTTCTTCCTCTACAACACCGCGGCGGCGTTGGTCTTCCCGCACCTGTTCTTCCCCGCCTCGAGCGCTTACGCGGGGGCCATGCAGTCGTTCGCGACGTACGCGGTCGGGTTCGCCGCCCGCCCGGTCGGCGCCGCGATCTTCGGGCACTGGGGTGACCGGATCGGCCGCAAGGCCACGCTGATCGTCACGCTGCTGCTGATGGGCATCTCCTCCGGCGTCGTCGGGATGCTGCCCGGGACGGCGGCCATCGGCTTCGCCGCGCCGCTGCTCCTGGTGCTGCTGCGGCTCATCCAGGGCATCGCCATCGGCGGTGAGTGGAGTGGTTCGGTGCTGCTCGCGATGGAGTGGGGCGACCAGCGCAAACGCGGACTGCTCGGCAGTTTCGCGCAGATCGGCGTCCCGGTCGGGCTGGTGCTGGGCACGGGCGGCATGACCCTGCTGTCGGCGACCCTCTCCCCCGAAGCGTTCGACTCCTGGGGCTGGCGGCTGCCGTTCCTGGCGAGCCTCATCCTGGTCGCGGTCGGCCTGGTGATCCGGCTGAAGATCCTCGAGACGCCGATGTTCGCCAAACTGATCAAGAACCAGCAGACGGCCCGGACGCCGGTGCTCGACGCGATCCGCCACCACTGGCGCGAAATCCTGCTCTCGGCCGGCGTGCGGTTCAGCGAACAGATGCCGTTCTACCTGTTCACCAGCTACGTGCTCGTCTACGTCGTGTCGCGGCACGAGTTCAGCAAGACGTTCGTGCTCAACGCGGTCCTCGTCGGCGCCGCGTGCGAGCTGGCGATGATCCCGTTCTTCTCGGCGCTGTCGGACCGCGTCGGCCGCAAACGGGTGTACCTGGCCGGGGCGGTGTTCACCGGCGTGATCGCGTTCCCGTACTTCACGATCCTGGCGCACGGCAACCACGCGCTGGTGTTCGTCGCGGTCGTGGTGTCGTTCATCCCGCACGCGCTGCAGTACGGCCCGCAGGCGGCGCTGATCGGCGAGAGCTTCCCGACGCACCTGCGTTACGGCGGCGCGGGGCTGGGTTATCAGCTGGCGTCGGTGTTCGCGGGCGGGCCGGCGCCGCTGCTGGCGACGTGGCTGCTGCACCAGACCGGGACGCCGTACTCGATCTCGGGCTACATCATCCTGTCGGCGGTGGTCACGGTGGTCTGCGTGATCTTCCTGAAGGACCGCTCGAAGGCCGACATCGACGACGTGACCGTGTACCAGCGCTCCTGACCCGGTCGGGCTGAAACGCCGTGAAGGCCACCTTGAGGAACTCTAAGTTCCTCAAGGTGGCCTTCACGGATTGCGCGTCAGCGGCGCGGGCCGCCTTGGGGTCCGCCGAACGGGGGCTGCTGCGGGAACGGTCCGCTGCCCGGGTTCTGCGGGCCGCCGAACTGGCCCGGCGGCGGGGACTGCGGCGGCGGGCCCTGGTACTGGCCGCCCGGGGGCTGGCCGATGGGCGGCTGGCCGGCCGGGGACTGCGGCTGCGGCAGCGCCTGCCCGCTCTGCGGGGTCGGCGGCTGTTGCTGCTGCTGGGGCGCGGACGTGACCTCGGTGCCCCGCTCCTCCTCCGCCTGCTCCAGCTCGGGCTGCTGCTGCTGGGCCGGACGCGGGATCGCCGGCCGCGCGGGCGGGGCACCGGTCGGCACCCCGAGGGCCGGGACTTCCTGGCGCGCCACGGCTTCCGCGGCCGCGACGGCCTCGGCGACCTTCGGGTCGCTCTTCGTCTCGAACCAGCTGGCGACCTCTTCGTCGTCGAGGTCCACCTTGTCCGGGACGGTGTCGTCCTTCGGCGGCTCGTAGCGGAAGACACCGTCGTCGCCGGGGGCGCCGAGCGCGCGGGCGAAGCCTTCGAGGGCCTTGCCGTAGTCGCTCGGGATCATCCAGACCTTGTTCGCGTCGCCCTGCGCCATCTGCGGCAGCGTCTGCAGGTACTGGTAGGCCAGCACCTCCGGCGTCGGGCGGCCGGCCTTGATCGCGGCGAACACCTTCTCGATCGCCTTCGCCTGACCCTGCGCCTGCAGGTACCGCGCGGCGCGCTCACCCTGCGCCCGCAGGATGCGGGACTGCCGCTCGGCCTCGGCGGCGAGGATGGTGGCCTGACGAGCACCTTCGGCGGAGAGGATCTGGCTCTGCTTCTGGCCTTCCGCGGTCTTGATCGCGGACTCCCGCTGGCCTTCCGCGGTGAGGATCATGGCGCGCTTCTCACGGTCGGCGCGCATCTGCTTCTCCATCGAGTCCTGGATGGAGGGCGGCGGGTCGATCGCCTTGAGCTCGACGCGGCCGACGCGGATGCCCCAGCGGCCGGTCGCCTCGTCGAGCACGCCGCGCAGCTGCGTGTTGATCGAGTCGCGCGAGGTCAGCGTCTGCTCGAGGCTCATGCCACCGACCACGTTGCGGAGCGTGGTGGTGGTCAGCTGCTCGACACCGACGATGTAGTTCGAGATCTCGTAGACCGCGGCGCGCGAGTCGGTGACCTGGAAGTACACGACGGTGTCGATCGAGACCGTCAGGTTGTCTTCGGTGATGACCGGCTGCGGCGGGAACGAGACGACCTGCTCGCGCAGGTCGATCCGGGCGCGCACCTTGTCCAGGAACGGCACCAGGAAGGTCAGGCCCGGCGACGCCACCGTGCGGAACCGGCCCAGTCGCTCGATCACCGCCGACTGCGCCTGCGGAACGACCATGATCGCCTTGGCTACCGTGATGATCACGAAGAGAGCCAGTAAGACGACCACGACGATCGCTACTGTGGTGGTCAAGAGATCTTCCCCTTACCTAGTACCATTCTTGCGCGGTTGACGGTGTTCCGGGCGCCGCGGGCGGGCTCACCGCGAGCGTCAGCTCCCGGGTGGCGATCCCCCAACGTCCTGTGGTGTCGTGCAGGACCGTCCACACTGTACGGTGGAGGTCCCCCGGTGCGGTGACGGCGCGCTCGGCCGTCGTCAGGCTCGCTTCCTGCCGCAACGCCGTGGTGGTCAGCTGTTCGATCGCGATCGCCGGGTTCGTGATTTCGTACGTCGCGAGCCGCGGATCGGTGACGGCGAAAACGACTTCGAATCCGATGTGGACTTCCCGTCCGTCGCCGGTCTCGATGACCCGGGGCGGCGCGGACAGGATCTGCTCGCCGAGGTCGACGCGGGCGCGGACGGTGTCGGCGAACGGCACCACGAAGTGGCGGCCGGGGCCCAGCACGGCGCGGAACCGCCCGCCGCGTTCGATCACCGCGGCCCGGCCCTCGGGGACGACGACGAGCCCCAGGCTCACGGCTCGGCCGACACGACGGCGGTGGCACCCGAGATCTCGACGACCGTGACGGACGTGCCGGGCTTGATCGGCTCGTGGTGCTCCGAGAGGCTGCGCGCGGACCAGACGTCACCGGCCAGCTTCACCTGCCCGGCCTCGTAGTCCACTGTGGACACGACGACGGCGCGGGCGCCGATCAGGGCCTCGATGCCGGTGCGGTGGCCGGTGCCGGCGAGGAAGTGCCGCTTGAGCGCCGGCCGGACCAGCACGAGCATCCCGACCGAGGCGACGGCGAACACGGCGACGTCGATGAAGAGGTTCCCGGTGAGCACGTCGGCTCCGGCGCCGAACAGCGCGCCGACGCCCAGCATGATCAGCACGAAGTCGCCGGAGACGACTTCCGCGATCATCAGGGCGATGCCGACGATCAACCAGACCACTGCCCATGCCATGGCTTCATGCTCTCAGATCGCGCCGGTTCGCACCGACGTAGTGACTGGACGTGACCTTCGCGTGACCTTGGACAATTCAGACATTCAGTCCTCTTCCGTCGGCTCGGTGACGAAGTCGATGAGCCGCTCCACGGCCCCGATGAGCGGGGTCTCGAGGTCGCGGAAACTGCTCACCCCGCTCAGGACACGTTGCCAGCCTTCATAAGGTTGCCCCCAGCCGAGCGCGTCGCAGATCCCCTGCTTCCACTCGGTGCCACGCGGGATCTTCGGCCACGCCTTGATCCCGACCGCGGCGGGCCGCACGGCCTCCCAGACGTCGATGTAGGGATGCCCGGTGACCAGCACGTTCTCGTCGTGGACGGCCTCGACGAGCCGGGACTCCTTGCTGCCGCGGACGAGGTGGTCGACGAGCACACCCAGTCGACGCGCGGCGCCGGTCCCGAACTCGGCGATCCGGTCGGAGAGCACGTCGACGCCGTCCAGGGGCTCCACGACGACCCCTTCGACGCGCAGGTCGTGTCCCCAGACGCGTTCGACCAGCTCGGCGTCGTGCTTGCCCTCGACCCAGATGCGCGAGTCGCGGGCGACGCGGGCCTGCAGGCCCTGCACCTTCACCGACCCGGACGCCGAAACCTGCTTGACCGGCGCCTTCACCACCTTGACCGGCACCAGTGTCACCGGCTTGCCCTCCAGCAGGAAGCCTGCGGGTTCGAGCGGGAAGACGCGGTGGCGGCCCTTGGCGTCTTCGAGCACGACGTTGCCGTACTCGATCTTCACCACCGCGCCGCAGTAGCCGCTGGCCGGGTCTTCGACCACGAGACCGGGCTCGGCGGGGACTTCCGGCACCTTCTTGCGGCGCGGGCCGGCGAGCACGTCGTCATAGGAATGGGAGCGCACGACCCGGCACGCTAGTGGTCTCCGGCACCCGGACGGGTCATGCCACGCCGGTCAGCGCGCCAACTCCAGGACGGCGTCGGTGAACGGCGACCGCTCGCCGCGGCGCAGCGGCGACAGCGCGACCAGCGGGGCCATCGCGACGCACCAGGCGCGGACGCGCTCGGCGTCGAAGTCCGTCACGTGCGGGGCGAGCGCGGCGAGGCCGTCGTCGATCGTGCCGCCCTTCGCCATGGGGACGAACATCCAGTCGATGGCGTCGAGCGACGGGTCGCCGATGCCGGGGCGCGGGTCGATGGCGACGGCGCCGCGGCCGGGCCCGGCGTCGAGGACGTTCGCCGGGTGCAGGTCGCCGTGGATGAGCGCCACCGGCCCGCTGGTGGCCAATTCCATCGCCCGCTCTCGGCCCTTCTGCAGGACTTCGGCGCTCAGGTGTTCCGCGGCCGGGGACTCACGGCGGCGGCGTTCGGAGAGCGTGAAGATGAAGTCGATGCCGTCGGCCAGCCGGCCGAACTGCCCCACCGGTTCGACGGAATGCAACTGGTCGAGCATCTCGCCGATCTCGGCCCACGGGACGTCGCCGTCCAGCTGGGTGCCCGGGACGAGCCCCTCGAGAAGGATGGCGTTGGCGTCGAGGTCGGCGTCGAGCACCTGGACGACGCGGGAGCAACCGGCCCACGCGCGCAGCCCGGTGAGCTCGAGCCGGGCGACTTCGGGATCGGGGGTCAGCTTGAGAACTCGCAGGTCACCCGCGGGACCGGTGCACAGCAGCGTACGGCCGGTGTTGCCGGGCCGGGCTTCGCGGACCTCGAGTCCCCACCGCGCGCTCAGCCGGGCGACCAGGCCCGGGAGTGCGTCGCACCAAGGTTCGGCCAGGTCCGCGCCGAAGCGGTCGACCAGCCGCGCACGGGCGGCGGAGTCGAGAACGTCGGAAATCAAAACAGCGGCCACGGGATGGCGCGCCAGTCGTCGCCGGGTTCGGGGAAGATGCCTTCGGCCAGCAGCAAGTCGGTGCGTTCGGCCAGCGCCCGGATCTCGAACTTCGTGATGTGCTCGGACAGCGTCTTGCCGAGGCCGCCGTCGATCTCCGAGCGCAGCTTGCGCAGCTTCTCGACGGTGTCCGGCGGTACCGGTTCGCCGATCCAGCCCCACAGCACGGTCCGCAGCTTGGGGTCGGTGTGCAGGCAGATGCCGTGGTCGACGCCGTAGACGCGGCCATCGAGGCCGGGCAGCAGGTGCCCGCCCTTGCGGTCGGTGTTGTTGACGACGATGTCGAGGACGGCGAGGTCGCGCAGCCCGGGGTGGTCGGCGTGGGCCAGCACCGCGGGTTCGCCGAGCCGGTCGTGGGCGTGCAGCACGACGCGCCAGTCCTCGGGAAGGTCGTCAGGAGCGCGGACCTCGACGACGTCGTCTTCGGTCGTCTCGATCCACAGCTGGACCATGCCGGGGCCGAACGGCCCGTCGCGCAGGACGGTCGGCGGGATCGCGCCGATGCCGGCCGCCTCGCTGATGATGGCGGTGGCGACCTCGCGGCCGGCGAGGGTCCCGTCGGGGAAGTCCCACAGCGGCCGCTCCCCCGACACCGGCTTGTACACGACCCGGCCGGTGACGCCGTCGAGCTCGATGGCGCAGAAGAGCGTGACGTTGGAGGCGTCGACGAGCCGTCCTTCGACGTCGATGCGGCCGTGCGTGACGAGTTCGCGGGACGCGGGGTCCGCCGGGTCGGGCTGAGCCGGCGGCTCCGCGGGGGTTCTCGCCATGGTCAGTCTTCGTCCGCGTCGGTCTCGCGCCGGTAGCCGTTCTGCCGGGGGCAGATGTGCCCGGTCGGGTCGAGCGGCTCCCCGCACAGCGGGCAGGGCTTGCGGCCGGCGTTGACGACGCGGTCGGCGCGCTCGGCGAAGGCGCGGGCGCCGACCGGGGTGAGGAAGACGCGGACGGCGTCGGGGCCCTCTTCGGTGTCGTCGAGCACGACCGTCTCGTCGACCTCGCCCTCGGTGATGGCGAGCAGCTCGATGACGACGGCGCTGCTGTCGGCGTCCCAGCCGAGACCCATGGTGCCGACGCGGAACTCCTCCTCGACCGGGACGGTGAGGGGGTCGACGTCGAGCTGGTCGTCGGGGACGTCGTCGGGGATGTCGGCACCGAAGCGGCTGGCGACTTCCTCGAGCAGTGAGCTGAGGCGCTCCGCGAGGACGACGACCTGCTGCTTTTCGATGCTGACGCTGATGGTGCGCACGTCCTCCGACGCCTGGAGGTAGAACGTGCGATCGCCGGGCTCGCCGACGGTGCCGGCGACGAACCGATCCGGCTGGCGGAAGACGTGGATTACGCGAGACATAGCACTGTCGACCCTAGGCCACGGGCGCATGATCGGCATCCGCCGCCCCACCCTTCGCGGGCCGCTAGCCTCTGGGGGTGTCTCGGATCTCCCCGTACGGAACCTGGTCCTCGCCCATCACCGCCGCCGAGGTGGCCGCCGCCGGTGGCGGCCCGCAGTGGCTCGACGTCGTCGGGGACGAGGTGTGGTGGGCCGAGGCGCGGCCCGGTGAGCAGGGACGGGTCGCCCTGGTCCGGGCGGTGCCAGGGGGTACCGAGGACGTGCTGCCGGCGCCGTGGAACGTCCGCAACCGGCTGCACGAATACGGCGGGCGACCCTGGGCCGTCGTCGACGGCGTGGTGGTGTTCACGCACTGGGCCGATCAGCGGGTTTACGCGGTGAGCGAAACCGGTGTGGTGCCGCTGACACCGGAGCCCGCGCAGCCCCAAAGCGTCCGTTACGGCGACCTGCGGGCCGGGCGGCCCGGTGAGGTGTTCGCGGTCCGCGAACGCAGCGTCGGACCGCGGCCCACCGACATCGAGCGGGAGCTCGTGGCGATCGCCCTCGACGGCGGCGCCGAGCGGGTGCTGGCCGCCGGTCATCACTTCCTGACCGTGCCGAAGCTGTCGCCGGACGGGCGGCACGCGGCGTGGTTCGGCTGGAACCACCCGGCGATGCCGTGGGACGGGACCGAGCTGTGCGTGGCTCCCGTCGCCGAGGACGGATCCTTCGGGCCGCACCGCGTGCTGGCCGGCGGTGCGGACGTCTCGGTGTGCCAGGTCGAGTGGGAGACGCCGGCGACGCTGCTGGCCCTGCTGGACCCGGACGGCTGGTGGAACCTGCACCGGATCGGGCTCGACGGGGCCCTGACGAATCTCGCGCCGGTCGAGCGGGAGCTGGGCGGGCCGTTGTGGAAGGCCGGTTCGCGGTGGTTCGCCCCGCTCGGCGGCGGGCGGCACGCGGTGCTCGTGTCGGGGCGGCTGGCCGTGCTCGACGAGACGGACGGCTCGGTGACACCGGTGGCCGAGGAATTGACGGCGTGGTCGTCGACGGGGCTCGCCGTCTTCGGTGACGGGGTCGCCGGGATCGCGGGCGGCCCGGTCCGGGAAGCCGCGGTCGTGCACGTCTCCCTCGATGGCGGGGTGACCGACCTGACGCCGCAGCCGGAGCTGCCGGCGGCGTTCCTGCCGGTGCCGGAGGAGCGGGTGTTCACGACGGCGGACGGTGAGACGGTGCCGGTGGTGCTGTACCGGCCGGCGAACCCGGACTTCGCGGCGCCCGAGGACGAGCGTCCGCCGTTGCTGGTGCACGTCCACGGCGGGCCGACCGGGCAGTACCTGCCGATGCTGGATCTGGAGCTGGCGTACTTCACGAGCCGGGGCATCGCGGTGGCGGCGGTGAACTACGGCGGGTCGACCGGCTTCGGGCGGGCCTACCGGGAGCGGCTGCGGGAGCAGTGGGGCGTGGTGGACGTCGCGGACTGCGTCGCGGTGGCCGAGGCGCTGGTGGCGGCCGGGCTGGCCGACGGCGACCGGCTCGCGATCCGCGGCGGCAGCGCGGGCGGGTTCACCGCGGCGGCGTCGCTGACCACGACGAAGACGTACCGGGCGGGCACGGTGATGTACCCGGTGCTGGACCTGGCCGGGTGGACCGGTACCGAGGGCGACACGCACGACTTCGAGTCGCGGTACCTGGACGGGCTGGTCGGCCCGCTGCCGCAGACGAGGCAGCGTTACGTCGAGCGGTCGCCGCTGGCGAACTCGGCGTCGCTGGCCGGGCCGGTGCTGTTCCAGCAGGGGCTGGAGGACCGGATCTGCCCGCCGGAGCAGGCGGACCGGTTCGTGGCCGGGCTGGAAGGGCGCGGGATCCCGTACGCCTACCAGCGCTTCCCCGGGGAGCAGCACGGGTTCCGGCAGGCCGCGACGATCGTGGCGGCACTGGAGGCGGAGCTGTCGTTCTACGGTCAGGTGCTCGGGTTCGACACACCGGGCGTGGCGCGGCTGGAGCTGTCGAAGTGAGGCCGCCGCGCCTGCGGGCGGGCGACACGATCGCGGTGGTCGCACCGGCCGGACCGGTGCCGGCGGACCTGCTGGAGAAGGCGATCCCGGTGCTGCGCGGCTGGGGTGTCGAGCTGCGGATCGGGCCGTGCGTGCGCGCCGAGCCGGGGTCGCCGCCGTATCTGTCCGCTTCGGACGCCGCGCGGGCGGCGGAGTTCACCGACGCGTGGCTGGACCCGGGTGTGCGGTGCGTGCTGGCGGCGCGGGGCGGCTACGGCGTGCAGCGGATGCTGGACCTGGTGGACTGGGCCGCGTTGCGCGAGGCGGGGCCGAAGGTGCTGGCCGGGTCGTCGGACATCACGGCGTTGCACCGGGCGGTGGATGTCCACTTGGGACTGTCCAGTTTGTTCTCCCCGATGCCGGCGAGCGTGCTGTTCGACGACTTCGCGGTGGAGCACCTGCGGCGGTCCCTGTTCGACCCCGAGCGGAATCTGGTGGTGCGCGGCGGTTCGGCGCTGGTGCCGGGCCGGGCGTCGGGCCGGTTGACCGGCGGGAACCTGTCGCTGCTGGCGGCGGGGCTCGGAACTCCGGAGCAAGGTTCGGCGCAGGACGCGGTGGTGCTGCTGGAGGACGTCACCGAGAGCGTGTACCGGCTGGACCGGATGCTGACGCAGCTGCTGCGCAGCGGCTGGTTTTCCGGCGTCCGCGGGATCGTGCTGGGTTCGTGGGCGGCGTGCGGTGACCCGGCGGACGTGCGTGCGCTGATGGTGGAGCGGCTGGGACCGTTGGGGGTGCCGGTGGTGGCGGAGTTCGGGTTCGGGCACGTGGCGTCGTCGCCGACGTTGCCGCTGGGCTTGCCGGTGGAGCTGGACGCGGACCTGGGGACGCTGACGTTCGGCTCCCCGGCGCTGTCATGACTCCGGACGAGGCCCGGGAACGGTTCGCCGCGGCGCGGGTCGCCCGGCTGGCGACGGTGTCGGCGGCCGGGGTCCCGCACCTGGTGCCGGTGACGTTCGCGGTGCGCGGCGACACGGTGGTGTTCGCGGTGGACCACAAACCGAAGTCGACGACGTCGCTGCGACGGCTGCGCAACATCGCGGAGAACCCGGCGGTGTGCTTCCTGGCCGACGGGTATGCCGAGGACTGGTCGCGGCTGTGGTGGGCCCGGGCCGACGGCGTCGCGCGGGTGCTGTCCGACGACGAACGCGCCGAGCCGGTCTCGTGGCTGGTGGCGAAGTACGAGCAGTACGCGGAGCGGCCGCCGGAGCACGCGGTGGTGGTGACGGAGATCCACACCTGGCGCGGCTGGACCGGTTCTTAGTCGCGGAGGAACTTCTCCGGGCGCCGCCACGCGTCGATGAGGCCCAGCGGGTCGGGGCGCAGCAGGGAAGCCGCCGAGTACAGGCTCGCCACCACGACCAGGGCGATGAACCACCAGTCGTACAGGGCCTGCTCGCCGGTCGGGTAGTACACCAGCGTCACGAACACCGACACCGCCACCACGAGCGCCAGGTGGCGGGGCTGCCACTTGAACGCCGACAGGAGCACGAAACCCCAGGTCAGGTACCACGGCAGGGTCGGCGGCATGAGGATCGCGACCGCGAGCAGCGAGATCCCGGCGCGGTAGACGGCTTCGGTGCCGCCGCCGCGGCCGAGCCACCACTGGCGGACGCCGAAGGCGATCAGGACGAGCATGCCGGCCGCGCGGGCGACCGTGACGAACGGCGAGACCTGGACGTCCACGACGATGTGGACCAGGTTGTAGAACACCTCGCCGATGCCGGTGGGGATGTTCAGCCAGTTCGCGATGAGCTGCGGGGCCTTGAGCCCGGACCACCAGCCCATGTTGAGCGAGCCGAGCGAGATCCACGTGCCGGCGACGAACACCGGCAGGAACAGCCCCACCGAGGCGGCGCCGGCGCGCAGGAAGTTGCGGACCTTCGACTCGCCTTCGAGGTGGTTGGCCCACATCCAGACGATGAACGGCAGCGCGATCGCGGCCGTCGGCTTGATCAGCATCCCGATCGTGACCAGGACGACCGCGACGACGTGCTTCTTCTCCAGGGCGGCGAGGACGCCGATGGTGAGGAAGGCGAGCATCATCAGGTCGTTGTGCGGGCCGCCGAAGAGGTGGATGACCATCATCGGGCTGGCGACGGCGAGCCACAGCGCGACCGGGAGCTTGCCGCCGAGGTGCTTGACCAGCCGCGGGAGCGCCCAGAGCGTGCCGACCAGGCCGACGAGCAGGACCAGGCGCATGAGGATGACGCCGAGGATCATGTTGTCGCCGCTGACCGAGACGACGCCCTTGGAGATCAGCAGGAACAGCGGCCCGTACGGCGCGGGGGTCGTCTGCCAGAGCGGGTGGACGTTCTGCACGACGTTCGGCAGCACGTCGAGCTCGGCGGGGCCGTTGGCGTACGGGTCGAGCCCGTAGAGCAGCTGGGCGCCCTGGCCGAGGTAGGAGAAGACGTCGCGGGTGAACAGCGGCGGCGAGATGAGCAGCGGCGCCATCCAGCAGCCGGCGGCGATGAGGATGGGACGGCTGCCGACGCGGCCGAGCAGCACGTAGCGGCCGAGCCGGACCCAGGCCCACACGACGAGGCCGAAGCCGGTGTAGAGGACGGCGTTGGCGAGCATGCGCCCGTGGCCGTAGCGGATCCACGAGAGCGGGCCGTGGCCGAGCACGGGGTCCTTGATCAGGATGCCGCCGGCGCCGAAGGCGGCGATCATGAGCAGCGTGCTGCCGACCGTGCCCATCGCGATCGTGCGGTACGGGAATCGCGAAGGCGTGAGAAGTCGCTCGGCCAGCGTGGTCGAGGACGTCTGCGCGGGGTCGGTGGTGGTCGCCATTTCCGTTCGGAGGTTACACACTGCGCTGAAGCGGGCTTCCCGCAGTATCAGTTTTTCGACGTCACGTCGCGGTCAGTTCGCGACGGTGCGGCGCTGGGCGGTGCCGCCGGGCAGGGCGGCCAGCAGGGACTTCGTGTATTCGTGCTGCGGATCGAGCAGGACTTGTTCCACCGTCCCGGTTTCGACGAGCTCGCCGCGGTACATCACGGCGACGCGGTCGGCGATGTTCCAGGCCAGGCCGAGGTCGTGGGTGATCACCAGGGCGGCGAGGCCGAGCTCGCGGCGCAGCCGCAGCAGCAGCGCGAGGATCTCGCCGCGGACGGACGCGTCGAGGGACGCGACCGGTTCGTCGGCCACCACCACCGACGGTTCGAGGGCGAGGGCACCGGCGATGACGACGCGCTGGCGCTGGCCGCCGGAGAGCTGGTGCGGGAGCCGGTCGGCGTACTTCTCGGCGGGCCGCAGCTCCGCGGCCTCCAAGGCCCGGTGGACGACGGCGCGCTCGTCGGCGAGCTTGTGGATGCGGGGGCCTTCCGCGACGGCTTCGTAAACCGTGTGGGCGGGGTTGAGCGCGCTGGTCGGGTCCTGCAGGACGAGCTGCACCTGCCGCCGGTAGGCCTTGAGCCCGGCGCCGCCGGACGGGACCGGGTTCCCGGCGTAGCGGACCACGCCGGAGTCGGGTTTCTGCAGGCCGAGCAGGGTGCGGGCGAGGGTCGTCTTCCCGGAGCCGGACTGCCCGACCAGGGCGACGATCTCGTCGCGGGCGATGGCGAGGTCGACCCCGGCGACGGCGTCGATGCGCTTGCCGGTGCGGTCGCGGAAGGACACCCGCAGGTTCTCCGCGGCCAGCAGCGGTTCCCCGCCCGGGGCGCGGTCCGCGGGCTCCGGTGGCAGCGGGTTGCTGGTCGCCGGGGCGAAGCGCGACACCGGGTCCCCGACCGTCGGGAACGCCGCCGCGAGCGCCTGGGTGTGTTCGTGCTTCGGCGAGCCCATCACCTCGGCGCTGGGGCCTTCTTCGACGATCTGCCCGTCGTACATCACGGCGATGCGCTTGCAGGTGGCGGCGAGCACGGACAGGTCGTGGCTGATCATGATCAGGCCGATGTCCTGCTCGGCGACCAGCCGCGAGAGCAGGTCGAGCACCTGGGCCTGGACGATGACGTCGAGGGCGGTGGTCGGCTCGTCGGCGATGATCAGCCGGGGCGAGCAGGCCAGGGCCATCGCGATCATGACGCGCTGCTTCTGCCCGCCCGAGAGCTCGTGGGGGTAGGCGCCGGCGCGGCCCGGGGGCAGGTCGACCTGGGTGAGCAGCTCGGCGACGCGGGCGTCGACAGCGGCGTCGGTGAGCGCCTTGCCGCCCTCGGGCGGGTGCAGTCGCAGCGGCTCGGCGATCTGGTCGCCGATCTTGCGGACCGGGTTGAGGGCGTGCATGGCGCCCTGGAACACCACCGACGCCTCGGCCCAGCGGACCGCGCGCAGGCGGCCCCACTTCATCGCGGTGACGTCTTCGCCGTCGAGGACGATCTCCCCGGTGATCGTCGCCGTGTGCGGCAGCAGCCGCAGGACGCTCATCGCGACGGTGGACTTGCCCGAGCCGGACTCCCCCGCGACGCCGAGGGTGCCGCCGGGGTCGAGACTCAGGTCGACGCCGCGGACGGCGGGCACCTCCTGCTCGCCCACGGCGTAGGTGACGGTGAGGTCCTTGAGCTGCAGCAGCGGGGTGGTCACTTCTTCAACCTCGGGTTGAGCACGGTCTCCAGGCCCCGGCCGACCAGGGTGAAGAAGAGGACGACGAGCACGATCGCGATGCCCGGCGGGAGCACGTTCCACCACGCGCCGCGGCTGATGGCGCCGTTGTTGAGCGCGCTTTCCAGCACCAGGCCCCAGGTGACGGAGTTGGGGTCGCCGACGCCGAGGAACGACAGGGTCGCGTCGGCGATGACCGCGTTGCCGACCACCAACGTGGTGTTGGCCAGCACGAGCGGCATGACGCCGGGCAGGACGTGCTTGCCGATGACGTGCAGGTGGCCGCCGCCGAGGGCGTGCGAGCGCTCGATGTACGGGCGGCTCTCGATGGTCAGCGTCTGCGCCCGGACGAGCCGGGCGGTGCTGGGCCAGGCGGTGAGGCCGATGGCGACGATGATCGTGCCGACGCCCTTGGGCAGCACCGCCGAGAGCGCGATCGCGAGGATCAGCGAGGGCAGGACCAGGAAGAAGTCGGTGAACCGCAGCAGCGTCGCCGACACCCAGCCGCCGAAGTGCGCGGCGGTGATGCCGATGAGCGTGCCGATGATGACCGACAGCAGCGCCGCGGAGAACCCGACGAGCAGGGAGATCCGGCTGCCCCAGATGGTCATCAGCAGCACCGAACGGCCGAAGTTGTCCGTACCGAGCCAGAAGTCGCCGTTGGGCGGGGACAGCGGCTCGCCGGTCGCCTTGGTGACGTCGAGGCCGCTCTGGTCGCTGATCAGCGGCAGCAGCAGCGCGACGACGACGGTGGCGCCCAGCAGGACCAGCCCGATGAGCGCGGCCCGCTGCCCGGCGAACTCGCGCCAGGTCCGGGCGATCGACGCGCGCCGGCGGCTCCAGGCGATCTGCCGCGGCGTTTCGGCGGTGGTCATGAGGTACGCACCCTGGGGTCGAGCACGCGGTAGAGCAGCTCCGCGAGCAGGTTCATCAGCACCACCGCGCTCGCCAGCACGGTGAACACGCCCTGGAGCACCGGCAGGTCGGGGCCGTGCAGCGCGTCGTAGGTCAGCTGGCCGAGGCCGGGCCAGCTGAACACGGCTTCGACGGTGACCGCGCCGGCGACGACCGCGCCGAACTGCATGAACACCAGCGTGGTGGTCGGCAGCAGCGCGTTGGGGACGGCGTGGCGCTTGCGGACGAGGTCGTCGCGCAGGCCCTTGGCGCGGGCGGTGGTGAGGTAGTCGGCGTTCATCTCCCCCAGCAGCGACGACCGCATGATCAGCATGTACTGGGCGTAGAACACCGCCAGCAGCGTCAGGCACGGCAGCACCAGGTGGTGCAGGACGTCGAGGGTCTGGGAGAGGACGTCGGGCGCGGCGTCCGGGGAGTGCATGCCGCGGCTGGGGAACAGGCCGTTGGTCAGCACGAGCAGCATCAGGCCGAGCCAGAACTGCGGGACCGACCAGAGGGTCAGCGCGATCCCGGTCTGGGCGCGGTCGAAGAAGCTGTCGCGGCGCCAGGCGGCGCGGATGCCCAGCCACAGGCCGATGACAACCGCGAGGATGGTGGCGCTGCCGACGAGCAGGATGGTCGGCCAGAGCCGTTCGCCGATCATGTCGGCGACCGGGCGGCCGTTGTTGAGCAGCCGGGATTCGCCGAGGTCGCCGTGCAGCAGGTTCCAGAAGTACTGGCCGAACTGGACGAAGATGGGCTTGTCGACGCCCATCTTCTCGCGCAGCTCGGCGATCTGCTGGGGGCTGGTGGCGCGGTCGCGGGTCATGGCGGCGACCGGGTCGCCGGGCAGCATCCGGAAGAGGAAGAAGAACAGCACGATCACCAGCACGATGCTGATGAGTCCTTCGATGATCTTCTTGAGGACGAACCGGGCGGTGCCGGTCCCGCCGCGGGGGGGGGGGGGGGGGGCGGGCGGACCCGCCCCCGCCA